>NZ_JBNDMQ010000003.1:0-442260 GCF_050436665.1 Paraburkholderia sp. EB58 | reverse complement strand
GAAGCGCAGTAATGCGTTAAGCTAACTGATACTAATTGCCCGTAAGGCTTGATCCTATAACAGGTGTGTTTTGCGATGCTCGTTAGTGCTTCAGCGCTTACGAGAATCCCACCCCCGAAGGGGGTAGCACACGGTTGAGATCAGTGTTGTGCCTCGAACAACACAACCCGCATCAAACGAGAGGCATCCTCTCAGCTACTTCTTCCCGATTGGTTGTATTGCTCCACGAGCAGTACGGCAACAAGTCATGCCTGATGACCATAGCGTGTCGGTACCACCCCTTCCCATCCCGAACAGGACCGTGAAACGACTCCACGCCGATGATAGTGCGGATTACCCGTGTGAAAGTAGGTAATCGTCAGGCTCCCCAGCAGCAAACAGAAACCCCACCCCGCAAAAGGTGGGGTTTCTGCGTTTACGCGTCCGGAAACAGAACGCGTGCAAGCCCGCTCAGTCAACTCACACGACCCGCTATCATCGCAAGCCACAGACGCCCCCATCAGGCAGCTGCGCTACACAACTGCCTCCACCAACGAACTGTCAGAGCACCCCAGCCTTCCCCGACCGCATTTCTACAAACTACGCCTGCGCGAGGAATTTCTGCGCGAGCTTCACCCAATAAGTCGATCCGACGGGCAAAAGCTCATCGTTGAAGTCGTAACTCGCGTTATGCAGCATGCAAGGGCCGGCCCCATGGCCAGCATCGCGATGGCCGCCCATGCCGTTCCCGAGAAAGGCATAACATCCCGGCTTGGCTAGCAACATGAACGAAAAATCTTCGGCGCCCATCGTCGGCTCGACAGCGTCGTCCACATTTTCCGCGCCCACAACCTCCTTCATAACCGAAGCGGCAAAGCGGGTCTCCTCGCTGCTATTTATCGTTGGCGGATAGTTGCGATGGAAGACAATATTTACTGAGCAGTCGTATGCCGCCGCGGTGTTTTCGGCAATCTTGCGCATGCGCGTTTCGATCAGATCCAGCGTCTCAGTCGTAAATGTGCGCACCGTGCCTGCAATCCATGCCTTATCGGGGACTACGTTTACCGCGTCGCCCGCATGAATCTGCGTGATCGACAGTACGCCGGTGTCGAGAGGCTTCTTGTTGCGCGTGATGATGCCCTGCAGGCCATTGGCGATCTGCACGGCCGTGAAGACTGGGTCGCGCCCATTGTGCGGCATTGCTGCGTGCGCACCGACGCCCGTGATTTCGATTCGGAATTCATTGCTCGATGCCATGATCGGGCCCTCGGTCACACCGAAATGCCCCGCTGCCATGCCCGGCCAGTTGTGAATCCCGAACACCGCATCAACGGGAAACTTCGTGAAAAGACCGTCATCGATCATCGCCTGTGCGCCCGCACCGCCTTCTTCAGCCGGCTGAAAGATGAACACGATCGTGCCGTCAAACTCGCCGTGTTTGGCCAGGTGTCGAGCCGCGCCCAATAGCATGGCTGTATGCCCATCGTGTCCACAAGCGTGCATCTTTCCTTGGTGGCGGGAGCGATGTTCGAAGCTGTTGAGTTCTTGAATAGGAAGAGCGTCCATATCAGCGCGCAGCCCAATCGACCGCTTGCTGTTGCCGCGCTTCAGGACGCCGACCACCCCCGTCTTGCCCAGTCCGCGGTGCACTTCGATACCCCAGTCGCTGAGGCTTTTTGCAACCAGGTCGGACGTCTGGGTCTCTTCGTACCGCAGTTCGGGATGTGCGTGAATGGTTCGTCGGAGGGTCTGGATTTCGCCGTGAGCGGCCTGGATTTCGGGGATCAGTTTCATGGTGCGTTGTGCTTCGCTGTGCATTGAGTTGCTCGAGACGCCTTCGCCCGGGCTCGATGATGGTTAATTCTACGCCCACCGGCATTTTTGGCGATGTCGTGCGGTGCAGGTGTTTAAGGAAGTAATAAAATTACGCTTCGCGCTATGTTGCGCCTTTCACGGATTCTCCAATGAATGCCCCGATTGAGTTTGCCCGTGCAGTTTGTCCGCATGACTGTCCGGATACCTGCGCGATGCGCGTCACGGTAGAGAACGGGCGGGCAATCAAGGTGGTCGGCGATCCCGACCATCCGCCAACTCAAGGAGCGTTGTGCACCAAGGTCAGCCGCTATGCGGAACGGGTGCATCATCCGCGTCGGCTTGCAACGCCGATGCGTCGGATCGGCGCCAAAGGTGAAGGCCGCTTCGAGCCCATCGGCTGGGATGAAGCGCTAAAACTGGCAGCCGAGCGTCTGTCGGGGATCGCTGCGCGCGCTCCCGAGGCAATCGTCCCCTACAGCTACGCCGGTACGATGGGTTTAGTACAAGGCGACAGCATCGCGCAGCGGTTTTTCCACAAGCTCGGCGCATCCCAACTGGAGCGGACAATTTGCGCGGCAGCCGGTGCGGCCGGACTGAAGTACATGTACGGCGCGAGCCTCGGCATGCTCACGGAGTTTTTTGCTGAGAGCGATCTGATCCTGATCTGGGGTTCGAATCCGATCGCGTCCAATCTGCATTTCTGGACTCGTGCGCAGGAAGCCAAGCGTCGCGGCGCACGCCTGATCGCGATCGACCCGTATCGCTCGCTGACGGCGGAAAAATGCCATCAGCACATCGCGCTCAAACCAGGCACCGACGGTGCGCTTGCACTCGGCATGATGAACGTGCTGATCACCGAAGATCTGCTGGATCACGCTTATATTGCTGACCATACGCTCGGTTTTGAGCAGTTAAAGGCTCGCGCGCTCACCTATCCGCCCGCCCGCGTCGCGCAGATTTGCGGGATTGACGAACAAACAATCGTCGACCTCGCGCGTTTGTACGGTGGCACCAGAAAGGCAGCGATCCGCATGAATTACGGACTGCAGCGCGTGCGCGGCGGCGGCAACGCAGTGCGCGCAATCGCGTGCTTGCCCTCGTTGACCGGCGCCTGGCGCGAGCGCTCAGGCGGGGCATTGCTTTCTTCGTCGGGCTGGGCGCCGGTTAACTCACACGCGTTGCAGCGCCCTGACCTGATACCCGGTTGGCCGTCGCGGCAGCCGCGCGTGATCAATATGAATGCAATTGGCGACGCATTGCTGCATCCGGGCGACGCCAGCTTCGGGCCGAAAGTTGAGGCCGTCATTGTCTATAACTCGAATCCAGTCGCAGTTGCGCCAGATTCGGCGCGGGTCGCAGCCGGCTTTGCACGGGAGGATCTGTTTACTATTGTCCTCGAGCATTTCCAGACCGATACCGCGGACTATGCCGATTTATTGCTACCCGCGACCACGCAGCTAGAACATCTCGACCTCCATAAGTCTTACGGCCACACGCACGTGATGGTGAACCTGCCTGCGATTCAGCCGGTGGGGGAAGCACGGCCCAATACCGAGATTTTCCGCGGCATCGCCCGCCACATGAATCTGCAGGAATCGGCGCTGTTCGAGTCGGACGAGTCTGTCGCGGCGAATGCACTGCGCTGGGACGACCCGGTGTTCGAAGGCGTCGACTGGGAGTCGCTGAAGCGCACTGGATGGGCCAAGCTCAACCTGCCCGACGCCCCGTTTGCCGACGGTGGCTTTCGTACGCCGTCGGGCAAGTGCGAGTTCTTTAGTGAGCGCCTGGCACAGCAAGGCCTCGATCCCCTTCCGGACTACCTGCCGCCCTATGAATCCGCAGACGGCGACCCCGAACTCGCGGCGCGTTACCCGCTGGCCATGATCTCTCCGCCCGCCCGTAACTTTTTGAATAGCACGTTCGTCAACGTGGAAAGTTTGCGTTCCACTGAGGGCGAACCTCATATTGACATCCATCCTTCCGATGCAGGCGAGCGCCAGGTGCTTGATGGAGATCTGGTACGTATCTTCAACGACCGTGGTTCGATGCAGGCGCGTGCCCGCGTGACGGATAAGGCACGCGAGGGCCTGATGGTCGGACTGTCCATCTGGTGGAAAAAACTGGCCCCCGACGGCCGCAACGCCAATCAGGTCACGAGCCAGGCGCTCACTGACCTCGGTGGCTCGGCCACTTTCTACGACTGTCTCGTCGAAGTCGAGCGCGTTTGAAATCCCAGGCTCAAACGCTTTCGTCTCACTCGCCGCTTCTTACAGATTGTGTTCGAGGGTGCCGTCTAACCCGGGGGCATTACACGAATTGTGGGGTGGGACGCGTGCTACGATGCGTTTTTAGCACGACCATTCGAAAAAAAGGAGGAGACGCCGCATGGAAAAAATCTGGCTGAAATCATATCCGCCCGGCGTTCCAGCAGAGATCGATCCGAGTCAGTACTCATCTGTTGCCGATCTGTTCGACGAAAGCTTCCGTGAACATCGCACCAAACCGGCGTTCGTCTGCATGGGCAAGCAGATCACCTACGGCGAGCTCGACGCGTTGTCGAGCAAGCTCGCCGCATGGTTCCAGTCCAAGGGCCTCGCGCGCGGCGCCCGCATTGCGATCATGATGCCGAACGTGCTGCAGTACCCGGTGGCGATCGCCGCCATTCTGCGCGCCGGGTATGTGGTCGTGAACGTGAATCCCCTGTACACGCCGCGTGAACTCGAGCATCAACTCAAGGACAGCGGCGCCGAAGCCATCATCATCCTCGAGAATTTCGCGGTGACGCTGCAGGCGGTGGTGCGCAATTCGGCGGTCAAGCACGTGATCGTTGCGGCGATGGGCGATCTGATGGGCACGAAGGGGTTGATCGTGAACTTCGTCGTGCGTCGCGTCAAAAAGATGGTTCCCGCCTGGAGCCTGCCCGGTCACATCAGGTTCAACACCGCCATTGCCGAAGGGGCACGCCACGAGTACAAGTCGGTCAAGCAAGGGCCGGACGATGTCGCGTTCCTCCAGTACACGGGCGGCACGACCGGCGTCGCTAAAGGCGCGACCCTGCTGCACCGGAACCTGATCGCCAACGTTTTGCAGTCGCAGGTCTGGCTCGACCCCGCTCGCGCGGGACGGGACGACATCGACCAGTTCATTACGGTTGTCGCGCTGCCGCTGTATCACATTTTTGCGCTGACGGTCTGCGGACTGCTGACCGTTCGTACGGGTGGCCTTGGCGTGCTGATTCCGAATCCGCGCGACATTGGCGGGATGATCAAGGAACTGCAGGGTTACGCGGTGACGACCATTCCCGCAGTGAACACGCTCTACAACGCGATGCTCAACCATCCCGACTTCGACAAGCTCGACTTCTCAAAGCTGCTGGTCGCCAATGGTGGCGGGATGGCCGTGCAGGAAGCCGTCGCGAAGCGCTGGTATGAAAGGACGCATAGTCCGATCGTCGAAGGTTACGGGATGTCGGAGACGTCGCCGTGCGTGACATGTAACCCGGTGACGGTCACCTCATACAGCGGCACGATCGGCCTGCCGCTACCGTCGACTGAAATCTCGATTCGCGACGATGAAAACAACGAGGTGCCGCTCGGCCAGCCGGGCGAGATCTGCATCCGCGGTCCGCAGGTGATGGCAGGCTACTGGAACCGGCCGGACGAAACCGCCAAGGTGATGACGCCGGACGGCTTCTTCAAATCCGGCGACGTCGGCATTGTGAGCGAAGCGGGATACGTGAAGATCGTCGATCGGAAAAAGGACATGATTCTGGTGTCCGGCTTCAACGTCTATCCGAACGAGGTCGAAGATGTCGTCGCCAAACTGCCCGGCGTGTTCGAAGTCGCGGCGGTTGGCGTGCCGGACCAGCATTCGGGCGAGGCGGTAAAACTCTTCGTCGTGAAGAAAGATCAGGCGCTGACCGACGCGGACATTTTCTCGTTCTGCAAGGAGCAACTGACGGGTTACAAGCGGCCCAAAATCATCGAGTTCCGCACCGAGTTGCCCAAGAGCAATGTCGGCAAGATCTTGCGGCGCGAGTTACGCGACGGGCGCGTGTAAGAGGTCACGAGCCGCCACCAGCTTGACCAAAAGAACGGCCAACGAGTCTACGCTCGTTGGGCCGTATCCATTTCCGCCAGCCAGAACTCCGCGCGAGCGCCCTTCCAAACCGAGGTCGAAAAGCGTCGCGGCAAAAAAAAGGCGCCCGAAGGCGCCTTTGAGGCATACAGCTTTATTACGACTTATTAGAACTTGGTGCGGATACCGACGCGCGCCGTCAACTGGTTCTGGTTCGCCGAAGCCGTCAGGTTGCTGATCGAGGCAACGGCCGGCACGACCTTCGTGCCGGTTGTCGACAGCGTGTCGCCCAAAGCATGTTGATACACGCCGACGATGTAGATGTCGGTGCGCTTCGACAGGAAGTAGTCGATGCCCAGCGAGCCCTGGTGATACTCGGGAGCCGAATTGCCCTCGATCTTGCTGCCGCGCGTGTAGTCGTACGCTGCGCCGACCAGCAACGCCGGGGTCAACTGATACTTGAAGTTGACTTCGCCGTTGTTGAACGTAGCCGTTTGACCTGAGAACGGCGAAGCGGCCGAGGAACCCAGATTCATGAACTTGGTGTTCGAATACGTGCCGCCAATCGTCGCCGCGCCGAACGTGTACGCACCGCCTGCAGCGATGACCTGGTACGTGTTGGCCGAAGTGTAGCCAGCGATAACCGGCGATGTCACGGCCGATGGCGTGGACGTCGACGTGTTGTTGCCGAAGAAGCTCACAGCCGGGTTGCGAGCGTTGAGGTACGCGGCGCCGAGGACCAACGGACCATTCGCGTAGCCAGCGCCCAGCGAGAAGATCTGGTTGCGGCCAGTTTCGCCAGCTACGCCGCCCAGGCTGTACAAGCCGCCGAACGTGAGGCCGTTGTAGTTGTTGCTCGTGAACTTGATCGAGTTGTTGACGCGGTAGTCGTTGTTCAGATTGTCCAGGTCACCCGGGTGAGCGGTGATGTAGCCACCCCATTGATCGCCAACTTCCAGCGGGCCAACATAGTCAACTGCGGAGTCGTATTGACGACCCAAGGTGATCGAACCGTAGTTGCTCGACAGACCAACAAAAGCCTGACGACCGAACAGGAGACCGCCTTGACCCAGCTTACCCGTATTCGTGTCGAAGCCGTTTTCGAGCACGAAGATGGCCTTCAGCCCACCGCCCAGATCTTCCGTACCGCGCAGGCCCCAACGGCTGCCCTGCAGAACGCCGCTGGACAGGTTGTACAGATGCTTGCCACCAGCGTTGGTGTTGATGTTGAAACCTTCGTCAACGATACCGTAAAGGGTCACGCTGCTCTGCGCATGGGCGACACCAGCGAACGCGCCCAATGCCGCGAGAGCGAGAAGCGACTTTTTCATCGATTAATCTCCAAGGAACTGCGAATTTTTTGTACAAGGCTAATATTTTTGGTACGTCCGGGCCTTGCTATCTAACTTCGCGAGAAGTTGCACGTAATGTAACAAAAGGCATACTTCGCACAAAGAAAAAGCAGGTCGTGCAGAAGGGCGCTGTTTCGTTTACGCAACATGGTCTAGAATTGAAAATTGGCCATAAAATCAGTCGTTAACCGAGGGTCTCTGCATGCAAATTTGCTGCGCAAAAGCACGCCACGCGGACCTTCGGTAGATCGGGCTGAGGCGTTGAACCAGGAGAGTTGGATGGTGCTGGATGAACTGATTACCGAGCTGGATCGGGGTTTACGCTCAATGACGGGCGTGTCGCGGATGAGCCGGCCGGTGCCTGTGCCGCCCGTGTCGACGGAAGCGCCGGAGCTGTCGCCTGCCGAGCGCGAGCATGCGGCCGGTCTGATGCGCGTCAACCATGTCGGCGAAGTGTGTGCGCAGGCGCTCTATCAGGCGCAAAAGCTCGCCACTCGCTCGCCCACCTTGAAAGAGACGTTCGAGCACGCGGCACGCGAAGAGGAAGATCATCTGGCGTGGACCGCTCGGCGCCTGGAGGCGCTCGATTCACGGCCCAGCCTGCTGAATCCGCTGTGGTATGCAGGCGCCCTCGCGCTAGGTCTGGTGGCAGGCCGCTTAGGCGACCGGGTGAGCCTTGGCTTCATGGCGGAGACCGAACGCCAGGTCGAGCAGCACCTCGATAGTCATCTGGACGAACTGCCCGAAGCGGACCTCGAGTCGCGTGCAATCGTCGAACAGATGCGCGCGGACGAAATGGCGCATGGCAAAACCGCGATAGATGCCGGCGGTGTCGAGCTGCCTTTTCCGGCTCGCGCCCTGATGCGCGCCGCGTCGAAAATCATGACTCGCACTGCTTACTACGTTTAATCGCTGTGAAGTGGGACGGCGCATCGCGCGCCTCCCGCTGAATCGCTTCAAACCCTCCGCTGATTCGTCTGATCCCCCGCCGCAGATCGCTTAGATTCCACGCCCTTCGCCCGGACTTTTCACGTATCACCTTCACAAGTTGCAGTAGTGCATTCATTTATAACGGTTTTCCGTTTTAGGTCCGACGTGAAGGAGTCGCGCTAAGTCCTTGTTCTAACAAACAAATTTCGTTAAAAATCCGCGCTTCTCCCTTGACCCCTGTTTGGGCTTCCTCTAAAGTGGGAGACAGTGTGAGAAAGTGTATTTTTGTGTGATTCCCGAGGGGGTTTCGGGTAGATTTTCAAAAACAGGCAAGCGACGCGCGGCGTCGCGATCGCAACCAGGTTGCATGGAACCAGAGTAAAGCGCTGAAGCGCTAACTGTGGTCGACAGGGGAGAGCGGAAGTGTTCCAAGGGGCGTCGGCGCTGACACTCGATGCGAAGGGGCGGATGTCCGTCCCGTCTCGCTATCGTGACGCGCTGCAAGGACAGGCAGAAGGCCGGGTGACGATCACCAAGCACCCGGACGGCTGCCTGTTGCTATTTCCGCGCCCGGAATGGGAGGTCTTCCGCGACAGGGTCGAAAAGCTGCCTATGAGCGCGACCTGGTGGAAGCGCATTTTTCTCGGTAACGCAATGGACGTTGATATGGACGGCGCAGGGCGCGTGCTCGTGTCGCCGGAATTGCGTACGGCCGGTGGGCTGGACAAAGAAGTGACGTTGCTCGGTATGGGTCGTCATTTCGAGTTGTGGAATACGCAGACGTACGCCGCGAAGGAACAGGCGGCCATGGCTGAGGGCATGCCCGACGCGTTGAAAGATTTCACGTTCTGATCGCGGCATACATATATGGCACCTGCGATGGGAAACGAATTGCAGCATCGCACGGTGCTGCTGGAAGAAGCGGTCGAAGCGCTGGTTAAGCGCCCGGACGGCGTCTATGTGGACGGCACGTTCGGACGTGGCGGTCATAGCCGTGCGGTGTTGAGCAAGCTGGGTGAGTCGGGGCGGTTGATTGCGTTCGACAAAGACCCGCTCGCCATCGCCACGGCTCAGAAAATCGCCGATCCGCGTTTCGAGATCGTGCACGAGAGTTTTGCTTCACTGCGCGACGCGATTGCGGAGCGCGGGGTAGGGCGGGTGTCGGGCGTTTTGTTGGATCTGGGCGTGTCGTCGCCGCAAGTCGACGATCCGGAGCGGGGTTTTAGTTTCCGCGCCGACGGCCCGCTCGATATGCGGATGGACCCGACGCGCGGCGAGTCTGCTGCTGACTGGCTGGCGCGGGCCACGGTGCAGGAACTGACGGAGGTAATACGAGATTATGGGGAAGAACGGTTTGCTTTTCAGATTGCAAAGGCGCTTGTTGCTCGCCGGGCAGAGTCCGACCGTCTTGGGCCTCTCGTCAGCACGGGCGAGCTTGCCCAAATCGTGGCTAACGTCGTCAAGACCCGTGAGAAGGGCAAGGATCCGGCAACCCGCACCTTTCAAGCTATACGGATTCACATCAATCAAGAGCTTGCGGAGCTGCAAGTCGTTTTAGAAGCAGCACTCGCGCTGCTGGAGCAAGGGGGGCGGCTGGTGGTCATCAGCTTTCATTCGCTCGAGGATCGGATCGTCAAGCGGTTCATGCAGGCGCACGCCAGTACGCCTACGGTTGACCGTCGCCTGCCGATCCGTGCAGTCGATCTGCCCAGCCCGCCGCTCAAAATCATTGGCCGCGTGTTCGCAAGCGACGCTGAAGTCGCCGCGAACCCGCGCGCCCGTTCTGCTGTGATGCGCGTGGCGGAGCGTATCGCGCCATGAGCCGCCTCAATATCTTCCTGCTGATTGTCGTGATGGGCTGTGCATTATCTGTGGTCAACGCAACGAATCAGCAACGCCAGATCTTTATCCAGTTGCAGCGCGCGCAGTCGCAGGAGCGCCAGCTGCAGCAGGACTATTCGCAGCTTCAATATCAGCAGAGCGCGCTGTCGAAGACTTCGCGCATCGAGCAGCTTGCAACCGACTCGCTGAAAATGCAGGGCGTCACGACGGGCCGCACTCAATACCTGACGCTCGACCCGGGCGCCGCCACGGCTGAAGACGCGCCTGTGCCGACTTCGGCGCCGGTGGCCGCTTCGACCCCGCTCACCGCCCGTCATGGGGGCGTGCGATGAAAAAATCGTCCAACCGCAAGAGCGTCCCGTTCGCGTCGAACCCGATCCTGTCCGTGCGCCTGCCGATGTGGCGCTCGAAGCTCGTCGTGTTCATGTTGTTCATGGCGTTTGTCGCGCTCGCCGGCCGGGCTTTCTGGATTCAGGGTCCGGGCAACGCGTTCTATCAGAAGCAGGGTGAGAGCCGCTATCAGCGCACGCTGGAGATGCCGGCTACGCGCGGCAAGATTCTCGACCGTAACGGCCTCGTGCTCGCCACGAGCTTGCCGGTGCGCGCCATTTGGGCCATCCCCGAAGCCGTGCCCGACGACCTCGGCGCCGACAAGCTGGCCGCGCTCGGCAAGCTGCTGGGCATGACGAATACCGAACTGCGGGCCAAGCTGTCCGAGGACAAGAATTTCGTCTACGTGAAGCGCCAGGTGCCGGTCGATGTCGCCGCGCAGGTGACGGCGCTCGATATTCCCGGCATTTACCAGCGCGACGAGTACAAGCGTTTCTATCCGGAAGGCGAAATTGCGGCCCACCTGATCGGCTTTACCAACGTCGAGGACGAAGGCCAGGAAGGTGTCGAACTCGGCGATCAGAAGCAGCTCGTGGGCATGCCCGGCATCCGGCGCGTGATCAAGGACCGGATGGGACACATCATCGAAGACGTCGATGAGCAGGTCGTGCCGCACAACGGTCAGGACGTGGATCTGTCCATCGACAGCAAGATCCAGTACATCGCCTATACGAACCTGAAGGCCGCGGTGGAGAAATTCAAGGCCAAGGCCGGCGCCGCGATGGTGATCGACGTGCGCACCGGCGAAGTGCTGGCGCTCGTCAATTATCCGACCTTCAATCCGAACGACCGCACCCATCTGACTGGCGATCAGTTGCGCAACCGCGTGCTGACCGACGAGTTCGAACCGGGCTCGATCATGAAGCCGTTCACGATCTCGCTCGCGCTCGATCTGCATCGCGTGGCGCCGACTACACTGGTAGACACGGGGCCGGGCCACTTTTATCTCGACGGCGCGACAATCACCGACGACAGCGCTTTCGGCGTGCTGACAGTCGGCGGTGTGATTCAGAAATCGAGCAACATTGGCGCGACGAAGATCGCGATGACGCTCAAGCCCGAAGAGATGTGGAATATGTATACCAGCATCGGTCTTGGCCAGGCGCCGAAAATCGGCTTCCCGGGCGCGACGGCGGGCCATCTGCGTCCGTGGAAGAGCTGGCGCCGCATCGAGCAGGCGACGATGTCGTACGGCTACGGCTTGTCTGCGTCGCTGTTCCAGTTGGCGCGCGCGTACACCGCGATTGCTCATGACGGCGAAATTCTGCCCGTGACGATCTTCCGCACGCCAGGCGATCAGCCCGTGAACGGTCCGCAGATTTTCTCGCCGGTTACCGCTCGCGAAGTGCGCGCGATGCTCGAAACCGTGGTCGCGCCTGGCGGCACCTCGCCGGATGCTGCTGTGCCGGGTTACCGCGTAGGCGGCAAGAGCGGCACCGCGTACAAGCACGGCGCGCACGGCTACGACAAGTCGAAGTATCGCGCGTCGTTCGTCGGCATGGCGCCGATGCCGAATCCGCGCATCGTGGTCGCGGTGTCGGTGGACGAACCGACGGCCGGCAGCCACTTCGGTGGCCAGGTGTCGGGCCCGGTGTTCTCGACAATCGCCGGCGACACGCTGCGCTCGCTCAATATTCCGCCGGACATGCCGGTCAAGCAGATGGTGGTGTCGGATGATTCGGCGCCGGTCGCGCCCGCGGCGCCGACCCTGCCGCCCGCGTCAGCGAAGAAACTGGCCACCAGCGGCGGCGCCAAGAAAATGACCATCGCCTCTAATGCGAAAAACCATCCCGGAGTAGTGCGATGAGCGCGCTACGTTCGAAGCATCCGGCTCACCGGCAGATCGCCGACGCGCTGACCTGGCTGCACGCTCGCGCGCAACCAGGCGCTCATCTGCACGCCGATACGCGTTCGCTCGCGGCGGGCGACGTGTTTCTGGCGTATGCGGTCGACGGCGCCGACAACCGGCCGTTCATCGACAGCGCCATCGAGCGCGGTGCGGCTGCGGTGCTGTATCAGCCCGAAAACTTCACGGGTGCGGTGGATCCGTCGCTGGCGCTCGCGGTGCCTGCGCTGAATGAACTGGCGGGCTCGATTGCCAGCGGCTGGTACGGCGACCCGAGCGATACGATGCGGGTGATCGGCGTCACGGGTACCAACGGCAAAACTTCGTGCAGCCAGTGGATCGCCGCCGCGCTGAGTGGGCTCGGTACGCGCTGCGCAATTATCGGCACACTGGGCACCGGCATGCCGGGTCACCTCGTGCATACCGGTTTCACGACGCCGGACGCGCCGCAATTGCAACGCAGTCTCGCGCAGTTGCGCGATGCGGGCGCGCAGGCGGTCGCCATGGAAGTGTCGTCGCATGCACTGCACCAGGGGCGGGTGAACGGCACGGCGTTTGAGATCGCCGTTTTCACGAATCTCACCCAGGACCACCTCGATTACCACGGCACCTTCGCCGCCTACGAGGCCGCCAAGGCGCGTCTGTTTGCATGGCCCGAGCTGCGTTGCGCCGTGATCAACTACGACGACGAAGCTGGGCGCAAGCTGCTGGCAAGCACCCAGGGCCACGCGCGTACCATTGCCTACGCTCTTGGCGTATGCACCGAGGCGCCGGACACCGCCGTGCCGCAAGCCGATGCCTGGCTGCACGCGGCCAATGTGCGCGCTACCGCGACCGGCACGGCATTTCATCTGAGTACGTCCGATTGGGGCGACGCCGAAGTCGAGGTCCAGACGCTGGGCGCGTTCAACGTCAGCAACCTGCTGGGTGTGCTGGGCGCGCTGCTAGCAGCTGACGTCCCGTTCGACGCGGCACTCGCCGAGCTGGCGAAACTGGAGCCGGTCAACGGCCGCATGCAGCGCCTCGGCGGCCGTTTGCAAAACGACGAGCCGCTCGTCGTGATCGACTACGCACACACGCCAGACGCACTGGAAAAGACCCTCGAAGCGCTGCGCCCGATGGCGGCCGCCCGCGGTGGGGAGCTGATCTGCATGTTCGGCTGCGGCGGCGATCGTGACGCGACCAAGCGTCCCTTGATGGGCGCGATTGCGGAGAAGCTGGCGGATGGCGTCGTCGTAACGAGCGACAACCCGCGCAGTGAAGATCCGCAGAAGATTCTCGACCAGATTGCTTCCGGCATGAAGGACGCGTCGAAGGCCCGTCGTATCGAGGATCGCGCCAGCGCCATCCTGCAGGCCATCCGCGGCGCGGCGCGCGAAGACGTGATCCTGCTGGCCGGCAAGGGGCACGAAGCAACACAGGAAATCATGGGTAAGAAACGCGCTTTCTCCGATCAGGATCACGCACGTCTCGCGCTCGCCGCGCGTGCCACGCAGGCTCGCGGAGGTGGCGAATGACCCAGCGAAGTGTCGCGATGTTTTCTCTGCGCGACGCCGCCGCGCTGATTCCGGGCGCGACCGTTCTCGGTGACGACAGCGTGACGTTCGAGCATGTCTCGACCGACAGTCGCACCGCCGGTCCCGGCGATCTGTTCGTCGCGCTCAAAGGCGATCGCTTCGACGCGCACGATTTTTTGCCGGACGTAGCCGCGCGCCAGATCGCAGCGGCGCTGGTGACGCGTACCCCAGCCGACTGGAGTCTGCCGGCCTTGAAAGTTGCCGACACGCGCGCCGCGCTCGGCGCGCTTGCGCGCGGCTGGCGGCGCCGTTTCACAATGCCGCTCGTCGCGGTGACAGGCAGCAACGGCAAGACGACGGTCAAGGAAATGATCGCGTCGATCTTCGCCGCGGCCGTCGGCGTGGACGCGCGGCTCGCCACCGCGGGCAACTTCAACAACGACATTGGGCTGCCGCTGACGCTGTTTCGCCTGAGCGCTGCGCATCGGTTGGCGGTTGTCGAACTCGGGATGAATCACCCGGGCGAAACGGCGTTGCTCGGGAAAATTGCCGAGCCGACCGTAGCGGTCGTGAACAACGCGCAGCGCGAGCACCAGGAATTCATGGCCACGGTCGAGGCGGTCGCGCTCGAACACGCGAGCGTGATTCACTCGCTGTCCCCGGAAGGCGTTGCAGTGTTTCCTGCGGATGACGCCTACGCGAGCATTTGGCGCGTTGCGGCCACCGGCAACCGCATCATCGATTTCGCGCTGAATAACGACGGCCGCTCGACCGAAGCCGCAGTGAAAGGAGTTTTCGCCGGCAACCTGCTTAACATCGACACGCCCGAAGGCCACCTCGACGTGACGCTGCAAGTGCTCGGCGATCACAACGCGCACAACGCGCTGGCGGCCACCGCCGCGGCGCTGGCCGCCGGGGTTTCGCTCGATGCCATCAAGCGCGGGCTCGAATCGTTCGGCGCGGTGAAAGGGCGTCTGCAGGTCAAGCGCGCGGCGCTCGACACGCTTGCCGGCGCCACCGTGATCGACGACACCTACAACGCGAATCCCGATTCGATGCGCGCCGCGATCGACGTGCTCGCTTCCCGTCCTTCGCCGCGCGTGCTGGTGATGGGCGACATGGGCGAAGTTGGCGATAACGGCCCGGAGTTTCACCGCGAAATCGGTGCTTACGCGAAAGAGCGCGGCATCGATGCGCTGTATGCGCTAGGCGATGCGTCGCGCGATGCATGCACCGCGTATGGCGCGGATGCGCATCACGTCGACGATGTCGCCACGCTCGTCGCTCAACTGTTGCAGGCCCCGGAGTTATCCGGAAACGCCGCTGCAGCAACGCTTCTCGTGAAAGGCTCGCGTTTCATGAAAATGGAACGCGTGGTGGACGCCGTAACGAGTCCACAACCCATCGCACCGGGCGCAGCGCCCGGCGCACATTGAAATAGAAGGACCGAAGCATGCTACTGGCGCTGGCGCAATGGCTGCAGAATGACGCAAGCTTCTTGCGCGTGTTCAGTTATCTGACTTTCCGTGCGGTGGCGGCGACCATCACCGCGCTGTTGATCGGGCTCGTCTGCGGGCCGGCGGTGATCCGCAAGCTGACCGCAATGAAGGTAGGCCAGGCCGTCCGTAAAGACGGTCCGCAAACCCACCTCGTCAAATCCGGCACGCCGACCATGGGCGGCGTGTTGATTCTGCTCGGCATCGCGGTATCGACGCTGCTGTGGGCCGATCTGACCAACCGCTTTATCTGGATCGTGATTCTCGTGACGTTCGGTTTCGGCGTGATTGGCTGGGTTGATGATTACCGCAAGGTGGTCTACAAAGATCCGCGCGGCATGTCGTCGCGCGAGAAGTATTTCTGGCAGTCGGTGATCGGTTTGTTCGCCGCCGTGTATCTCGCCTTCAGCGTGTCCGAAGCGAGCAACGTGCGCGTGTATGACCTGTTTATGGCGTGGGTGCGTAGTGGCCTTTCCATGGGCCTGCCCCCGCACGCCGACCTGATGCTGCCGTTCTTCAAGTCGATCAGCTATCCGCTCGGTGTGTGGGGCTTCATCGTGCTGACGTATCTGGTGATCGTCGGGGCCAGCAACGCGGTGAATCTCACCGACGGTCTGGATGGTCTCGTGATCATGCCGGTCGTGCTGGTCGGCGCGTCACTTGGTGTGTTCGCCTATGTGATGGGCAGCTCGGTCTACTCGAAATACCTGCTGTTCCCGCACATTGCCGGCGCCGGTGAGTTGCTGATTTTCTGCTCCGCTATGGGCGGGGCCGGCCTTGCGTTCCTCTGGTACAACACGCACCCCGCGCAGATGTTCATGGGCGACGTGGGCGCGCTGGCGCTGGGCGGCGCGCTCGGCACGATCGCGGTGATCGTGCGTCAGGAAATCGTGCTCTTCATCATGGGTGGCATCTTCGTCGCGGAGACGCTCTCCGTGATGTTGCAGGTGACCTGGTTCAAATTCACCAAGCGCCGTTTTGGCGAAGGCCGGCGTCTCTTCAAGATGGCGCCGCTGCATCACCATTTCGAATTGTCGGGCTGGAAGGAAACGCAGGTTGTGGTGCGTTTCTGGATCATCACGTTGATGCTGTGTCTGTTCGGTTTGTCCACGCTCAAGTTGCGTTAAGCCGTTGTTGAAGTAAAAGGGAAAGCGATGTTTGGCGAGAAGTTTCGGGATCGGCAAAAGCCGATGGTGCTCGTGCTGGGACTCGGTGAATCGGGTCTCGCGATGGCGCGCTGGTGCGCGCGGCACGGGTGTCGGCTGCGCGTGGCGGATACGCGCGAGGTGCCGCCGAATCTGTCCGGGCTCGAAGCGCATAGCATCGATGCGGACTTCGTTGGCGGGCCGTTTTCGCCGGTGTTGCTCGAGGGCGTCGAACTGGTGGCGATCAGTCCCGGTCTTTCGCCGCTCGCCGCCGATCTGCTGCCGTTGATTACCGAGGCGCGTGAAAAAGAGATCCCTGTATGGGGCGAGCTCGAATTTTTCGCGCAGGCGCTGAAGACGCTTGGCGAGAGCGGCTATGCGCCGAAGGTGATCGCGATCACCGGCACCAACGGCAAGACCACGACGACGAGCCTGACCGGCCTGCTGTGCGAACGCGCCGGGAAGAAGGTTGCGGTGGCGGGCAACATCAGCCCGGCCGCGCTCGATAAGCTTACTGAAGCCATCGACAACACCGCGCTGCCCGATGTGTGGGTGCTCGAACTGTCGAGCTTCCAGCTTGAAACGGCTCACACGTTCACGCCGGATGCGGCTGTTATCCTCAACATCACCCAGGACCACCTCGACTGGCACGGTGGCCTCGACGCTTACGCAGCCGCCAAAGGCCGGATCTTTGGGCCGCAGACCGTGCGCGTGCTCAACCGCGACGACGCTCGCGTCATGGCGATCGCCGCGAACCCGGCGAAGGACAGTGCAGCGGGCGACAGCCCGGCAGCGGTGATCACCTTCGGCGTCACCGAGCCGACGCGCCCCGGCGACTACGGTTTGCTGCGCGATAACGGCATCATCTGGCTGGTCGAAGCGCACGATCGCGACGCCTCGGACGAACCCGCACCGACCCGCCGCCGCAAGGGCGAAACCGCCGCGGCGCCGAACCTCGGCCTCAAGCGTCTGATGCCGGCGGACGCATTGCGCATCCGCGGCCTGCACAACGCTGCCAACGCGCTCGCCGCGTATGCGCTCGCGCGTGCGATTGACTTGCCGGGTGCGCCGCTGCTGCATGGCTTGCGCGAATACCGTGGCGAGTCGCATCGCGTCGAGCTGATTGCGTCGATCGAAGGCATCGACTACGTGGACGATAGCAAGGGTACCAACGTCGGCGCGACGGTCGCGGCCCTCGACGGCCTCGCGCAACGCGCGGTGCTGATCGCCGGGGGCGACGGCAAGGGCCAGGAATTCGACCCGCTCGCCGCGCCCGTCATGCGCTGGTGTCGCGCGGTGATGCTGATCGGCCGCGATGCGCCGCTGATCCGCGCCGCGCTGGCCGACACGGGCATCGCGCTCACCGATCACGCCACGCTCGAAGATGCCACGCGCGCCGCAGCGGCGCTCGCGCAACCGGGCGACGCCGTGCTGCTGTCGCCGGCCTGTGCGAGCTTCGACATGTTCAAGGGTTACGCACATCGTGCCGCGGTGTTCCGCAGCACGGTGGAAGACATCGCTGCCGAACGGGGGACGATGATATGAGCTGGTCGGAACGCTTCGGTTCGCGCCTCGCCAAGCAGCGCGGCTCAGTCGGCGATGCAACCGCGGGCCGCGCGGGGAGCGGACTCGCGAGTGCCGTCAACGGTGTGCGTCCGCTGCGCTCGCGCATGCTCGATTACGACCACTCGCTGTTGTGGGTGGTGATCGCGCTGCTCGGCCTTGGCATCGTGATGGTGTACTCGGCTTCGATCGCGATGCCGGACTCGCCGAAGTACTCGTCGTATCGCGACTGGGCCTTCCTCGTGCGCCAGATCATCTTCGTGGTGCTCGGCTCGGTGATCGGCGTGATTTCGTTCCGCATTCCGGTTTCGACGTGGGACAAGTACGCGCCGAAGATATTCCTGCTGGCGCTGGTCAGTCTCGTCATCGTGCTGGTGCCGCACGTCGGCAAGGGCGTGAACGGCGCGCGCCGCTGGATTCCGCTCGGCATCACGAACATGCAGCCGTCGGAAATCATGAAGCTCGCCGTGACGATCTACGCGGCGAATTACACGGTGCGCAAGCAGGAGTACATGCACAGCTTCGCCAAGGGCTTTCTGCCGATGGCCTTCGCGGTCGGCGTGGTCGGCGCGCTGCTGCTGCTCGAACCGGACATGGGCGCGTTCATGGTGATCGCGGCGATCGCGATGGGCGTGCTGTTCCTCGGTGGCGTGAATGGCAAGCTGTTTGGCGGCCTGGTGGCCACGGCAGTCGGCACGTTCAGTTTGCTGGTGTGGGCGTCGCCGTGGCGTCGCGAGCGGATCTTCGCGTACCTCGATCCGTGGGACGACCGTTACGCGCAGGGCAAGGCGTATCAATTGACGCACTCGCTGATCGCGTTCGGGCGCGGCGAGTGGTTCGGCGTGGGCCTTGGCGGCAGCGTCGAAAAGCTCAACTACCTGCCGGAAGCGCATACCGACTTCATCCTCGCGGTGATCGGCGAGGAACTTGGGTTTGTCGGTGTGCTGGTGGTGATCCTGATGTTTTACTGGATCGTGCGCCGCTCGTTCGAAATTGGACGTCAGGCGCTGGCGCTGGATCGCACATTTGCGGGGCTGGTCGCGAAGGGCATCGGCCTGTGGTTCGGCGCGCAGACCTTCATCAATATGGGCGTGAACCTCGGCTTGCTGCCGACCAAGGGTCTCACGTTGCCGCTCGTCAGCTACGGCGGCTCGGGCATTTTGCTGAACTGTGTGGCGGTGGCGTTGTTGATGCGCGTCGACTATGAGAACCGGGTGTTGATGCGTGGAGGGAAGGTATGACCCCCATGCAACAGCGCACGCTGATGGTGATGGCCGGTGGCACCGGGGGGCACGTGTTCCCGGGGTTGGCGGTCGCTCATCTGATGCAGGCGTGGGGCTGGAAAGTCGTCTGGCTCGGCAATCCCGCGGGCATGGAAGCGACGCTCGTCGCCAAGCACGGCATCCCGATGGAATTCGTGCGTTTCGGCGGCGTGCGCGGCAAGGGCGTGAAGACCAAGCTCATGCTGCCCGTCAATCTGCTGCGCGCATGCACGCAAAGCTTGAGCGTGCTGCGGCGCGTGAAGCCCGACGTGGTGCTCGGCATGGGCGGTTACATCACATTCCCGGCCGGTTTGATGACGGCGTTAAGCGGTCGTCCGCTGGTGCTGCATGAACAGAATTCGATCGCCGGCCTCGCGAACAAGGTGCTCGCGAAGCTCGCCAAACGTGTGCTCGTGGCGTTCCCGAACGCGTTGCCGCACGCTGAATGGACCGGCAATCCCATTCGTGAGGAACTTGCGCGCACATTGCCACCCAAAGCACGCTACGCACAACGCAGCGGTCCGCTGAATGTGCTGGTGGTGGGCGGCAGCCTTGGGGCAGCGGCTTTGAATGAAGTGGTGCCGCGCGCGCTGGCCAAGCTGGATCCGCAGCAACGTCCGCGCGTCGTGCATCAGGCAGGCGCGAAGCATATCGAGGCGTTGCAGGCGAACTACGCGGAAGCTGGCTTGCAAACCGGCGCCGATGTACAACTCGTCCCGTTCATCGACGACATGACGAGCGCTTATGCGAACGCAGATCTCGTGATCTGCCGTTCGGGCGCGATGACGGTCGCCGAGATCGCGGCGGTGGGCGTGGCGGCGTTTTTCGTGCCGTTCCCGTTCGCGGTCGACGATCACCAGACCACGAACGCAGCGTTCCTCGCCGACCACGGCGCGGCGCTGGTAATGCAGCAGCGCGACCTCACGGCGGATGGCCTCGCTGCGTGGTTGCGCGGCCAGAGCCGCGAGAGTCTCGCGGAGATGGCAGAGCGTTCGCGCTCGCTCGCGAAACCCGATGCCACTGAACAGGTCGCGCAGATTTGCGCGGACGTGGCAGGTGTAGTCCCGAGCCCGAGCACAGAAGGAAGGCAACAATGAAACACATCGTCAAACATATTCATTTCGTCGGCATCGGTGGAGCAGGGATGAGCGGCATCGCCGAGGTGCTAGTGAATCTCGGCTATCAGGTGAGCGGCTCGGATCTCACGAAGAACGCTGTGACCGACCGGCTCGCCGTGCTCGGCGCGCGCATCGCGATTGGCCATGCCGCTGAGAACATCGAAGGTGCGAACGCCGTGGTCGTGTCGACGGCTGTGCGCAGCGACAACCCGGAAGTGCTCGCCGCGCGTCACCGGCGCATTCCGATCGTGCCGCGTGCGGTGATGCTCGCCGAGTTGATGCGCCTGAAGCAGGGCATTGCGATTGCCGGCACCCACGGCAAGACCACGACCACCTCGCTGGTGGCGAGCGTGCTTGCCGCGGGCGGGCTCGATCCGACTTTCGTGATCGGCGGCCGGCTGATCAGCGCAGGCGCCAATGCGCGTTTGGGCACCGGTGACTTCATCGTTGCCGAAGCGGACGAGTCGGACGCGTCGTTCCTGAACCTGTTCCCGGTGATCGAAGTCATCACGAACATCGACGCCGATCATATGGACACCTACGGCCACGATTTCGCGCGGCTCAAGCAGGCGTTCATTGAGTTCACGCATCGGCTTCCGTTTTACGGCATCGCGGTGCTGTGCGTCGACGATCCGAACGTGAAGGAGATTTTGCCGTTCGTCTCAAAGCCGATCATCCGCTACGGTCTCGCGGCCGATGCGCAGGTGCGCGCGGTGAACGTCGAGGCTCACGACGGCAAGATGCATTTCACGGCGTTGCGCGAAGACGCGGCGCCGATCGACATCGTTTTGAACCTGCCTGGCACCCACAATGTTCAGAACGCTTTGGCCGCAATTGCAATTGCGACTGAACTTGAGGTGAAAGATGCCGATATCCAACGAGCGCTCGCAGATTTTAACGGCGTAGGCCGGCGCTTCCAGCGCTACGGCGAAGTGCCGGTTATCTCGGATGACAAAGCCAGCGGGACGTACACGCTGGTCGACGACTACGGTCATCATCCGGTCGAAATGGCCGCGACGATCGCGGCGGCGCGCGGCGCGTTCCCCGACCGGCGTCTGGTGCTGGCGTTCCAGCCGCACCGCTTCACGCGTACGCGTGATTGTTTCGAGGATTTTGTGAAGGTGCTGTCCACAGTCGACGCGCTGGTGCTGACGGAAGTCTATTCAGCGGGCGAGGCGCCGATCGTGGCAGCCGACGGTCGGGCGCTCGCTCGCGCGATCCGCGTGGCGGGCAAGACCGAGCCGGTGTTTGTCGAAACGGTGGATGAAGTGCCGGATGCGCTGGCAGCAGTGGTGCGCGAAGGCGATGTGGTGATCACGATGGGTGCGGGTTCGATCGGCGGTGTGCCGGGCCGTCTCGCGCAAAACGAAGGTGTGAAATGAGCAGTATCGATCCTCAAAAATTTGGCAAAGTGGCTGTCCTGCTCGGTGGTGAATCCGCCGAGCGCGAAGTGTCGCTCAATTCGGGCCGCCTCGTGCTGCAAGGACTGCGCGAGGCCGGCATCGACGCGCATCCGTTCGACCCCGCTGAGCGTCCGCTCGCGGCGTTGAAAGAAGAGGGTTTTGTGCGCGCGTTCAACGCGCTGCACGGCGGCTACGGCGAGAACGGCCAGATACAGGGCGCGCTCGACTTTTACGGCATTCGCTATACCGGCAGCGGCGTGCTCGGTTCGGCGCTCGGTCTGGACAAGTTCCGCACCAAACTCGTGTGGCAGCAATTGGGCGTGCCGACGCCACCGTTCGAAGCGGTGCTGCGCGGTGACGACTACGCGGCACGTGCAGCGGACATCGTCGCGAAGCTCGGCTTGCCGCTCTTCGTGAAGCCGGCGAGCGAAGGCTCGAGCGTCGCGGTGATCAAGGTGAAGAGCGCCGACGCATTGCCGGCCGCGCTCGAGGAAGCCGCGAAGTTCGACAAGATCGTGGTGGTGGAAAAGAGCATCGAAGGCGGCGGCGAGTACACCGCGTGCATCGCGGGCGATCTGGATCTGCCGGTGATCCGCATCGTGCCTGCGGGCGAGTTCTACGACTATCACGCGAAGTACGTCGCCAACGACACGCAGTACCTGATCCCGTGCGGCGTGGCGCCGGCCGAAGAAGCGCGCCTGAAGAAGCTGGCGCGCCGCGCGTTCGACGTGCTCGGCTGCACCGATTGGGGCCGTGCCGATTTCATGCTGGACGGCGAAGGCAATCCGTACTTCCTGGAAGTGAACACGGCACCGGGCATGACCGACCACTCGCTGCCGCCGAAAGCGGCGCGCGCGGTCGGCATCAGCTACAAGGAACTGGTCGTGAGCGTGTTGGCGCTCACGCTGAAGGACTGACGTCACTGTTATGTGGAACAACGTTCGCCAGCTCAATTTCGCCGCCAACGCGTTGCATGCGTTGCTGGTGCTCGTGCTGCTGGCGGCCGGCGGAATGTGGCTGGTGCAGCGGCCGAGCTTCGCGCTGCGCGAAATCCAGATTGACGGCGACACGGAACACATCAATTCGCCGACGGTACGCGCAGGTGTAGTGGGCCGGTTGAAGGGCAATTTCTTCACCGTGGATCTGGATGCGGCGCGCCAGGCCTTCGAGCAGATGCCGTGGGTGCGTCATGCGAGTGTGCGGCGCGTCTGGCCGAATGCGCTGGCTGTCACGCTGGAAGAGTACAAACCGCTTGGCACGTGGGGCAGTGATCAACTGGTCAGCGTGGACGGCGAACTGTTCACGGCGAACCAGGGCGAGCTCGAAGAGGATTTGCCGGCCTTCGACGGTCCTGACGGTACGGCGCAAGAGGTGGTCGCACGTTATCGCGACTTCAAGAAGTGGTTTGCGCCGCTGGGCGCGACGCCGGAAGAAGTGACGTTGTCGCCGCGTTACGCCTGGACGGTGAAGTTGTCGAACGGCATGCAGGTGGAGCTGGGGCGCGAGCGCAATCCGCAGACGCTGTTCGATCGCAGCAAGCGCCTGACAGCGGCGTGGGCAGCAGTGACGCAACGTTGGGGGAAGGATATCGAGTATGCGGACTTGCGCTATCCGAACGGTTTCGCGATTCGCGCAGCAGGGATGCGCTTTATCACCGAACCCGACAAGGGCAAGAAGTAACAGGACATCACACGCAATGAGCACGCTATGAGTAAAGACTATAAAGATCTGCTGGTCGCCCTCGACATTGGGACGTCGAAGGTAGTGGCCATCGTCGCCGAGCTGAAAGGCGAAGGTCACTACGAGGTGATCGGCCTCGGCCAGAGCGAATCGAAGGGGCTCAAAAAAGGCGTGGTGGTGAACATCGAGGCCACCGTGCAGTCTATTCAGCGCGCGCTCGAAGAAGCCGAGCTGATGGCTGACTGCAAGATCACCAACGTATTCACCGGGATCGCTGGCAGCCATATCCGCAGCTTCAATTCAAGCGGGATGGTGGCGATCAAGGAAAAAGAAGTGACGCAGGCCGATGTGGCCCGCGTGATCGAGACGGCCAAGGCGATCAACATCCCGACCGATCAGCAGGTGCTGCACATCCTGACCCAGGAATTCATCATCGACGGCCAGGAAGATGTGCGCGAGCCGATCGGCATGAGCGGCATTCGCCTCGAAGTGAAGGTGCATATCGTGACGGGCGCGGTGAGCGCGGCACAGAACATCGTCAAGTGCGTGCGCCGCTGTGGGCTCGAAGTGAACGACCTGATTTTGCAGCCGCTCGCGTCGTCGCTGGCGGTGTTGACGGAAGACGAGAAGGAACTCGGCGTGGTGCTGGTGGATATCGGCGGCGGCACGACGGACATTGCGATTTTCAGCGAAGGCGCGATCCGTCACACCGCGGTGATTCCGATTGCCGGGGACCAGATCACCAGCGACATCGCGATGGCGCTGCGCACGCCGACGCCGGATGCGGAAGACATCAAGGTCGACTACGGCATTGCCAAGCAGGCACTTGCCGATCCGGACGAGATGATCGAAGTGCCAGGTCTGGGCGAGCGCGGTCCGCGCACGCTGTCGCGCCAGGCGCTGGCGGCGGTGATCGAGCCGCGTGTCGAAGAACTGTTTTCGCTCGTGCAGCAGGTGGTGCGCGAGTCGGGTTACGAGGAACTGCTGAGCTCCGGCGTGGTGCTGACCGGCGGCGCGTCGATGATGATCGGCATGGTCGAACTGGGCGAGGACATCTTCCTGAAGCCGGTGCGCATTGGCGTGCCTGAGTACGCCGGCGGTCTGGCTGACGTAGTGCGCAACCCGCGCTACTCGACGGCAATGGGCCTGCTGGTGGAAGGACGCTCGCAACGGATGCGCGGCCGCAAGGTGGCGGTGCAATCCGGATCGATGGGGCAGGTCTTCACGCGGATGAAGGACTGGTTCCTGGGCAATTTCTAAAGCATTCGTAGTACGAACAGGTTTTCGACGGGTTTTCAAAATACGCGCTGGTGCCGGCGGCCGGCGCGCGACAGGAGGTTGCCCGATCTCCTGCCGAATAACGGCCGAGTGGCTGCAATTTTTTATCTTGACGGAGGCAACAATGGAATTCCAGATGCTGGAAACCGAAACCAACGGCACCATCATCAAGGTGGTGGGAGTCGGTGGCGCTGGCGGCAATGCCGTTCAGCACATGATCAACAAAGGCGTGCAAGGCGTCGACTTCATCGTGATGAACACGGACGCCCAGGCACTGTCGCGTTCGCGTGCCACCGCGGTGATCCAGCTCGGCAACACCGGTCTCGGCGCTGGCGCCAAGCCGGAAATGGGTCGCGCTGCTGCAGAAGAAGCACGTGAACGCATCGCAGACGCACTGCGCGGCGCACACATGGTGTTCATCACCGCAGGCATGGGTGGCGGCACGGGCACGGGGGCAGCTCCGGTCGTGGCGCAGATCGCCAAGGAAATGGGTATCTTGACTGTTGGCGTGGTCAGCAAGCCGTTCGAATTCGAAGGCGGCAAGCGGATGCGCGTCGCAGAAGATGGTTCGCAAAAACTGGAGGATCACGTCGACTCGCTGATCGTCGTTCTGAACGACAAGCTGTTCGAGGTGATGGGCGATGACGCCGAGATGGACAAGTGCTTCCAGTGCGCCGATGACGTTCTGAACAACGCAGTCGCAGGCATCGCGGAAATCATCAACGTCGACGGTCTGGTGAACGTCGACTTCGAAGACGTGAAGACGGTGATGGGCGAGCAGGGCAAGGCAATGATGGGCACGGCGACGGTTGCCGGCGTCGATCGCGCGCGTCTCGCCGCAGAGCAGGCTGTGGCTAGCCCGCTGCTGGAAGGCGTGGACCTGTCGGGCGCACGCGGCGTGCTGGTGAACATCACGTCGAGCCGTTCACTGCGCCTGTCGGAAACGCGTGAAGTGATGAACACCATCAAGAGCTACGCGGCAGAAGACGCAACCGTGATTTTCGGCGCGGTATACGATGATGCAATGGGCGACGCGCTGCGCGTGACGGTCGTGGCCACGGGTCTGGGCCGTGTGGCGAAGAAGCAGCAATCGGCACCGATGACGCTGCTGCGCACCGGTACGGATAACCAGCCGGTTGGTGCGGTGCAACACGCGTACGCTGGGCAACATCACGGAAGCACGGCAGACTACGGCGCGCTGGATACGCCGGCAGTGTGGCGCACTTCGCGTGACACGGCGGCTTCGCACGTGCAGGCGCTGCAGGAAAAGGGCGTCGATACGTACGATATTCCGGCATTCCTGCGTAAGCAGGCGGACTGACGCGCGCGAGCAGGCTTTCGCTGCGGCACGTTGATTGCGTGCCACCAGCAGGGAAATGCACGAGCGTGGCGGGTGGAACGGCAAAGCAGGCTGCATTGCGTCAGAAATGCGGCACGGACAGGTGCCCTCTTCGGATTCGCGAAGCGGAAGGGGTGGCTGTCGCCGGCAGATAGCGCAAAAGTAGGGCAGGTGCGCGACTCTTCGATCCACTGCGACACGACAACGTGCGGGCACGCTCCGCATCGATGTGAAGGACTGAGCATGATTAAGGTGGGTGAAAAGCTACCCGACGCAACTGTCTTCGAACTGATCGAAGACGAGCGTGCGGGCTGCACGATCGGGCCGAACAGCTTCGACGTGCGTGGACAGACCGCGGGCAAGCGCGTGGTGATCTTCGGATTGCCAGGCGCGTTCACCCCGACCTGTTCGGCCAAACATGTACCGGGTTATGTCGAGCACGCCGAGCAGTTGCGCGCTGCCGGCATCGACGAGATCTGGTGCGTGTCCGTCAATGACGCGTTCGTGATGGGCGCGTGGGGACGCGATCAGCACACCTCGGGCAAGGTGCGCATGATGGCGGACGGTAGTGCGGCTTTCACGCGGGCGCTCGGTCTGGAGCAGGACCTGTCGGCGCGCGGCATGGGAATTCGTTCCCAGCGCTACGCGATGGTGGTCGACGACGGCGTGGTCAAGACGCTGCAGGTCGAGGCACCCGGCAAGTTCGAAGTCAGCGATGCAGGGAGTATCCTCGCGACGTTGAGCTAGTTCTGGAGTGCTGAACGGCCTTTTCCGGCGCGACGTTGTGCCGGGGCAACGGGCCGCAAGGCATTCATGTGACAAGCCGTAACTCGGGCTGATGTTCCGGAAACGCCTCCGTTCCGGGCATCGGCCCGTCACGCTTTGCCTGATCTGAGGATTAGGTAACGTAGCGAAACAGATTGATACGCCCGCGGCAACGACGTTCCCTAGGGTAATGGAGTATACTTCGCGCTATGGAATAAAAAGTCCCGATTGGGATTTTCAATCGAATAGAAGATCACCATGTTGAAGCAGCGCACTATTAAATCGATCGTCAAGACAGTCGGCATTGGCCTGCACTCGGGCCGCAAGGTTGAATTGACGCTCCGCCCGGCCGCCCCGAACACGGGAATCGTGTTCTCGCGCGTGGATTTGCCCACGCCCGTGGACATTCCTGCGTCCGCGATGGCGATCGGCGACACACGCCTTGCTTCGGTCCTGCAGAAAGACGGTGCGCGCGTTTCGACGGTTGAGCACTTGATGTCCGCCTGCGCGGGCCTTGGCATCGACAACCTGTATGTCGACGTCACAGCGGAAGAAATCCCGATCATGGACGGCAGCGCAGCGTCGTTCGTGTTCCTGATCCAGTCGGCAGGAATCGAAGAGCAGGGCTCGGCGAAGAAGTTCATCAAGGTCACGAAGCCGGTCGAGGTTCGCGACGGCGACAAGTTCGCGCGTCTTGATCCGTTTTTTGGTTTCAAGCTGAAGTTCACGATCGATTTCCGCCACCCGGCAGTCGACAAGACCGGCCAGGCGCTGGAAGTGGATTTCGCGCATACGTCGTATGTGCGCGATATCGCTCGCGCTCGTACGTTTGGTTATGCGCATGAAGTGGAAATGCTCCGCGAAATGGGCCTTGCCCGTGGCGCGAGCATGGACAACGCGATCGCATTGGACGAGTACCGTATCCTCAACAACGACGGCTTGCGCTACGACGACGAGTTCGTGAAGCACAAGATGCTCGACGCAATCGGCGATCTGTACGTGGTCGGTCACCCGTTGCTGGCGTCCTACACGGCTTACAAGTCTGGCCACGGCGTGAACAACGCGCTGCTGCGCGAGTTGTTGGCCCACGAAGACGCTTACGAAATCGTCACCTTCAGCGACACGCAGAAGGCCCCGCGCGGTTTTGCGTACGATACGCAGACGGCGTTTGCCTGATCGTTCATTCAGGCACGCGCATGGCGCGTAGTCGACGCGGATAGAAAATAAGCGGCCCCTCGGGGCCGCTTATTTTTTGGTTTCGCGGTTTCTCAGATGCCGGGCCGCCATCCTCGCGAGCGCCTCCTGCAATGGCGACGGCGCGAGCGATTCGCTCAGCGCGTGCAGCGCGTCGGCGCCGGCGGGCGTCATGCGGGCCTGCTTGATGGGCGGCGGTTCCTTCACCGCCTGCGGACGCACGCGGATTCGCAGCGAGTTCACTGCCCAACCGCGCTGCTGCAGATCGGACAGCAGCCGCGGCTCGAGATGCCGCAAGCGGGCCGCCAGCGCATTGTGCGCAGCAAATAGTGCCAGTACGCCTTCCTTGATAAAGCCAGGTTCGACGCTCGACGCCAGATAGTCCGGCAGCAGTTGGCGCAGATCCCGTTCGAGCGCGGCGATCTGCTCCACGCCGGCGCGCAGGGCGGCAAACGCATCGGTGCGCTTGAGCACCTCGGCGACCGGTTGCGGGCGGCGGGCGTTGAACTGCTTCGGCGGCGGCCTTGAAAACGACGGGGAGCGGCTCATGTAGGATAGTAGCGGCGTGAGCGCGCACGATGCGCACCCACGCCCGGATTGTACCGCGCGGGATGCGCTCCCGGCCCGCTCCGATGGGGTTCGGCAGGCGCCCTGCACGGCGTCCCGACGTCGCGCCTGTGACACAGGCGCGCGCTGGGGCGCGTGCTAAAATGCCCGATTCGAATTCACTCTTGGACTAAGCCGCCGAGGCATTTCCGACCCCGGACCGGTATGTGGACAAACCGCATGCCGTGAACCAGCCGAAGCCGCGACGCAGACACCGATCCGATGACCACCGGTTTTCTACAAAAGATTTTTGGCAGCCGCAACCAGCGGCTAGTCAAGCAATATCAAAAGACCGTCACGGCGATCAATGCGCTCGAGCCGCAGATCGAGCAATTGACGGACGATCAACTGCGCGCCAAAACGGGTGAATTCCGCCAGCGCATTGCCAGCGGCGAGTCGCTCGACAAGCTGCTGCCGGAGGCCTTCGCGGTCTGCCGGGAAGCGAGCAAGCGCGTTCTGAAAATGCGCCACTTCGACGTCCAGCTGATCGGCGGGATGGTGCTGCATTACGGCAAGATCGGCGAAATGCGCACGGGTGAAGGCAAAACGCTGGTTGCGACACTGCCGGTCTACCTGAATGCGCTGACCGGGCGCGGTGTGCACGTCGTGACGGTGAACGATTACCTTGCACAGCGCGACGCCGAATGGATGGCGCGTCTGTATAACTTCCTCGGTCTGTCGGTCGGCATCAACCTGTCGCAGATGGACCATGGCATGAAGCAGCAGGCTTACGCTTCGGACATCACCTACGGCACGAACAACGAATTCGGCTTCGACTACTTGCGCGACAACATGGTCTACGAGACCAATGCACGCGTACAGCGGTCGCTGAATTTTGCGGTCGTCGACGAAGTGGACTCGATCCTGATCGACGAAGCCCGTACGCCGCTGATCATCTCCGGCCAGGCTGAAGACCACACTGATCTTTATGTGCGGATGAACGCGCTTCCGCCGCTGCTCGAGCGCCAGATTGGCGAAGAAAAGGCAGATGGCACGGGCGTCGAAAAGCCGGGCGACTACACGCTCGACGAAAAGGGCCGTCAGGTGTTCCTGACCGAATCGGGCCACGAAAAGGCTGAACGCCTGCTCTCCGAATGGGGCCTGATTGGCGAAGGCGAGAGCCTGTACGCGCCGCAAAACATCACGCTGATGCACCACGTGTACGCCGCTTTGCGCGCGCACACGCTGTTCTACAAAGATCAGCATTACGTGGTGCAGAACGGCGAAGTCGTGATCGTCGACGAGTTCACCGGCCGTCTGATGTCGGGTCGCCGTTGGTCCGATGGTCTGCACCAGGCCGTCGAGGCAAAGGAACACGTCAAGATCCAGAGCGAGAACCAGACGCTCGCTTCGATCACGTTCCAGAACTACTTCCGCATGTATGCGAAGCTGTCCGGCATGACCGGTACGGCGGATACGGAAGCGTACGAATTCAACGAGATCTACGGGCTGGAAACGGTCGTGATCCCGACCAATCGTCCGCCCAAGCGGATCGACAAGCAGGACCAGATCTACAAGACGGCGAAGGAACGCTACGACGCCGTCATTCGCGATATCCGCGACTGTCACGAGCGTGGCCAGCCGGTGCTGGTGGGCACGACCTCGATCGAAAACTCCGAACTGCTGTCGCATCTGCTGAAGCAGGCCGGCTTGCCGCACGAAGTGCTGAACGCAAAGCAGCATGCGCGCGAAGCGGAGATCGTGGCGGAGGCGGGGCGTCCGCAACGCGTGACGATCGCGACCAACATGGCCGGTCGCGGTACCGACATCGTGCTGGGCGGCAATGCTGAAAAGCAGGCGACCTTCATCGAGCTCGATGAGTCCATCCCTGCTGAAGAGAAGCAGCGCCGCATCCAGAAGCTGCACGACGAATGGCAAGAGCTGCACGACAAGGTGAAGGCCGCGGGTGGTCTGCACATCATCGGCACCGAACGTCACGAATCGCGCCGGATCGACAACCAGTTGCGCGGCCGTGCCGGCCGTCAGGGTGACCCGGGTTCGTCGCGCTTCTACCTGTCGCTGGAAGATCCGCTGCTGCGCATTTTTGCCGGCGACCGCGTGCGTTCCATCATGGACCGCCTGAAGATGCCGGAAGGTGAGGCGATCGAAGCGGGCATCGTCACGCGCTCGATCGAATCGGCGCAGCGCAAGGTCGAGGCGCGCAACTTCGATATTCGTAAGCAATTGCTCGAATACGACGATGTGTCGAACGATCAGCGCAAGGTGATCTACCAGCAGCGCAATGAATTGCTCGAGGCGAATGACATCACCGAAACCATCGGCGCCATGCGTCATGGCGTGATTACCGACATCGTCCACCAGTTCGTGCCGGCCGGTAGCATTGAAGAGCAGTGGTCCGTGCCGGAGCTGGAAGAAGTGCTGCGCAACGAATGGCAGCTTGATCTCGCCATTCAGGAAATGATCAACGAATCGTCGTCGATCAGCGTGGATGAAATCCTGGAAGCGGTGATTGCCGCTGCGGATGAAGCGTACGAGGCAAAGGTCGAGCTGGTGGGCCGCGAGAACTTCAGCGGCTTCGAACGTTCGATCATGCTGCAGACGCTGGATCGCGCGTGGCGTGAACATCTGGCCGCACTCGATCACTTGCGCCAGGGCATCCATCTGCGCGGCTATGCGCAGAAGAATCCGAAGCAGGAGTACAAGCGCGAAGCATTCGAACTGTTCGCGGCTATGCTCGACGCGGTGAAGCTCGATGTGACGCGCGTGGTGATGAACGTGCAAGTGGAGTCGACCGAGCAGCTGGAACAGGTTGCTGAAGATCTCGAAGAGCAGGGCACTAGCCAGTTGGAGCACGTCGAGTTCCGTCACGCCGAGTTCGCTGAATCTGCCGCGCCGGTTGCCGCTGAGGCAGCGACGGCCGCGATGATCGGCGACGCCATGAGCCACGGCTCGCATGCGCCCGCCGAGCCGCTCGGTGATAGCGTGCCGAAGGTGGGCCGTAATGACCCCTGCCCGTGCGGCAGCGGCAAGAAGTACAAGCAGTGCCACGGCAAGATTGCGTGAGACTGAAAAGGCGGCGCGCGTAAAGCGCGCCGCGTCGTTTTACCCAGCGCTTTGCTGGTAATTCCACGGTGGTGAGGTCCGCTCCGCACCACCCTTTTGTGATTTTCCGATGCCGGCTTCATGCCGGCATTTTCAACTTGGACAACAGGTCGCGACCATGGCTGTCAATTTTCCCTCCATCGATGCCGCCCAACTTCACCCCGTCGCCGGCGTTACGCTAGGCTGGGCCGAGGCGAACATCCGTAAGCCGAACCGCAAGGACGTGCTCGTCATTTCCGTCGAAGAAGGTGCGACGGTCGGCGGCGTGTTCACGTCGAACCGTTTTTGTGCGGCGCCGGTCACCGTCTGCCGCGAGCATCTCGAACAAGTGCGTGCGGGCGGTAAAGGGATTCGCGCGCTGGTGGTGAATACGGGGAATGCGAATGCGGGCACCGGCGAGCCGGGCCTCGTGGCCGCTCGCGAAACCTGTGTCGAACTGGCACGTCTGGCCGATATCGCACCGGAGCAGGTGCTGCCGTTTTCGACCGGTGTGATTCTAGAGCCGTTGCCGGTCGACCGCCTGAAGGCCGGCTTGCCGGCTGCGCTGGCGAACCGCCAGGCCGCGCACTGGTATGAGGCCGCCCAGTCCATTATGACCACGGACACGCTGCCCAAAGCGGCGTCGCGTCAGGTGAGCATCCACGGTCATACAGTGACGCTGACCGGCATCAGCAAGGGCGCCGGCATGATCAAGCCGAACATGGCGACCATGCTCGGCTTCCTCGCGTTCGACGCAGCGGTTTCGCAGCCGGTGCTCGACGCGCTGGTCAAGCACGTTGCAGATCGCTCGTTCAACTGCATCACCATCGACGGTGATACGTCCACCAACGATTCCTTCATCCTGATCGCGTCGGGCAAATCCAGCCTGCCGGCGGTCACGTCCACCGATTCGCCCGCGTACGCGGCGTTGCGCGATGCCGTGACCGAGGTCGCGCAGGCGCTCGCCCAGCTGATCATCCGTGACGGCGAGGGCGCCACCAAGTTCATGACGGTGCAGGTGGAAGGCGGTTCGAACGTCGCGGAATGCCGCCAGATCGCCTACGCGATCGGCCATTCGCCGCTGGTCAAGACGGCGTTCTACGCTTCGGACCCGAACCTTGGCCGGATTCTCGCGGCGATCGGCTATGCGGGCGTGACCGACCTCGACGTCGGCAAGATCGATCTGTATCTGGATGACGTGCTGGTGGCGAAGGCGGGCGGCCGCAATCCGGAGTACCGTGAGGAAGACGGTCAGCGCGTGATGAAAAAGGCGGAGATTCTGATTCGCGTCGTGCTGGGCCGTGGCGACGCGCAAGCCACGATCTGGACCTGCGATCTGTCGCACGACTACGTGAGCATCAACGCCGACTATCGTTCCTGAGCCAATACCTCATCAGATTTCAATCTTCGTCATGGATAAACTCGAACAGTTTCTGACTCGTGCTGAGGCTTTGCTCGGCCGCCTGGAAGCCGTGCTTCCGCCCTCAACGCCCGAGGTCGACTGGTCGGCGGCGGTCGCATTTCGCTGGCGCACGCGCCAGGGTCGCGGCTACCTGCAACCGGTTCCGGCCATCTCGGACATCACGCTCGACGACCTGCAGAACATCGACCGCCAGAAAGGTCTGATCGAGCAGAACACGCGCCAGTTCGTGAACAGGCAGCCGGCCAACAACGTGCTGCTGACGGGCGCGCGCGGTACCGGCAAGTCGTCGCTCATCAAGGCCTGCCTGAATGCGTACGCCAAAGACGGGCTGCGGCTCATTGAAGTGGATAAGGACGACCTGCACGATCTGGGCGATATCGTCGATCTGATCTCGCAGCGTCCGGAGCGCTTTGTCGTGTTCTGCGACGACCTGTCGTTCGAAGACGGCGAGTCGGGCTACAAGGCGCTGAAGGTGGCGCTCGACGGCTCGGTGGCCGCGCAATCCGACAACGTGGTGATCTACGCGACGTCGAACCGGCGCCATCTGCTGCCGGAGTACATGAGCGACAACGAGACGTACAAGCACACGTCCGATGGCGAGATTCATCCCGGCGAAGTAGTCGAAGAGAAGATCTCGCTGTCCGAGCGCTTCGGCCTGTGGGTCAGCTTCTATCCGTTCAAGCAGGACGATTATCTGACGATCGTCGGGCACTGGCTGCAGCATTTCGGCTGCGATGCCGCGGAGATCGAGGCGGCACGCGGGGACGCGCTTGTGTGGGCGCTCGAGCGCGGTTCGCGCTCGGGACGCGTGGCGTGGCAGTTTGCCCGCGACCGCTCCGGCCGGAAGTCGCAGGCATGACGGACTCCGCGACCCCTGTCAGCCGCGCGGCGAATCCGGACGGGCGTCCGGTCACTGAGGTGGCCGTGGGCGTGCTAGTGCAGCCGGATGGCCGCTATCTGCTCGCCCAACGGCCCGTCGGCAAGCCTTACGAAGGGTATTGGGAATTTCCGGGCGGCAAGCTGGAGCCCGGCGAGTCGGTCGAGGCGGCGCTGGCGCGTGAACTGCACGAGGAGTTGGGAATCGAGGTCAAGGCGAGCCACCGTTGGCATACGCTGGAGCACGATTACCCGCATGCTTATGTGCGGCTCTACTTCTGCAAGGTAACGCAGTGGAGCGGTGATCCGCACGGGCGCGAAGGTCAGGCGTTTGTCTGGCAATCGCTGCCAACCGAGGTTTCGCCATTATTGCCGGCGACCATTCCGGTGCTCGAGTGGCTCGCTGCTGAATAGCAGGGTCGAGCCGCGCCTAATGCGGGTTGTAATCGCCGCTCGGCTCGTCGTCGGACGGCGCTTCTTCGTCTGTGCCGCCAATCTTGTACTTCTCAGCGGCCCAAGCGCCGAGGTCAATCTGCTTGCAGCGCTCGGAACAGAAGGGGCGGAAGCGGTTCTCGGGTGTCCAGCGGACATCCTTCGCGCACGTTGGGCATTTAACGACAGTGATCATTCGGTCAGGCAGTCAATCGTAAACGGGACAAGTCTCTAATATAGGGGCATTTTCGCTGCTTGAAAGGCGCAGCCCCGCCATGGCGTAACCTGCATTACAGACTGCACAGCGTGAGCTGGAACGGAACGTCCACATCGACCGCACGCGGTCGCAGGTCGCCGTCCTGCACAGTGAAACGCACCCACAACATGTATTTGTTGGCGCTTGCCTCGGGAATCACCCGCAATTCCGGCGGGACACGCACCTGCATCAACTGATACGACCGACCCGACAGCATCTGCTGGTAGCTGCCCTGCATCGCCATTACCTTCGAGGCCTGACCCGATTCGCGCGCAAGACGCAAGACGATCGTGGCGGCATCGCGCAACGGCAAGAGCGGCGTTACCCACTTGGCGATATCCTGACGGCGCTGGTCCGGATGCGTCTGTTGCCAGGCATAGTATGACGGCAGGTCGAACTTGCAGGTGCCACCCGGGATAATCGCGCGGCTGCGGATGCTGGCCAGCCACTCGTTGTCCGCCAGATGCTGGCCCGTCTTGCCTTGCATCTGCGAGAGTCCCGAGAGGGTTTGCTCGATCTCGCCTAGCACGGCCTCTAATGCGTTCTGCTCGATGCCCGGGTTGCCGCGAAACGGCGCGAGCGTTTGCCGTTGCCGCTCCAGTTCCTTCATCAGATCCGACTTCAGATCCGCGCGACCGGCGACTTCCGAGATTTCGAACAGCGTCGTCAGCGCGACGTGGTGTTCCCTGGCATCTTCCTGAGTCAGAAAGAACGTGAAGCGCTCGAACAGGTCTTCAAGGCGCAACAGCGTCCGGATTCGCTCGTTGAAGGGATACTCGTAAAGGATCAAGCGGGCTCGCCTCGGGCGTGGTCGGTGACGGGAATGCAGAACATTCTAATGCCGTGAGACTACCCTAGCAATCACACACTTTTCTGGTGCGCTTTCGCAAGTTTTTTCGCTTGTTTCGCATCTGTTTGAGTGCGATGCCCGCGCTTCATTGAGATAGTAGGGCAAGCTGCCTTCGTGTTCTCGCGGACGGTGCCGAGGTCTCACGCACCGGCCAGCGACAAATACAGGCTATGTTGCGCCTCGACCTGCGCGTCGAGTCCCTCTACCGAGGCATTCTCGTTGACGATCACATCGTCCGCCGCGGCAAGACGCGCTTCACGGGTCGCCTGACGGGCGATGATCGCCAGAACCTGCTCGCGGCTGAAGGCGTTGCGGTGCATGACCCGTGCGATCTGCGTCTCGACGCTGCAGTCCACCGTCAGGACCCGGTCCACGCGCGTTTTCCAGGTGCCCGACTCGACCAGCAACGGAACTACCAGCATCACATACGGGCCGCTGGCCTCATGTCTTGCACGCTCGGTTTCGGTTCGGATCAGCGGGTGCGTGATGGCTTCGAGACGCTTGCGCGCGCCTTCGTCGCTGAAGATCAAGGTGCGCATGCGGGCGCGGTCGAGCGAACCGTCCGGCGCGACGAACGAGGCACCGAACTCAGTGGCGATCTTCGGCATCGCGACGCCATGCGGTGCAGTGATCCGATGGGCGATCAGGTCGGTGTCGACGATTGCCGCACCGCGCGCAGCGAACAGGTCGGCGACGGTTGACTTGCCGCTACCGATGCCGCCTGTCAGGCCTACAGAAAACATGCGTCAGCCTCCGAGTGTGAGATAGAGGGGCGTCCCCAGAAATAGCGTAATAGCGCCGCCTGCTGCGAGGAAAGGACCGAATGGCAGCGGCTCCTCGAAGCGCATGCGGCCGCGCCAGGTTGCCGCGAGGCCGACGACCGCCCCGGCGACCGCAGCGATCAGCACGATCTGCGGCAACGCGGCCCAGCCGAGCCATGCGCCGAGCGCGGCGAGCAGCTTGAAGTCCCCATAACCCATTCCTTCGACGCCACGTACGAGCTTGAACAGCCAGTGCACTACCCAGAGTACAAGATAGCCCGCAATCGCGCCCGCCACTGCGGCGTGCAAGCTTGCGAACATGCCGTTGAAATTGACGATCAGGCCGGCCCATAACAGCGGCAGCGTTAGCGAGTCGGGAAGCAGATGCGTGTCGATGTCGATGGCGCTCATCGCCAGCAAGGCCGCGCACAGGCCGAATGCGGCCAGCGCCATGGCGCTTGGGCCGAACACGGCAAGCGCACCCGCGGCGCACGCGGCGCTGGCGATCTCAAGCAACGGATAGCGTGCCGAGACAGGTGTCTTGCATGCGGAGCATCGTCCACGCAGCAAGAGGTAACTCAGCACAGGGATGTTTTCCCAGGCGCGCAGGACGTGGCCACAGTGCGGGCACGCACTGCGCGGCAGCCACAGGTTATAGCGCGCCGGCAGGCCGTCGTCTTCGAGCGGCTGCTCGATTGCTTCGCTGACCTCTTGGCGCCACGCGCGTTCGAGCATGATGGGCAGCCGATGAGCGACCACGCTCAGAAAGCTGCCGATCACCAGACCGAACACGATTGCAAACGCAATCTGCACGCTGGCCGGCAAGCCGCCGAAGGTGGCGCCAAGGCCGGCTGTGACGTGACCATGAAGTGCGCTGAAGGAAGTTTCTGACACGAGTGCGTGGGTAGTCGGCATGGCGAAAAAGTTAGATTCGGCTGCGATGCTACACCACGTTGCCGAGTTGAATAATGGGAAGATACATCGCGATGACGAGGCCGCCGACGAGCGTCCCGAGCACGATGATGACCAGTGGCTCGCAGAGGCTTGCCAGTGTGCCGATCGTTTCGTCAACCTGACGATCGCTGAGCGATGCCACGTCGATCAGCATGGTATCCAATGCACCGGACTCCTCTGCGACGGCAACGGGCTGAACGACCTCGGCCGGAAAGCAACGCGCTGCACGCATTGCGGCGGCGAGCCGTTCGCCGCGCCGCAGGCGGGCGGCGATGTCGACGGTGGCACGATCGAAGTAGGCGTTGCCGGTGGCTTGGGTGAGCGAGTCGAATGCATCGGCGAGCGGCGTACCGGCTGACAGCAGCGTGCCGAGCGCGCGGCTCCAGCGCGCAGCGCACAACGTCGCGAGGAGCGTGCCCGCGACCGGCAAGCACAGCGACAGGCGGGCAACCGCTACGCGCGCCGCGTCCGAGCGGCGCAGCAGGTAAGCCACGGCAAAGCCGGCACACACCGTCAATGCGAGCGCCGGCACGCTCCAGCGCGCAGCGGCGCCCGATAGCGCTATCACGATTTGTGTCGGCGCTGGCAAGCGGGCGCCGAAGCCGTCGAAGATCTGTTTGAACGTTGGCACAACCCAGATCAGCAGTGCAGCAGTGATGGCGAGTGCCAGCAGCAGGATCGCGACGGGATAGGTGAGGGCGGCCTTGACCTTGGCGCGCTGCGCGGCGCCGCGCTCGCGGTCGTCGGAGATGCGAGCCAGCACCGCTGGGAGCGCGCCTGCCGCTTCGCCGACCGCAACCAACTGGCAATAGAGCGCATTGAACTGCGCCGGATGCCGCGCCAGCGCCGCCGAGAAACTCAGCCCGCTAGTGATGTCGCGCGCCAGTGCGCCGACGATGCGCGACATGCCGCGCTGGCGTGGCGCAGGTGCTTGCGCCAGTAGCTCAAGCGAGGGCGCGAGTGGCAAGCCGGCGCGCAGAAGACTGGCTAGTTGGCGCGTGAAGCGCGTGACCTCCGAGGCGCGTGCGTGGGGACGTGGCGCAGGTCCACGTGCCGTGAGTTCGATGATGAACAGATTGTCGCGTTTGAGCATGGCTCGCACGGCAGCCGCATCCGCCGCAATCAACGTGCCGTTGCGCTGCGTACCCGTTGCATCGACGCCGCGCCATGCAAAACGCATGTCGCTCGCTTCCGTTTCCGTGGCCCTGATGGTCATGCGACCTCTGTGGCGCTGAGTGCCTCGGCGAGACTGGTCGTGCCGTCACGCACACGCGCCAACGCAGCGTCGCGCAGCGTGCTCACGCGCTCGGCCTGGGCCGTCCGCGCGAGCGCGTGAGTGCCTGCGTTCGCGACAATCAGTTCGCGCATCGCGTCCGATACCGGCATGATCTGGTGGATGCCGACGCGCCCGCAGTAGCCGATGCCGTGACACGCGTCGCAACCCGACGCTGTGTAGGGATGCCAACCGTCGAATTGATCGTCGGCAAAGCCCGCCGCGCGTAGCGCCGCTGCCGATTGCGGCGCTGGTGCCCGGCAGTTGATGCATAGCCGCCGCACGAGCCGTTGCGCGGTGACCATGCGCAGCGCCGCAGCAAGGTTATAGGGCTCGACGCCGATATCGATCAGGCGCGCGATGGCGGCGGGCGCGTCGTTGGTGTGAAGTGTGGAGAGCACCAGGTGGCCGGTTTGCGCTGCCTTGACCGCGACGTCAGCGGTTTCTTCATCACGGATCTCGCCGACCATGATGACGTCCGGATCCTGGCGCAGAAACGCGCGCAACGCGACGGCGAAGGTGAGGCCAGCCTTCTCGCGCACGCTTACCTGATTGATGCCGGCAAGCTGGATTTCAGCCGGATCTTCGACCGAACAGAGGTTGCGCGATTCGGCGTTGAGCATTTGCAGGAAGCAGTACAGCGAGAGCGTCTTGCCGCTGCCCGTTGGACCGGTAACAAGCACCAGTCCGTGCGGCGCACTGATGGCCGCCTCGAGCGTGTCGCGCTGAGCGGGGGCGAGGCCAAGCGAATCGAGCGAAAGGGTGGCAGGCAGTGCATCCAGGCGCCGGAGCACAAGCTTTTCCCCGAACAACGTGGGCAGCGAATTCACACGATAGTCCTCGAACTTGCCCGGGGTGGTTGCGATGCGCAGGCGCCCGTCCTGCGGCACGCGCCGCTCGGCGATGTCCATGCGTGCGAGCACTTTCACGCGCGTGATGAAGGCATCGCGCAGATGGGCAGGCGGTTGTGCGATGGCATGCAGCACGCCGTCAATGCGCAGACGCATGCGCCAACCATGTTCGGCTGGCTCGATATGAAGGTCCGACGCGTTGCGCCGTGTGGCTTCCCGCAGCGTGTCGCTCAGCAGGCGGACTGCGGGGGTGTTGTCGGCCTCGGCGAGGCTCGCTACTGTGTCGCGGCGCGGCGTGTCTTCGCGGCTTGTGCTGGCGAACGGGCGGGCCGCATGCGGGGCAGATGGAGCGGGTGTGGCAGATGCAGCGGCAGACTCCGCATCGAGTGGCAGGGCACGATAGGGCGAATCCGTTGTAATCGGGTCGGCCAGACGGTAAGGAGAGCTAGCCGGTGTGGAACGGGGTGAGGTTGACATCTGAAACCGGCTAGAGCCGCCTGTAGAACATGACGACTCCATCATCCGGCAGGCTAGGCATTGCCGCCATTCGGCCGGATGGCCAGGTGTGCCACAGACAACCGAACTAGCCGAACTAGCCGAACTAGCCGAACTAGCCGAACTAGCCGGGGCACGCGCTGGTTGCCCTAAATGCGCCCCAAGCCCACCACCTCAAATCCGCTGCTTCTTGCCGCCCTTCGAACCCGAGCGCGCGCCCGGCTTGAAAATCTTGACGGTGCGGACCGCCTGGTCGTCGCTGCGCATCACTTCGAGTTTGATCCCCACGATCTGCACGCACACGTCGCCATCGGGAATTTCTTCGAGAATTTCCAGAATCAGACCGTTCAGCGTCTTCGGCCCGTCAGTAGGAAGAGTGAGCTGCAGCCAACGGTTCAACTCGCGCAGCGGCATGCTGCCGGCGACGATACACTCGCCGTTCTCGTTCCAGCCGCCACGCGAATTCGCGCTACGCGGGATCGAAGTGGTGAACTCGCCGATCAGTTCCTCGATGATGTCTTCCGGCGTGACCAGCCCCTGCAGTTCACCGTATTCGTTCACGACCAGCGCAGTTCGGTGACGACTCTCCTGGAAGTATTGCAACTGCTGAAACACGGGCGTGCCGCTCGGCACGAAATACGGTTCGGCGAGCAATTCACGCAGCGTCTCCCGTTCGAGTTCCTGGTTGTGCAGCGCCGAGAGCGTCTTGCGCACATGCAACACGCCGAGCACGCGGTCGATGTCGCCCTGATAGACGATCAGCTTGTTGTGATAGCAGGTTTCGAGCTGATGCAGGATTTGCTCGAACGGCGCGTCGAAGTCGAGCGCCTCGATCCGGCGGCGCGGAATCATCACGTCGTCGACAGAGATGTTTTCCAGATCGAACAGGTTCAGCAGGATGCTGCGGTGCTTGGTCGGCATGAAGCTGCCGGACTCGAGGACGATGGTGCGCAGTTCCTCGGTCGAAAGACGCTGGTCGTGCGCGCCCTTCGTATTGATATGCAAGATGCGCAGGATCCCGTTGGCAAACAGGTTGACGAACCAGACGATCGGCCTCGTCGCGCGCATCAGCGGGGCGATCAAAAGACTTGCCGGCAATGCGATCTTTTCCGGAAACGTCGCGCCGACAATTTTCGGCGTGATCTCCGCGAACACGATGATCAGGAACGCGACAATGCCGGTCGCAATCGACAGCACCAGATTGTTGCGGCCGAACGTATGCAGCGCAACCGAGGTGGTGAGCACCGGGATGATCGTGTTGAACAGATTGTTGCCGATCAGGATCACGCTCAGCAGCTCGTCCGTGCGTGCGAGCAGACCTTGCGTCGTCTTTGCGCCGAGCGCGCCCTGATTGGAGAGATGCTTCAGGCGGTGGCGGTTGAGCGCCATCATCGCCGTTTCGGAGATCGAAAAGAAACTGGAGCAGATAAGCAGCAGAAAAACGGCGCCTATCTGCGCCCATAAGGGTAGTTGTTCCACGTGTCGCGAACTGGTAGGGGCAGGATGGAAAGAATATAGCAGAGGGGACCGCCCCCGCCCGCCTGGGCGAAAGGCATAGGGCGGCTTGCGCCGGTCGCTCTTCTGCGGGCTTGCCAACGACGCGCGCCGCGGCGGCGAGAACAGGAAACAGGAAAGGCAGGCGAAAAAAAACCGCACAATGCTGTGCGGTTTTTTCAAAATCTGGTCGGGGTGAGAGGATTCGAACCTCCGGCCTCTACGTCCCGAACGTAGCGCTCTACCAGGCTAAGCTACACCCCGATTTATACTGCTCTGTACCCGACTTGGACTAATCTGGCATTTCAGTCTCGTTTAAGACTGTCTCGCCGTCGAGTAAGAACATAATTCTAGCAGGCTATCTTTGAAAATGGAATCCGGAAACGAAGAAATTGCTGCGGCGGCTGCCTGAGCTTCCTGTTTGGCGCATTCCAGCGTGTGATCCAGCGCGCCTGAGCGCGTGATCGCTTCGAAAATAGTCTCAAAACGATCCGTGCCACCCTGTTCGATTGCCTCGCGCGCCAGTGCCGACTGTTCCGGCGTGCCGCGCTCGATCAGATAGATAAGCGGCAGCGTGGGCTTGCCCTCGCGCAGGTCGTCGCCGGCGTTCTTGCCCATGGATTCGGCCGTACCCGTGTAGTCGAGCCAGTCGTCCATGATCTGGAAGGCCGTCCCGATGCGCCGGCCGAATTCCGCGGCGGCGGCTTCCGTGATCGCATCGGCCCCGGCCAGCACCGCACCGAGCTGGGCGGCCGCTTCGAACAGCTTGGCCGTCTTGTAGCGGATCACCTGCATGTAGCGGGCTTCGTCCACGTCGGCGTCATGCATGTTCAGCAACTGCAAGACTTCGCCTTCGGAGATGATGTTGGTCGCTTCCGAGAGGATTTCCATCACCCGCATCTTGCCGACCCCGACCATCATCTGGAATGAGCGCGAGTACAGGAAATCGCCCACCAGCACGCTCGCGGCGTTGCCGAACAGGGCGTTGGCGGTCTGACGGCCGCGCCGCAGATCGGATTCGTCGACCACATCATCGTGCAGCAGGGTGGCCGTGTGGATGAATTCGACCACCGCGGCCAGTTCGTGCCGATGCCCCGTGGTTTCGCCCAGCGCGCCGGCCACCAGCAACAGCAGCGCGGGCCGCAGGCGTTTGCCGCCGGCACTGATGATGTACTCGGAAATCTGATTGATCAGCATCACCTCGGACGCCAGGCGGTGCCGGATGACGCGATTCACCTGCTCCATGTCTTCGGCAATCGGGGCGAGCAGGCTGGCGGCGTTGGGAGAGGGGGTGGCAGTCGACGACATGATGGCTGAATTGGGTAGTGCCGCGAATTATAAGGCGAATCGCGACAGTTCCGGGCCGCAGGCTGCGTGATCGGCGCGCGGCGGCCCGGCTGGCCGGGCTCCAGGTTGCGTGGCGACGGCCGTTAACGAGTTTTGACCGCGCAGCTAACTCTATGTATAATCACGGGTTTCCGCGCGTGGTGCGTGGGGAAAATGAACACAGAGTGAGGTTCTCAATGTACGCGGTCATAAAAACCGGTGGCAAGCAGTATAAAGTTGCCGTCGGCGAAAAACTTAAAGTAGAACAGATACCGGCAGACATTGACGCTGAAATCACGCTCGACCAGGTTCTCGCAGTGGGCGAAGGCGAATCGATTAAGTTCGGTACGCCGCTGGTCAGTGGGGCTTCCGTCAAGGCTACCGTCGTGTCGCAAGGTCGTCACGCAAAAGTGACCATCTTCAAGATGCGTCGCCGGAAGCACTACCAGAAGCATGGCGGCCACCGCCAGAACTACACCGAACTGCGCATTGACGCGATCAACGCGTAAGCGCACCGGTTAAGGAGCTATCAAATGGCACACAAAAAGGCAGGCGGATCGTCACGTAACGGCCGCGACTCCGAGTCGAAGCGTCTCGGCGTGAAGGTTTACGGCGGTCAAGCCATCAACGCTGGCGGCATCATCGTGCGTCAACGCGGCACGCGTATGCACCCGGGCGAAAACGTCGGCATCGGCAAGGATCACACCTTGTTCGCGCTGACAGATGGTCACGTCCAGTTTTCGACGAAGGGCGCAGCCAAGAAGCACATGGTCAACGTAGTCCCGGCAGCAGCCTGAGTTTATTCAGGCACGGGCTTCAGGACCGGAATAAAGGCCCCGCGAAGTTAGCGGGGCCTTTTTCATTGCAGATTCATAAGCTGTATTTGTTGTCGTGAACTCGCGCGGATGGCTGATCGGTCGATTGTCCAACGCACTGCAGGCGCGGCAAAATAGCGATAAACACGGGACGGAGTTACGCATGAAGTTCATTGACGAAGCGAGGATTGAAGTCATCGCCGGCGACGGAGGGGATGGCAGCGCGTCGATGCGCCGCGAGAAGTTCGTCCCGTTCGGTGGTCCGGATGGTGGCGATGGCGGCCGCGGCGGTAGCGTCTACGCCGTGGCAGACCGCAATATCAACACGCTGATCGACTACCGCTACGCGAAGAAGCATCTGGCGCGCAACGGTGAAAATGGCCGCGGCGCGGATTGCTACGGCAAGGGCGGCGACGACATCACGCTGCGCATGCCGGTCGGCACGATTATCTCGGACATGGAAACCGGCGAACTGATCGCCGACCTGACCGAGCACAACCAGAGCGTTCTAATCGCTCAAGGCGGCGCGGGCGGCCTCGGTAACCTGCATTTCAAATCCAGTACGAACCGCGCGCCACGTCAGAAAACCGACGGCAAACCCGGTGAGCGCCGGATGGTGCGTCTCGAGTTGAAGGTGCTGGCCGATGTCGGTCTGCTCGGTATGCCAAATGCCGGCAAGTCCACCTTTATCTCGTCGGTGTCGAACGCGAAGCCAAAGATCGCCGACTACCCATTCACGACGCTCGCGCCGAATCTTGGCGTGGTGCGGGTGGGTCCGAGTCGCAGTTTCGTGATCGCCGACATTCCTGGCCTGATCGAGGGTGCGGCAGAAGGCGCGGGCCTCGGGCACCAGTTCCTGCGCCATTTGCAGCGTACCGGTCTGCTCTTGCACATTGTTGATATCGCACCGTTTGACGAGGCGGTCGATCCCGTCGCGGAAGCCAAGGCCATCGTCAACGAACTACGCAAGTACGACGAATTGCTGTTCGAGAAAACCCGTTGGCTGGTGCTGAACAAGATCGATATGGTGCCCGAAGATGAGCGCGAGGCACGCGTCTCGGCGTTCCGCGAGGGTTTCGGCGGGGACGGTCCGGTGTTCGAAATTTCGGCGCTGACCGGTCAGGGTTGCGAAGCGCTCTGCTACGCGGTGTATGACCATATTGCCGCCCATTCGGACGCGCAGCGTCAGGCCGAAGCGGAAGATCTGGCCGCAGATGTGCGTTTCCGCGAGAAGCCGGAGGGTGCGAGCTCCAACGAGCCGGCCGAGCCGCAGGAATAAGACGCATAGCTTGGGCGCCGGCGGGTCCGTCATGGGCCGCCGGCCGGCACACGCATTTTCTTGGGAGACCGCGCACAATGCGTTCCGTCATCGCAGACTCCAGGCGATTGGTAGTGAAAGTCGGGTCGAGCCTCGTCACGAATGACGGGCGTGGCCTCGATCATGCCGCGATCGGCCGCTGGGCGGCGCAGATCGCCGCGTTGCGCGCGCAGGGCAAAGAGGTTGTGCTTGTGAGTTCGGGGGCGATTGCCGAAGGTATGCAACGGCTTGGCTGGACCAAACGTCCGCGCGAAATCGACGAACTGCAGGCTGCCGCCGCGGTTGGGCAGATGGGGCTCGCGCAGGTGTATGAAAGCCGCTTCGCCGAACATTCGATCCGCACCGCGCAGATCCTGCTGACGCATGCCGATCTGGCCGACCGCGAACGTTACCTGAACGCACGCTCGACGCTACTGACGCTTCTGCGCCTGGGCGTGGTACCGATCATCAACGAGAACGACACAGTCGTCACCGACGAAATCAAGTTCGGCGACAACGACACGCTGGGCGCCTTGGTGGCGAATCTGATCGAAGGCGACGCGCTAATCATCCTCACCGATCAGCAGGGACTGTTCACCGCCGATCCGCGCAAGGACCCTTCAGCCACGCTCGTCCAGCAGGCCGACGCTGGCGCGCCAGACCTCGAGGCGATGGCTGGCGGCGCGGGCTCGAGTCTCGGCCGCGGCGGCATGCTGACCAAGATTCTGGCCGCCAAGCGCGCGGCGCATAGCGGCGCTAATACGGTGATCGCGAGTGGGCGTGAGCCTGACGTGCTGGCGCGTCTTGCCACAGGCGAGGCAATCGGCACCCAGTTGATTGCCCGCACCGCGCGGATGGCGGCGCGCAAGCAATGGATGGCCGATCATCTGCAAGTGCGCGGCCATGTGGTGATTGACGACGGCGCGGTCGAGAAGCTGACGGAAGGCGGCAAAAGCCTGCTACCGATCGGCGTGGTCGGCGTGCAGGGCGCGTTTGCACGTGGCGAGGTGATTGCCTGTTTGAGCGTGGCGGGACGCGAGGTCGCGCGCGGACTCACGAACTACAGCAGCGCCGAGGCCAAGTTGATTCAGCGTCGGCCGAGTGGCGATATTGAAGGCGTGCTCGGCTACATGCTCGAGCCCGAGCTTATCCACCGCGACAACCTCGTGCTGGTCTGATTCAGACGGCCGTTGCGAGTAAAGCACCCGCAGAAGCCACCGCAGAAACACGTGCAAAAAAGCCGTTCCAGCCAAACTGGAACGGCTTTTTCCTTTTCTTTTTCTTTCGCTGCCCCGAAAGGCGAAGCGCACCGCGCTTACCGAATCTGCGAGGCGGCTGTGCGTCGCAGGCGCATGTTCTCGAGAATCTGCTTGGCGCTGCCCGTGGGCATCCTGTTCGCGCAGAAGTAGTCCTGATAGAGCGATGCCTGGTACTCGTTCAGCGAGCCGTTTTCGATTCGTCCAAACGGGGTAGCGACTGTGTCGTCCCAGCCGTCGTGATCCGCGTTGAGGGCGGCGTACTGACGCCACTCGTAGGTATCGCAGCGAATCCCTTCGTAGTTCACGTTGTGTGCGCCGCTCGGGCTCGTCACAACCACCGTGTAGCGCACCACACCGTCGTCGCCGACCGACAGCGATTTCCCGTCGACCGCGAAGGTCAGCGGCGTATTGCCGGACACATCGAACGGAATCAGATTGGACGCCACCGGCAGCGACGGCAGCGTGTCCACCTTGTTTTCGGTCCAGTTGGACTTGCGGTCTAACAGATACGTAAACGCGCTGTCATCCTTGTTGGTGGGTTTCGGTGTGCTCGAACAACCAGCCAGCAGGGCGCCGGTGGCGGCGCACGCCACGACGAGAGCAAATGCTTTCAATATGATTTCCTCGAAACGCCGGCGCGGCAATCCATGAGCCGCACCGGCAGATGCGGCGCGGAAAGCCGCACCGGGTTTAATCGCGCAGACCTGGCTGGGTCAAGGTGCTGTCAGCAGACTCGCAGTCGGACTCAATCGTCGTGCGAATCGTAGTCTCGACCGTGACGGTCGTTACTGACACCTCCTGCAACTCCGTCGCGGTCGACACTATCCGTGGATAGCGAGGCCCGTGATGGCCGCCAGGTTTTTCCGAACGCGGCGCAGCACGGCGCAGAAAACGGGATAGTTCCGTCAACGCCAACTGATACACATCCCGCTTGAACTCGATCACACAGTCGAGTGGCACCCAATACTCGTTCCAACGCCACGCATCGAACTCTGGGTGGTCACAGGCGCGCAGACAAATGTCGCAATCGCGCCCTACCATCCGAAGCAGGAACCAGATCTGTTTCTGGCCGCGGTAGTGACCGCGTACTTCACGTTTGATGAACTTATCCGGCACCTCATAGCGCAACCAGTCGCGCGTGCGACCGATGATCTTGACATGCTCCGGAAGCAAGCCGGTTTCTTCGTGTAACTCCCGATACATCGCTTGCACGGGGGTCTCACCATACTTGATGCCCCCTTGCGGAAACTGCCAGGAATGTTCACGGAGCCGTTTGCCCCAAAACACCTCGTTGTGCGCGTTCAAGAGGATGATGCCGACGTTCGGGCGAAAGCCTTCACGATCCAGCATACAACCACCTTCGAATCCTTTAAAATTGCTTTGATTATAAACAGATAACGGGCCTGACGCACCGAATCGCACCAGATTGGAACGATTCGCCGCAAAAGGGGCGCGTTTGCGGTAGCCTGTGGGCCATCCGGCGCGGCGACACTGTGGTTGCACTGCGGTGGCAAGCGTTGCGATGGCTTCGGCCTAAGGGTTTTTCCGCAGGTTTGCCGCGCGTTCGTGACGTCTTTGTCGCGCCTTTGTCGAATTCCCCACCGTTTTCACCTTTCGGGCGGTCGCTCCGGCGCCGCCGCTTTTGGAAAATTCTGAATGAAAGCCTCCCGTTTCTTTATCGGCACCCTGAAAGAAGCCCCTGCCGACGCCGAAATCGTCAGTCACAAGCTCATGGTGCGCGCCGGCATGATCCGTCGCGTGGCCGGCGGTATCTATAACTACCTGCCTATCGGCCTGCGCTCGATCCGCAAGGTGGAAGCCATCGTGCGCGAAGAAATGAACCGGGCCGGTGCCATCGAGCTGCTGATGCCGGCGGTGCAGCCAGCCGAGTTGTGGCAGGAATCGGGGCGCTGGGAGAAATACGGGCCGGAACTGCTTCGCTTCAAAGACCGCAAGCAGACGGATTTCGTCATCGGACCGACGCACGAGGAAGTGGTCACTGATATCGCGCGTAACCAGATCAAGAGCTACCGGCAACTGCCGTTGAACTTCTATCAGATCCAGACCAAGTTCCGCGACGAGATCCGTCCGCGTTTCGGCGTGATGCGCGGCCGTGAGTTCATCATGAAAGACGCGTACTCGTTCGACAAGGACCTGGACGGTCTGAAAGAGTCGTATCGCAAGATGTACGAGGCGTACGTGCGCATCTTCACGCGCCTCGGTCTCGATTTCCGCGCAGTGGCGGCGGACAACGGTTCGATCGGCGGCAGCGGCTCGCACGAGTTCCACGTGATCGCCGATACCGGTGAAGACGCGATCGCCTATTGCCCGACTTCGGACTTCGCGGCCAACGTCGAAGCGGCCGAAGCCCTGCCGCTGACCGCACAGCGCGCCGCGCCCGCCGAAGAGATGAAAAAGACCGCCACGCCGGGTAAGGCGAAGTGCGAGGCCGTGGCCGAACTGCTTAACATCCCGCTTGAGCGCACCATCAAGTCGATCGTGCTCGCCACCGAAAACGAAGGCGCCGAGCCGACCATCTGGCTGTTGATGCTGCGCGGCGATCACGATCTGAACGAGATCAAGGCGAGCAAACAGCCGGGTCTCTCCGAGTTCCGCATGGCAACTGAAGCGGAAATCATCGAGACTTTCGGCACGCCGCCGGGCTACCTCGGTCCGATCAACACGAAGAAGCCGGTCAAGGTGATCGCGGACCGCACGGTCGCGAACATGAGCGATTTCGTGGTCGGCGCGAACGAGGTGGATTACCACATCACCGGCGTGAACTGGGGCCGCGATCTGCCGGAGCCGGTGGTGGCAGACATCCGCAATGTCCAGAAGGGCGATCCTTCGCCGGACGGCAAGGGCGTGATCGACATCTGCCGCGGCATTGAAGTGGGCCACGTGTTCCAGCTCGGCAAGAAGTATTCCGAAGCCATGAACGCCACCATTCTGGATGAGACGGGCAAGTCGCAGAACATGGAAATGGGCTGCTACGGCATTGGCGTCACGCGTATTCTCGGCGCGGCGATCGAACAGAATTTCGACGACAAAGGCATCATCTGGCCGGAAGCGATCGCACCGTTTGAAGTCGTGCTGTGCCCGATGGGCTATGACCGCAGCGAAGCCGTGCGCGAGCAGGCCGACAAGCTCTACGCGGAACTGGTCGCGGCTGGCGTCGACGTGATTCTCGACGATCGCGGCGAGCGCCCGGGCGTGATGTTCGCCGACTGGGAACTGATCGGCGTGCCGCACCGTCTGGTGATTGGCGACCGCGGCCTGAAGGAAGGCAAGATCGAGTATCAGGGCCGCCGCGACACCGAGGCGACGCTGCTGCCGGTCGAAGGCGCGGTGCAAGCGGTGACGGAGAAGGTTCGCGCAGCACTGGCGCACTAAGCGGAGCGGACGGTGGAGTACACCTTCCTGTCTGCGACCGTCCTGCTGATTCTGATTACCGACCCGCTAGGCAACATTCCGCTGTTCGTCAGTTGCCTGCGCGGGGTGGCGCCCAAGCGGCGTGCGGTGGTCATTCTCCGCGAGGTGGCGATCGCCTTCGTGATCCTGCTGGCGTTCATGGTGAGCGGCGAACGCTTTCTGCGGATGATGAACCTGACCGACCAGTCTTTGCGGATCGGCGGTGGAATCGTTCTGTTTTTGATCGCGCTCAGGATGGTCTTCCCGCACCCGGACGGTCCGTTGGGCGGCGACACACGCGGCGGCGAGCCGCTGATAGTGCCGCTCGCCATCCCCGCGCTGGCGGGCCCCTCGGCGCTAGCGACGGTGATGCTGTTGACCTCCCAGGCGCCCGGCAAGATGCTCGAGTGGGTCGGCGCACTGTCGGTCACGATGATCGTCTGCGCGATCGTGCTGATGCTGGCGGAGCGGATTCAGAGCTGGCTCGGCGAGCGCGCGATGATGGCGTTCGAGAGGTTGATGGGACTGGTGCTGGTGGCGATCTCGGTCGAGATGATGCTCGGTGGCATCCGGTCTTTCGTGCATCAACTGTGAGTTGTGCGGTTGCCGCGCGTCTCAAAGCGGGCAACAAAGGCACGCAACAAAGGCACGCAACAAAGGCACGCAACAAAGGCACGCAACAACGCGCGCTACATGAGCGCGCGCTTTGGCAAACAAAAAAGCGGCCCGATATGTAGGCCGCTTTTTTTCTGCGCGCTGATCGATGCAGCCGCGCCTTAACCGCAGTCGTCGCAGCCGCTCACGCTCCGTCGGTCAACGCACGAATCGTAGGCAGGTTGCGCCAGTATCCCTTCGCATCCATCCCGCACCCGAACACATAGCGGTCCGGTACCTCGAAGCCGCAGAAGTCCGGGCGCAGCGGCTTGGCCTTCGGAATGATCTTCTCGCACAGCACCGCGCTCATGAAGCGCTTCGCGCCCATATCGAGGATGCGGTCACGGATCGCGGCCATCGTCTCGCCTTCGTCGAGGATGTCGTCGAGCACCAGCACGACACGATCCTTCACCGATTCGGCTGGCGCCACGCGCCACTGCATCTCACTGCCGCCCTTGGTGGTGTTGCGATAGCGGGTGAGGTGGATGTAGTCGAACTCGAGCGGGAAATCGAGGTGCGGCAACAGCATGCCGGTGAACACCGCCGCGCCGCCCATCACTGACAGTACGAGCGGAAACTCCTCGCTCATTTCGGCAGCGATGGCTGCGGCCATTCCGCTAATCGACGCGTTGACGTCCTGGGCCGAAACGATTTCTTCGGAGTGGCGGAATATGTGGAGAGCTTCTTCGCGATTCATGACGTCTGGCGGGCGGTAGCTGTATACATTAGTGTAAAAGAGAACAACGGCTAGAACGACGGCGCGCGCTACAGCATATACCCGTGCGTCCCGAAACGCGCGCCCTGGTCGTACAGACGATCCGGCGGACCCGGATTATCCAGCCCCGGGTCATCAGACCCAAGGCTAGGAGCGGGCTCTAGCGCATGCCGGGCAGCATGCCCTTCATGCCGCGCATCATCTTCTGCAGGTTGCCGCCCTTCAACTTCTTCATCATTGTGCGCATCTGCTCGTACTGATTCAGCATCCGGTTGACCTCCTGCACCTGCACGCCGGCGCCTGCTGCAATGCGGCGCTTGCGGGTGGCCTTGATCAGTTCCGGCTTGGCGCGCTCGGCGGGTGTCATCGAATTGATGATGCCCTCCATGCGGCGCATCTGCGATTCGGCCATGCCCATGTTGGCGCCGGCTGCGGCCTGCTGGAACTGCGCGGGCAGCTTGTCCATCAGCGACGACAGGCCGCCCATGCTCTTCATCTGCGTGAGCTGCGCGCGGAAATCGTTGAGGTCGAAGTCGCCGCCTTTCTTGACCTTGTTAGCGAGCTTCTGCGCGGCTTCTACGTCGACGCCGCGCTGCGCTTCTTCGACGAGGGCGAGAATGTCGCCCATGCCGAGAATCCGGTTCGCCATCCGGTCCGGATAGAAAATCTCGAGGCCGTCGAGCTTTTCCGCGACGCCGACGAACTTGATCGGCTTGCCGGTCACGTGACGCACCGACAGCGCCGCACCGCCGCGCGAGTCGCCGTCGAGCTTGGTGAGCACCACGCCGGTGAGCGGCAACGCGTCGCTAAACGCCTTCGCGGTGTTGACCGCGTCCTGACCGAGCATGGCGTCGACCACGAACAGTGTTTCCGACGGCTTCAACTCGCTGTGCAGCGCGGCGATTTCCTGCATCATCGCTTCGTCGATACCGAGACGGCCGGCCGTGTCGACCAGCAGCACGTCGTGATAGTGGCGTTTGGCCCAGTCCACTGCGGCACGCGCGATATCCACCGGCTTTTGATCCGGCTCGGACGGGAAGAAGTCGGCGCCGACCTGCTCGGTCACCGTCTTCAACTGCGCAATAGCAGCAGGGCGGTAGACGTCGCAAGAAACGGTAAGCACCTTTTTCTTGTACTTCTCGCGTAAGAGCTTGGCGAGTTTGCCGACCGTGGTGGTCTTGCCGGCGCCCTGCAGACCCGCCATCAGGATGACGGCCGGCGGCGTAACGGCGAGATTCAGTTCGACCGCTTTGCCTTCGTAGTCGCCGCCTATGATCGCGGTCAGCTCGCGCTGCACCACGCCAACCAGCGCCTGACCCGGCGACAGGCTGCTGATGACTTCCTCGCCGAGGGCCTTTTCCTTCACCTTGGCGATGAATTCGCGCACGACGGGCAGCGCCACGTCGGCCTCGAGGAGCGCGAGGCGCACTTCGCGCAGCATCTCCTGGGTGTTCGCCTCGGTGAGCCGGGCTTCGCCGCGCAGCGTCTTGACGACGCGCGCCATCCGTTGAGTCAGATTGTCGAGCATGGGGAGCGATGAACAGTGCGGCCGGAGTACGGCGCGAAGCGGGACACGTCGCGGAACTGGGGCCTAGTGTAAACTTCGAATATGGATATTGTACTGTATGCCCTCACTGCGCTCCTGTACGGCGGTCTCGCCGTCGCGGGCTGGCGCTCGCACCGGCAGACCGCGTTGCGCCCGGTGCTCGAAAGCGTGCCGGCTGTGCCGGCCGTGGCCAGCGCGCCGGCGGTCTCGGCGTTCGGCGCGCCGGGTCGGCTGCTGCTGTTTGTCGCACTGCTCACGCACGGTGTGCTGCTGCACACCACGATCTTCCCGCAGAACGCCATGGTGTTCGGTTTTGCGTTCGCGCTCTCCGCGATGTTCTGGCTTGGCGCCGGCATCTACTGGATCGAGAGCTTTTTCTTTCCGCTCGACGGTCTGCAACTGCTGGTGCTGCCGCTCGCCTGCGTCGCTTCGCTACTGCCGCTTGGCTTCGGCGGGGTGCACGTGCTGTCATATGCGGCCGCCCCGATGTTCGAGCTGCACTTTGTGATCGCGAACGTCGCCTATGGCCTCTTTGCGATTGCCGCGTTGCACGCGGTGCTGATGCTGCTGGTCGAGCGGCGACTGCATGCCATGCGCGGCGGCGTGCTGCAGCGGCAGGGCGCCGCAGCGGGGAACGGCTGGCTGTCGAGCTGGCTCGATACACTGCCGCCGCTGCTCACGCTGGAGAAGCTGCTGTTCCGCCTGATCAGCGCGGGCTTCGTGCTGCTCACGCTGACCTTGCTCTCGGGCATCCTGTTCAGCGAGCAACTGATCGACCGCGCGCTGCGGCTCGATCACAAGACCGTGTTCGCGATTCTTTCGTGGTTGATGTTTGGTGCGCTCCTGACCGCTCGCAAGGTGTCAGGCTGGCGCGGCCGCGCGGCGTTGCGCTGGGTGCTGGCGTCGTTTGTGGCGCTGCTGCTCGCCTACGTCGGCAGCCGTTTCGTTTTCGAGGTGCTGCTGCACCGCCCTGTGGTGTGATCGTTCCATGCGACAAATTTTTCTGTTGATCCTGTTGTTCGTCGTCGGCCAATGGCTGGTGAAGGCGCTGCGTCGTGCAGACGCGCACAACTCGCAACGCACCGGCGCCGGCGGTGGTCCTGCCGGCGGCCGTGCCGCTGGCAACGGTGTGGGTACAGCAGCGGGCAACGGTGCGCAAGGCCGCGCATCCAAAGCGCCGCAGCTCCCTGAGCCGATGATCCGTTGCGTCGAGTGCGGCGTGCACGCGCCGGCGAGCGATTCCGTGGTCGTTGCCGGTGAGCCGTTCTGCTGCACGGCTCACGCGCAGCGTCATGCCACGCGACCGACGGGCCGCGACGCCCGATGAGCGTGGGCTTCACTGTCGATGAACAAGGTTGGGTGCCGAACGCGCGCAAGCTGCCGTCGCCGAACTTCGAAGCTCGTCCCGAAGGTACGGTGCCGAGCCTGATCGTGGTCCACAACATGAGTCTGCCGCCAGGTCAGTTCGGCGGTACGGCGATTGCTGAACTGTTCCAGAACCGTCTCGATTGCGATGCTCACCCGTACTACGACACGCATCTGCGTGGCGTGCGGGTGTCGGCGCATTTCGTGATCCATCGCGACGGCGAGCTCGAGCAATACGTCTCGTGCGATCAGCGTGCGTGGCATGCGGGTGCATCGAATTTCCAGGGCCGTGAGCGCTGCAACGATTTTTCAATCGGCATCGAGCTGGAAGGCAGTGACACGACCGCTTTCGAAGCGGTGCAATACGAAGTCCTGGGCGCGCTTGTGAAGGCGCTGACAGCCCGCTATCCGATCGACGCACTGGCGGGACACTCGGACATCGCGCCGGGTCGTAAGACCGATCCTGGGCCACATTTCGAGTGGCCTCGTCTGCAGCGCGACACCGCGCTCGCGGATCAGTACTTCCCCTATCTAAAGTTTTCCAAAACGCTGTAACGACCCCTTCCACGAGTTCGCGTGATGCGTGGAGAACGAGGCGCTGCCTTGTTCTCCGGGGAGTCGGCTTCGCGCCGCGCTATGCAGATGTCAAGCCTTCGAGCGCAAATAAATCGATTTGACCTGTCTCGAATCTCCACTATACTTGGTGCCACGAATTCGGTTTTCCACTATATGTTGTGTTGTGTTGTGCATAACGTGTGAATAACCGAGTGCATAAGTCGGTGTATAAGTCGGCGGCGCCCCGCTCTGCGAGCATGGCGCCGCAAGCATTACAGCTGGCAAAAAAAATAATCCTGCGGCGCAGCTGGTAGAGAGAACCGGCAGCATCCAGAAACATTCAGGAAAGGGGCTTAGCAAGTGATCGCGACACAGACGACGAAGACCATTCACAAATCAAACCTGGCTTCATCGTTGTCGCATCCCGCCACCCGGCTCAGCCGGTCTCTTTCCTGCACCCTATCGCTTGCGCTCGCGCCGGCGCAGCGTTCGTACTAATCCGCGAATTCTCTTCGCACACTTCCAGGACCAGGAGCTTTGCATATGCAAACCACCGATAACGTGACGACCCGGTACGAGGGCGCATCCACTGGCCAAACCTTCGGCCAGGCACCCGGCGCACAAGCGCTCGCGTCGCAAACGACCTACGCCGACTACAAGGTGATCCGCCGCAACGGCAGCGTGGTGTCGTTCGAGCCGTCGAAGATCGCCATCGCCGTGACCAAGGCCTTCCTGGCCGTCAACGGTGGTCAGGGCGCGGCGTCGGCTCGCGTGCGCGAACTGGTCGAGCAACTCACGCAAAGCGTGGTGCGCGCGCTGCTGCGCAGCCGCCCGAACGGCGGCACCTTCCATATTGAAGACATCCAGGACCAGGTCGAACTCGCATTGATGCGCGGCGGCGAGCACAACGTCGCTCGTGCGTACGTGCTGTATCGCGAGAAGCGCACACAGGAACGTAGCCATGACGCGGTTGAAGCGCCGAACGGCTCGCTTGGCCTGACCGTCACCGACGGCGGCGTGACGCGTCCGCTGGATATGGTGGCGCTGCGCGGCATCATCGATTCCGCCTGTGCCAACCTGGGCGACGCTGTGAGCGCCGAGCCGATCGTCGCAGAAACGGTGAAGAACCTGTACGACGGCGTGCCGATGAGCCAGGTCTACGACTCGGCCATCCTCGCTGCACGCACGATGATCGAAAAGGACCCGGCGTACAGCCAGGTCACCGCACGCATCCTGCTGCACACGATCCGCCGCGAGATCCTCGAAGAGGAAGTGACGCAAGGCGAAATGGGCGCGCGTTATGCCGAGTACTTCCCGACCTTCATCAAGCGCGGCGTGCAAGCCGAGCTGCTCGACGAGAAGCTGCAACAGTACGACCTGAAGCGTCTGGGCGCTGCGCTCGACGCCGACCGCGACCTGCAGTTCGGCTACCTTGGCCTGCAAACGCTGTACGACCGTTACTTCCTGCATCACGACGGCGTGCGGATCGAAATGCCCCAGGCATTCTTTATGCGTGTGGCAATGGGCCTGGCACTCAACGAGATCGACCGCGAAGCACGCGCTATTGAGTTCTACAACGTGCTGTCGAGCTTCGACTTCATGTCGTCCACGCCGACGCTGTTCAACTCGGGCACGCGCCGCTCGCAACTGTCGTCGTGCTACCTGACGACGGTCGACGACGACCTCGACGGCATCTACGAAGCCCTCAAGGAAAACGCGCTGCTGTCGAAGTTCGCCGGCGGTCTGGGCAACGACTGGACGCGCGTGCGTGCGCTCGGCTCGCACATCAAGGGCACCAATGGCAAGTCGCAAGGCGTCGTGCCGTTCCTGAAGGTGGTCAACGACACGGCAGTGGCCGTGAACCAGGGCGGCAAGCGCAAGGGCGCGGTGTGCGCATACCTGGAGTCGTGGCACCTGGACATCGAGGAATTCCTCGAGCTGCGCAAGAACACCGGTGACGACCGTCGCCGCACCCACGACATGAACACGGCGAACTGGATTCCCGACCTGTTCATGAAGCGCGTGCACGAAGGCGGCGAATGGACGCTGTTCTCGCCGTCCACCTGCCCGGATCTGCACGACAAGTTCGGCGCCGAGTTCGAAGCAGCTTACACAGCTTACGAAGACAAGGTCGCGCGCGGCGAGATCAAGCTGTTCAAGAAGATCCCGGCGGCGCAACTGTGGCGCAAGATGCTCGGCATGCTGTTCGAAACCGGCCATCCGTGGATCACGTTCAAGGATCCGTGCAACATCCGTTCGCCGCAGCAGCACGTGGGCGTCGTCCACTCGTCGAACCTGTGCACGGAAATCACGCTGAACACCAGTGACGCCGAAATCGCCGTCTGCAACCTGGGTTCGGTGAACCTCGTCGCCCACCTGAAGGAACAGGCTGACGGCACGCTGGTGCTCGATCACGACAAGCTCAAGCGCACCGTCAGCGTGGCGATGCGCATGCTCGACAATGTGATCGACATCAACTATTACGCAGTCGCCAAGGCACGTAACTCGAACCTGAAGCACCGTCCGGTCGGCATGGGCATCATGGGCTTCCAGGACTGCCTGCACCTGCTGCGCACGCCGTACGCGTCGGAAGAAGCGGTCAAGTTTGCTGATACGTCGATGGAAGCGGTCTGCTATTACGCCTACTACGCGTCGACCGAGCTGGCCGAAGAGCGTGGCCGTTACTCGAGCTACCGCGGCTCGCTGTGGGATCGCGGCATCCTCCCGCAAGACACGCTGAAGCTGCTGGCCGAAGCGCGCGGTGGCTACGTCGAAGTGGATTCGAGCGAGTCGATGGACTGGACGGAGCTGCGTGCGCGCATCGCCACCCACGGCATGCGTAACTCGAACTGCGTGGCGATCGCGCCGACGGCGACGATCTCCAACATCATCGGCGTGTCGGCTTGCATCGAACCGACCTTCCAGAACCTGTATGTGAAGTCGAACCTGTCGGGCGAGTTCACGGTGGTCAACGACTACCTGGTGCGCGACCTGAAGGCGCGGGGCCTGTGGGACGAAGTGATGGTCGCCGACCTGAAGTACTTCGACGGCACGCTCTCGCGCATCGACCGCATCCCGGCCGACCTGCGCGCGATCTACGCCACGGCGTTCGAAGTCGACGCAACGTGGCTGGTCGAAGCGGCCTCGCGTCGTCAGAAGTGGATCGACCAGGCGCAGTCGCTGAACATCTACATGGGCGGCGCGTCGGGCAAGAAGCTCGACGAGGTCTACAAGCTCGCCTGGTTGCGTGGCCTGAAGACCACGTACTACCTCCGCACGATGGCGGCGACACACGTCGAGAAGTCGACGGTGGCACACGGCGCGCTGAACGCGGTGAGCTCGGGTGGCAGCGAAGGCTCGGGTGGTGCGGGTGGTGTCGGCGGCGGAGCGGCAGGCGGCTTCGGCATTGCTGGTGGCGCTTCGTCGGGTGGTCTGCAAGCTGCAGCAGCAGCGCCGGCGGTTGCCGTCGAAGCGGCTCCGGAAGCAGATGGTCCGGTGTGCATGATGCGTCCGGGTGACCCGGGCTTCGACGAGTGCGAGGCTTGCCAGTAACAGTTGAATGTCGATGCCTGGCGTTCGTCAGGCATCGACCGGGCACTTGCCTTGCGCGGGTTCGTTTGTTTCCGGCTGGTAGTTACCCGGGCAAAGCGAAGCAGCAAGCAGCAGGAACAAGCAGCAACAAACTGCAACACGCACTAGCAGACCACACGAAGCGCTCGACATGAAGCGCTCAGCATGCGAGCGACGCAAGCTCGCCCGGTCTCACAGGTCATTGAACTTCGCCTCGCTCGTGCTGACGAAACAGCAACAGCCAAGGCGACGCAAGAGAAGCCGGCAACACAGTTTGCAGTGCATCGAAATCACTTTGATTCGATGCGCTCTCGAGACAACGAAGCACTTCTTCAACACATGTTTTGGTCACCTCGCATGAGGCATCAGAGACAGTCTGTTGACCAAAGTGTTGTATGAAGGTCGCAACGCGAATCGAAAACAGGATTTTTCATCAGCGAACTCTTTTAACGCTCGTGAAAAGATGGTACAAACCGTTCTAAATTGATGGTGACATTTATGCTCAACTGGGATGACGAGATCACTGCCGTAACTCCCGCGAGCGCTACGCAACTGAATGAGTTGCGCAACGCTTCGGGATCGGCTGTCGGTACGCAAGTCGGAACGCGTCCCGCTCCTCACGCTCCCTCGGCTCAGGAAATCTTCGTGAACGACATCGCTGTCGCTCCCGTTGCCGCCCGTGCCGCTACCCAATCTGCCGCTCAAGGAACCGCTGCCGCACCGGCCGCCGTCTCCGAAGCGCGCGTGAATGTCGCCGACAAGCGCATCATCAACGGCCAGACTGACGTCAATCAACTGGTGCCGTTCAAGTACAAGTGGGCGTGGGAGAAGTATCTGTCCGGTTGCGCGAACCACTGGATGCCGCAGGAAATCAACATGTCCCGCGACATCGCGCTGTGGAAAGACCCGAACGGGCTGACCGAAGACGAGCGCCGCATCGTCAAGCGCAACCTCGGCTTCTTCGTGACGGCCGACTCCCTCGCCGCCAACAACATCGTGCTGGGCACCTACCGCCACATCACGGCGCCCGAATGCCGCCAGTTCCTGCTGCGCCAGGCGTTCGAAGAGGCGATCCACACGCACGCGTACCAGTACATCGTCGAATCGCTGGGCCTCGACGAAGGTGAGATCTTCAACGCGTACCACGAGGTTTCCTCGATCCGCGCGAAAGACGAATTCCTGATTCCGTTCATCCACACGCTGACCGACCCGGCCTTCAAGACCGGCACGCTCGAGGCAGACCAGACCCTGCTGCGCTCGCTGATCGTGTTCGCCTGTGTGATGGAAGGTCTGTTCTTCTACGTCGGCTTTACCCAAATCCTGGCGCTTGGCCGTCAGAACAAGATGACCGGCGCGGCGGAACAGTACCAATACATCCTGCGCGACGAGTCGATGCACTGCAATTTCGGTATCGACCTGATCAACCAGATCAAACTCGAAAACCCGCACTTGTGGACGGCTGAGTTCCGCGCGGAAATCCGCGAAATCTTCAAGCAAGCGGTCGACCTTGAATATCGTTACGCAGAAGACACGATGCCGCGCGGGGTGCTCGGCCTCAATGCGTCGATGTTCAAGAGCTATCTGCGCTTCATCTGCAACCGCCGTTGCCAGCAGATCGGCCTCGATCCGCTGTACCCGAACGAGGAAAACCCGTTCCCGTGGATGAGCGAGATGATCGACCTGAAGAAGGAACGCAACTTCTTCGAGACGCGAGTGATTGAATATCAGACCGGCGGCGCACTGAGCTGGGAGTAATCCCGGGTGCACTGCGGTTGAACGCAGCTGGAATGCGAACTCTTTGATGGGGATGCCGCTGGCAAGGGCCGCGGCAGTTATGGTTAGGAGCAGAACCGCCTGATGCAAAGCATGCCCGGTGCGTCGCGTGCCTTCGCGGCCCACAAACATGACAGGCACTTTGCGAACCCTTCAGTGGGATGGGCAAACTTCCCCCCGGAAAAAGCCGCTGGCCTGATGGCCGGCGGCCTGATCAAACGATTGCCGGCGTCGAGATCCGACGCCGACTGGACTTGGCGCGCGGTGCCCGATGGCACGGCGCGCCTTACCGTATTCATTAGCGTAAGCGCGCAGCACCTGCGTACGCCGATGAATAGCCCGCTTCGTAGCGCGCGCCCTGAGAAGCGTCCGCGGGAAGCGGGTTTTGACGAAGGGTGTAGTTTGAACTGACTCTCATCTGAAAACCTGAAGGAGAAAATGATGGCAACTGCAAAAAAAGCCGCCGCTAAGAAAGTCGCTGTGAAGAAGGTTGCAGCGAAGAAGGCCGCTCCGGCGAAGAAAGCTGCTGCGAAGAAAGTCGCAGTGAAGAAGGTCGCAACAAAGAAAGTCGCAGTGAAGAAGGTTGCAGCGAAGAAGGCTGCACCGGCTAAGAAGGTCGCAGCGAAGAAGGTTGCAGCCAAGAAAGTCGCAGTGAAGAAGGTCGCGGCGAAGAAGGCTGCACCGGCCAAGAAGGCTGCTGCAAAGAAAGTTGCAGTGAAGAAGGTTGCAGCGAAGAAGGTTGCCAAGAAGGCAGCACCGGCTAAGAAGGCCGCTGCCAAGAAGGCGCCTGCGAAGAAGGCTGCCAAGGCTCCTGCTGCGAAGAAGGCCGCCAAGGCCCCTGCGAAGAAGGCCGCCAAGGTCCCCGCTGCCCCTGCCAAGAAGGCTGCTGCTCCGAAGAAGGCTGTTGCGAAGAAGGCTGCACCGGCACCTGCTGCTACCACTGCAACGAGCGCAGCACCGGCAGCTACGGTGAAGACCGCGTTGAACCCGGCTGCAGCATGGCCGTTCCCGACCGGCAGCCGTCCGTAATTCGCTGACGAGTCGTTAGGCACATCTCGATGTGTCCGATGATTGAGTAGCCAGTCAGTCCCGCTGCTCAATCACCGTCCCGTCGCTGGGTTTCCGGCGGCGGGATTTTTTTTGCCTGCAGCGGTTCGCCTGGGCGCGTTTGCAAAGGACAAAAAAAACGCATGCACATAAGGGCATGCGTTTGAGATTGCGCGCCGCGCCAACCTGCGACGCGAAGCGGTTCAGGGGAAAACCTAGTGCGTGACGCGGGTCACACCGCCGCTCGAAAGCAGCCGCACGCGGTCGCCAGCCTGGAAGATCTCGCCGGTCGCGCTTTGCGTGATGGCGCGGATGTCGCCGTTATCGAGGCGCACCGTGATCTCGAGACCGTCGCGCATCGCGACGCCGTTTTCGACTGCATTGCCGGCCACCGCACCGGCGATACCGCCGATGATGCCCGTGACGATCGAACCCGTACCGCCGCCGATCCTGCTGCCGGCCACCGCGCCCAACGCGCCGCCGCCAAGCGCACCCAGGCCACTCGGCTGGCCGTTGTTCGAACTGATCTTCACTGCGCGCACGCTGTCGACGGTGCCCATGCGGACCGTTTCTTCGCGCTGTGCTTGCGACGCCGTGTAGACATCGGCCGAGCTGCTGTTATACGCACATCCCGACATAACCAGCGAACCGACAATAACGGCGGCTACTACCAGGCGACTTGTTGTTTTCATTCCCTAGCTCCAAATAAGCTCTTCGGCATTACGGCAGGTCGTATCCAAACGCCTGCTTGAACCGTTCGTTGATCTCCGCCCGCGTGGGCGCGTAGTTTTGCGGCCCCTGATGTTCGATCTTGAGCGCACCCATCAGGCTCGCCAGGCGGCCGGTGGTGGCCCAGCCAAGCTGCTTTTCGATACCGTAGAGCAGGCCGCCGCGGAAGGCGTCGCCACAACCGGTTGGGTCGAGCACCTGCTTCGCTTTGACGGCGGGGACTTCTTCCATGCCACCAGCATGATGGATTTGCGCCCCATGCTCGCCGAGCGTCACGATCAGCGCGTCAACGCGGCTCGCGATCTCTTCGATTGACCAGCCGGTCTTGTCGCTCACCAGTTTGGCTTCGTAATCGTTGACAGCTACGTAAGTAGCAAGTTCAATCATGCGGCGCAGCGTCGCGCCGTCGAACAGCGGCAGCCCTTGGCCCGGATCGAAGATGAACGGCACACCGGCGGCGGCAAGTCGTTCGGAGTGCTGCGTCATCGCGTCATAACCGTCCGGTCCCACGATGGCGAGCGTGATGTCTTTCGCCTCGTCTGCGTGGTTCAGGTGCGCCTGCATCATCGCGCCGGGGTGGAACGCAGTGATCTGATTGTTCTCGAGATCGGTAGTGATCATCGCCTGCGCGGAGTAGGTATCCGCCAGCACGAGCACATGCTCGCGCGAGAGGCCGAGCTGGTCGAAGCGGTCCAGATACAGCTGCGCGTCGACCGCTCCGAGCGCACCCATGATGCGCGCATCGCCGCCGAGCAGGTGCAGCGAGTAGCCCATGTTGCCCGCGCAGCCGCCGAACTCGCGGCGCATCGTCGGCACCAGAAAGCTCACGTTGAGGATATGGACCTGCTCGGGCAGGATGTGCTCCCGAAAGCGGCCCTCAAAGGTCATGATGTTGTCGTAGGCGAGCGAGCCGCAAATCAGCGTAGCCAAGGTGAGTGGTCCTCTAGAAATCTGACTGGATAAGAACTTAGCAAAGGTAAAACGCAGGACCATGCGAAAGCGCCGCGCACAAGGCGCGGCGCGGGTCCGGACGCGGGACCGCTTACTTCAGCGCGCCAAGCGCTGCGTCGTAGTTCGGCTCGTTCTTGATTTCGCCGACGAGTTCAGCGTGAACCACGTTGTCGTTTTCGTCGATGACGACCACCGCGCGCGCCGTCAGGCCGGTCAGCGGGCCGCTCGTGACATCGACGCCGTAGGCTTTCGCGAACTCATGGCCGCGGAAGGTCGAAGCGGTCAGGACGTTTTCGATGCCTTCGGCGGTGCAGAAGCGCGACGCCGCGAACGGCAGGTCGCCCGACACGACGACCACGGTGGTGTTCGACAGCTTGCCGGCGGCTTCGTTGAACTTGCGGGTCGAGGTGGCGCAGGTCGGCGTGTCGAGGCTCGGCACGATGTTCAACACTTTGCGCTTGCCGGCGAAGTCGGCGAGCGTGACCGGCTTGAGATCCTTGCCGACCAGCGAGAACGCGGGCGCCTTCTGGCCCACGGTCGGGAACGTGCCGGCTACTTCAATCGGGTTGCCACCCAGCGTGACTTGACTCATGTTGTGCTCCGAAAATTTGTCAGGGATCGACGGTGAATGCGCCCGATGTGTCCCGGGCGCGCAAAAAGCTGCAGCTTGTGTTCAGGGATAAAAAATCTGTACGCGGAAATTCGAGGCCACTGCGCTGCCGGTGTCCAGATGCACGATCATGGTTTCCGTCGTGCGTGCCGCCAGACCTGCTGCGATCGGCGTGCCGGGTTTGACGTAGTCCTGCGGCCACAGTACGCGGCGCACGGCGACATTGTTCTGGTCGTCGAGCAGCGTGAGTTCGATGGCCGGGTAAGCCAGCGCGACGTTGTAGCGGTTGCGCAGCGGCATCTTCAGTTCAAGCTTGTGCGGGCCGTCGATCTGCCGCAGATCGGACGGCTCGACCTGCAGGCCGTCAATGTCGTGCGGTGGCATGACACTGCAGCCAAGCGGCGCGCATACCTGCGCATAAAGTGCCTGCGAGTCCGGCCAGTTCACCATGATAGTCTCGCGCTGCCACCAGGCGAGTTGCGCGAGCAGGCCGACAAGCAGGATGAGGGCGACCAGCACGCCGACGATGCGCCAGCCGAGGCGGCGTGGCGGAGCCGCGCGGGTTTCGCGTACCACGGGGAACGGATCGGTGTCGTCCGCGGCCGGATTGATGGCGAAGGGGGTTGCGGCTGCGGTGCCGAAATGCGGCTCGTGGTCGGGGGCGCTGCGCAGCGCCGCCGCTGCGGTTTGTGCGTCTTGCAGTCCGCGCTCGTCTTCGAGTGGCTCCACGGGGCGCCGAACCGGGCGCCAGACCGGGGCCGGCTCGGCGGCAATCGCGGCCTCTGCTGCGGCGTTGGGTGCGATCGTCGGTGTGACGCGCTCTTCAGCACTAACCGGCTCGGGTTCCATCTCCGACGCAAAAGCGGGTTCCCGATGCACGGCGTTATTTTCGACGCTGGCTGTCGGCAACACGGGTTCGTCGGCGTGCCGCGGCGTGACTGCGACGCTCGCGGCGACCGGCGCGAGCGGAAGATTGGTCACGTTGTGGCGTAGCCGATTGTCGATGGTGGCGTCGGGTTGCGGTGCCCATGGATTCCACGCCTCGGCGCTGAAATCCGGCACCTTCGGACTCGTGCCCGTGGTCCGCGCGGCGACCTCTGTGGGGGAGATCGGGGTGGCCGTGGCGAAGTCGGCGCCTTCGGCGGTTTCATACAGACTGCTGGATGCGTCGAACACTTCCTGGCAATGCCCGCAGCGCACAAGGCCGCGGCGCAGCGCAAGCTGCGCCGGATCGAGCCGGAAGACCGTTTCACAGAAAGGACAGCGCGTCGCCAAAAGCATATTGAGCCGATGGGCCGTGGGGCCGTTGGTTGGACAATACGTCTTATTCTAATGGCTTTCGCGGCGCGTTCCCGTCAGGCACACCCAACCTTCGTGTTCACGCCATACGGCGATGTCGATCCACTGTTGATAAACCCGCGCCACTTCGTCTGCCTGACGCGCGAGGATGCCCGACAGCGCTAGCCGTCCGCCCGGTTTTACCTTCGACGACAGCATCGACGCCATCAGCTTGAGCGGATTGGACAGAATGTTGGCGACGACGATATCGAACTCGCCAGCCGGGCAGTCTTCGGGCAGGCCGTAGACGACTTCAGCGCGGTTGCGCTCGCTGTTGTGGCGAGCCGATTCGACAGCTTGCGGATCGATGTCGATACCGTAGACGGGGTTGGCACCGCACTTCTTCGCGAGGATCGCAAGGATGCCCGAGCCGCACCCGTAGTCGAGCACTGACTGATTCGGCTTGACCGACTGTTCGAGCCACTCCATGCACAGGCGCGTGGTCGGATGGCTGCCGGTGCCGAAGGCGAGACCCGGGTCCAGTTCGAGCACCAGCGCGTGAGGGTCCGGCGCATCGTGCCAGGACGGCACGACCCAGATGCGCTCGCCAATCGGAATCGGATCGAACTGCGATTGCGTGAGCCGCACCCAGTCCTGTTCTTCGACGACGCGCGTGCTGAACGTGGGCGCGGGACTCAAGCCCAGTTCGTTCGCGGCAGCCGTCAGCAGGACGGCAGGGTCGTGTTCCGGCGCCAGCAGCGCGATCACGCGCGAGTGCTGCCATGCCGTGCGATCAGGCGTGAGACCGGGTTCGCCGAAGAGTGGTTGCTCATCGGGCGTATCGGCGTCCGCATCTTCCACCGACACGGACAGTGCGCCCAGCTCAAGCAGCGCATCGGACAACTCCTCCGCGTGCTCGCGAGCCAGTTCGACGATCAGTTCCCGGTAACTCATGACTTACGCTTCTTCCGGTGCGGCCTGCTGCTTCGCGGCCAGCCGGTTTTCGAGGTAGTGAATGCTGGTGCCGCCTTCGACGAATTTCGCGTCGAGCATCAACTCGCGGTGCAGCGGGATGTTGGTCTGAATGCCTTCCACCACCATTTCCGACAGCGCGATACGCATCCGCTTGATGGCCTGCTCACGGGTTGCGCCGTAAGCGATCAGCTTGCCGATCATCGAATCGTAGTTCGGCGGGACGAAATAGCCGTTGTACGCGTGCGAATCGACGCGGATGCCAGGGCCGCCCGGCATGTGCCACGACGTCAGGCGTCCCGGCGACGGGGTGAACTTGAACGGATCTTCAGCGTTGATCCGGCATTCGATTGCATGTCCCTTGAATACGATATCGCGCTGGCGGAAGGCGAGCTTTTCGCCGGCCGCAATGCGGATCTGTTCCTGCACGATGTCGACGCCGGTAATCAGTTCGGTCACCGGATGCTCGACCTGCACGCGCGTGTTCATCTCGATGAAGTAGAACTCGCCGTTTTCGTACAGGAACTCGAACGTACCCGCGCCAAGATAGCCCATCTTCTTGCAGGCGTCTGCGCAACGATCGCCGATGCGGTCGATCAGACGGCGCGCGATACCCGGCGCCGGCGCTTCTTCGATCACCTTCTGGTGACGGCGCTGCATCGAGCAGTCGCGCTCACCCAGCCAGATCGCGTTTCTGAACGAATCGGCCAGCACCTGGATTTCGATGTGCCGCGGGTTCTCCAGGAATTTCTCCATGTAGACCTGCGGGTTGCCGAAGGCACGGCCGGCTTCTTCGCGCGTCATGTTGACCGCGTTGACGAGCGCCGCTTCCGTATGGACCACGCGCATGCCGCGGCCACCGCCGCCGCCGGCGGCCTTGATGATCACCGGATACCCGACCTGGCGGGCAATTTTCACGATCTCTTTCGGATCGTCGGGCAACGCGCCTTCAGAACCCGGCACGCATGGCACGCCGGTTTTGATCATGGTCTGCTTGGCAGTCACCTTGTCGCCCATCATCCGGATCGTTTCCGGGCGCGGGCCGATGAAGGTGAAGCCGGACTGCTCGACACGTTCGGCGAAGTCAGCGTTCTCGGAGAGGAAACCGTAGCCGGGGTGGATCGCTTCGGCGTCGGTCACTTCCGCCGCGCTGATCAGCGCCGGCATGTTCAGGTAGCTCAGGTTCGAAGGCGCCGGGCCGATACAGACGGCCTCGTCGGCGAGCTTCACATACTTGGCTTCCTTGTCGGCTTCTGAATAGACGACGACCGTCTTGACGCCGAGCTCACGGCACGCGCGCTGGATACGGAGCGCGATCTCGCCGCGATTGGCAATGAGAATTTTTTCAAACATAGCGGGTTTTTCGACTCATCAATGGGCGCCACCAGAAGTGGACGCCTCAGATCGCCCCCAACCCTGGCGCTTCGCGCCAGGCCCCCCGAGGGGGCCAAGAAAACTTGGGGCGGCCCGACGTTTTCTTGAGCGGATCGGTTGCGCGCCCCAAGTCTGGCGGGCGCGCGGACGGCAAACGCAAAGCGTGCCGCGTTAGCCGACCACGAACAGCGGCTGGCCGTATTCGACGGCCTGGCCGTTGTCGACGAGGATTTCCTTGACCACACCGGACTTGTCCGACTCGATTTCGTTGAGCAGCTTCATCGCTTCGATGATGCAGATCGTCTGACCTTCCTTGACCGTGTCGCCCACCTGGACGAACGGCTCGGCGCCCGGCGACGGCGCACGATAGAACGTGCCGACCATCGGCGAAGTCACCACGTGGCCTTGCGGCGCAACGGCGGCGGGCGTGGCCGGAGCAGCGGCCGCCGGGGCTTCCGCGAGAGCACCCGCAGCCGGTGCCGGCGCGGCGTACTGCGGAGCGTAGGACGCGGACGGCTGGACGTAAACCGGCGGCGCATTCTTGACGATGCGGACCTTGCCTTCGCCTTCGGTGACTTCCAGTTCCGAAATGCCGGACTCGGAGACGAGGTCGATCAGAGTCTTCAGTTTACGTAGATCCATTGGGCATCCCCTTTCAATGCGTGAAGTGCCGGCGGCGCTGCCTGCCGGCTCAAAATAGGTTTGTTGGAATCAGCCGTGCTGTGAGCCGGCGGCGAGCCGGTCGAGCGCGAATTCGAGTGCGTAAAGATATCCCTTCCAGCCAAGGCCGCAGATGACGCCCTCTGCCTGGTCGGAGAAATACGAATGATGCCGGAATGGTTCGCGGCGATGCACGTTCGACAGATGAACCTCGACGAACGGGATGCCGACCCCCGCCAGTGCGTCCCGAATCGCCACGCTGGTGTGCGTGTACGCCGCGGGATTGATCAGAATGAAATCGGTTTTCTCGAGCCGCGCGGACTGGATGCGATCGACCAGCGCTCCCTCATGGTTGCTCTGGAACGACGCGAGTTCGACGCTGGCGTCCGCTGCACGGTCTGCCAGCGCCTGATCGATCTGCGGCAGCGTCACGCGACCGTAGACCTCAGGTTCCCGGGTGCCGAGAAGGTTGAGGTTAGGTCCGTGCAGTACCAGCAGGCGCGTCATGGTCGCTTCTATTTCCGTGGAGTTGGCCGCACTTTAGCGCTGATTAGAGAAACTTGTCTAGTTTCGCGCGCAGGAGGATTGATTGCGGCGGCTCTCAACGAATCCGTGCGGCGCGCATCTTCTCGCAATTTTATGCAATTTGCGTGCAATCCGGCCTGTTCCGACCACAATTAAAGGTTAGGCGAATGTGAAGTCTACAGCGCGTCGAGCGTCTGTTTCAGCTCTTTCGGCTGGATTTGACCTAATTTTGTCGACCGAACGTTACCTTTTGCGTCGATGACGACGGTAAACGGCAACCCGCCCGCATTATTGCCGAACGCCCGAGCGAGGTCTGCGCCGCCAAAACCGATCACATAGACCGGGTAATCGACTGGCACCTTTTGCAGGAAGGCCTTCACGTTTTTGTCCGAATCGACGCCAAGTCCGACGAATTGGATGCCTTTCTTCGCGTACTCACGATGCAACTGGGCAAGCGCCGGCATTTCCTCGACGCACGGTCCGCACCACGATGCCCAGAAATTGATCACCACCGGGTGCCCTTTGAGGAGGGAGAGCGACTGCGGCTTGCCGTCGGCATTGGTAACGGGCGCTGCCCACAACTGCGTGACAGCACTTTGCGCCTCAGGCTGCGCGGCTTGCGCGACATCCGCGCCGTCTGCATTCAGCAAACTGTGCCCGGCGAATACGCCTACGCCTGCTGCGAGAATCGCTACGAACGCACTTGCCAGAATCCGCTTGCTCTTCATTGTTGTCCGTTCAGTTGTTGGGGGTGGGTAGGCGGCTCTCGTCGAGCAACGCCTGCACGGCTTGCGTGCTGGCCCGGGCATAGCGGCCGCGGGCGTCGGCGCGCACCGCGCCACGTAAGTCATCCGTGCCGTACAGGGCGACGTGGATGCCGACCGGCTCAGCGCCTTGCGCCTCGCGCTCTGGGCGCCACAGGAAACTCAGCGTTTCGACATAGCCGCGACCCGCAAAATGACGCGTCTCAGACACGTCGTATTGCACGTTGGCGTTGAGGAAATAGATCGCGACGTCTTTCGGGTTGTCGCAGAACGCCTGTAGATACACGTCCGAATGATCGCCCGCCGTGCCGTTCAGCACCGCGCCGGTCAGATACGGGTTGAAGGGGGCGAGCCGCTGCATCCAGTCGAGCGCGACGCCGCGCAGGCGGCGCAACACGCCCGGCTGGCTGTCACCCTGGAAGAGCGACTGGTATTCCCGGATTTCTTCTTCGATCTGGTCGTTATCGGGCAGCCATTCGCCGGCCACGCGCGTCTCCCCGACGACTTGCCGCGCAGCTTTGCGCTTGGCCGTCGAGTAGTCCAGACCGTCCTCGGCGATCATCCGCGCAGCGGCGATGGCGATTTCCTCGCGCACCCGCTGCGGATCGAAATGTGATTTGCGAACCATCTCACAATCATACTAGAGAATGAAGGGGGGCCTTTTTGGGGCGGCGAACCGGCGGCCGGCGAACCGGGAAAGGGCACGGGCATCCGGCGGGAGGGGCGTCCATCCAAGGGACGGCCATGCGTGGCCGGCCATCCGGAGACTGGGCTTCCAGCACCGGGCCTTCGCCGCCCGGGTTCCCGTCGCCCTCGCATTCGGCCCGCCTCGCTTTCGGCTTCTGACTCTGGTCCCATGTGCCACGGCTGCGACACTCGGACGCGGAGCGCTCCATGCCTCATGCTCCCGACGACCTAGGGCGTGGGACGCCCGCCCGACATAGGGCGATCCGAGGCCGTCGGTTACAATAGCGACCTTTGCAGACGGACCTTTTCGGCCCCTCCTGCGCTCCATTTCCCACGCAAAAAATACGCCCGCGCGGCACGACAGGCTTATGCATATCCACATCCTCGGCATCTGCGGCACGTTCATGGGCGGTCTAGCGGTCCTCGCGCGCGGCGCCGGGCACACGGTCACCGGCTGCGACGCCGGCGTCTACCCGCCCATGAGCACGCAGCTCGAGGCTCAAGGCATTGGTCTTATAGAGGGTTACGGCGCGGAGCAGCTCGATCTGAAGCCCGATCTGTTCGTTATCGGCAACGTGGTCTCGCGCGGCAATCCTCTGATGGAAGCGATTCTCGACCGCGGATTGCCGTATGTGTCCGGCCCGCAGTGGCTCGGCGAGCATGTGCTGAACGGCAAGTGGGTGCTGGCGGTGGCCGGCACGCATGGCAAGACCACCACGAGTTCGATGCTCACCTGGCTGCTCGAAGACGCGGGGTTGAATCCGGGCTTTCTGATCGGCGGCGTGCCGCTGAACTTCGGCGTATCGGCGCGGCTGACCGATTCGAGCTTCTTCGTGATCGAAGCGGACGAATACGACACGGCGTTCTTCGACAAGCGCTCGAAGTTTGTCCACTACCGGCCGCGCACGGCAGTCCTGAACAACCTCGAGTTCGATCACGCCGACATTTTCCCTGATCTCGCCGCCATCGAAACCCAATTCCATCATCTGGTGCGCACGGTGCCCGGCATCGGGCGGATTGTCTCGAACGGGCGCGAAGTTGCGCTAGACAGGGTTCTCGCGCGCGGCTGCTGGAGCGAAGTGGAGCGCTTCGGCGTGCAGGGCGGCTGGCAGGCGCTGCCGGCGGAAGACGGCGTGCCGGTCGACGAGCGCTTCGCGGTCTATCACAACGGTGAGCGTGCGGGCATGGTCGAGTGGCAGGTGCAGGGCGAACATAACCGCATGAATGCGATCGCCGCGATCGCGGCGGCGCGTCACGTCGGCGTGCCGCCCGCGCAGGCCGCGCAGTCGCTCGCGGGCTTTCGCAACGTGAAGCGCCGCATGGAAGTGCGCGGCAGTGTCGATGGCGTGACGGTCTATGACGACTTCGCGCACCATCCCACCGCCATCGAGACGACCGTCGCTGGTCTGCGCACACGGGTCGGTCGTGAGCGCACACGGATTCTCGCTGTGCTGGAGCCGCGCTCGAACACGATGAAGCTGGGTGTGATGAAGGCGCAACTGCCGGCCAGCCTCGCCGACGCGGACCTGGTGTTCGGCTACGGCGCGCCGTCGGGACGCGACGCGCTGGGCTGGGATCTCGGCGAAGCGCTGACGCCGCTCGGCGACAAAGCCAAGGCTTTCGACAATCTCGATGCGCTCGTCAAAGCGGTCGTGGCAGCGGCGCAGCCCGGCGACCAGGTGCTGGTCATGAGCAACGGCGGCTTTGGCGGCGTCCACCAGAAGCTTCTCGATGCGCTGTCGGAGCGTCCGGAGGCTCAGGCGCGCCCGCATTCATCCGCACGAGGCGAGGCGTGATCCTCTATCTACACGGCTTTCGCTCCTCGCCGAATTCGTTCAAGGCGCGCGTGATGGCTGCGCGCCTGGCCGCTCTGGGCCGTACCGCGGAATGGTGTTGCCCGATGCTGCCGGTGTCGCCGCTCGAGACCATCGCGCTGGCTGAATCGCTGGTTGCCGCGGCTCAACCGCAGCGCGTGACCGTGGTCGGCAGTTCGCTCGGCGGTTACTTCGCCACGCATCTGGCCGAAAAGCACGGCTGGTCGGCCGCGCTGTTGAATCCGGCCGTGGTGCCGCAGCGCGATCTCAGCCGGTACCTCGGCGAGCAGCCGCTTTGGCACGGCGGCGGCAGCATCGTCGTCGAGCCGCATCATCTGGATGAATTGCGCGCACTTGGGGTCGCATCGATTACGCGGCCCGAACGCTATTATTTGATAGCGACCACCGGCGACGAAGTGCTCGATTACCGCGAAATGCTCACCCACTACCCGGGCGCCCGCACCACGCTGATTGAAGGCAGCGACCACGCGATCAGTGAGTTTGAGCAGTACGTCGACGACGTGCTCGCTTTTTGCGACGCAGAGGATTTAGAACCGCCGGCGCCACGCGCGGCAGCCTGATTCATTGATACATGCCGCCGGCGCCCAGCATGAGCGCGGCGGACCCACCACCACGAACACGTTGCCGACGCGCGGGCCGATTCAACGCCAGGCGCCGCGGCAGATGCAAGTCAGAACGAGAGTATTGAGTGAACGTTTTCTTTGAGGAATCGGGCAGTTTCAAGGCGGGCAGCGTGCTGTCGCGCCAGGGCGATGCATTCCAGGTCGAGCTGCCGGGCGGCCGGCGCGCGAAGGTGCGCGCCAAAGACGTGCTGATCGAATTCGAGAAGCCGAGCGCCGGCGATCTGATCCAGCAGGCGGATGCCGCCGCGCAGGAAATCGATCTGGATTTCCTGTGGGAATGCGCCCCCGACGATGAATTCCCGTTTGCGACGCTGGGCGCCGACTATTTCGGTGCCTCGTTCGGTCCTGTAGAACGCGCCGCACTGGTGCTGCGCATGCACAGCGCGCCGGTCTACTTCCGCCGCAAAGGCCGCGGGCAGTATCAGCGTGCGCCGCAAGAACAACTGAAGATGGCGCTCGCCGGCCTCGAACGCAAACGCCAGCAAGGCTTGGTGCAGGCGGAGTACGAGGAAGAGCTGAAAGCGGGCCGGCTGCCGGAAGCCTTGGCCGGCAAGGCGCTCGGACTGCTGACCAAGCCCGACAAGAACACTATCGAATACAAGGCGCTCGAAGCCGCAGCGGCGGCGCGCGGCATTTCGCAGGCGCGCCTGATGCTCGAGTGCGGTGGCATTCCATCGGCACGCGCACTGCATGAAGCGCGTTTCCTGTCGGAATTCTTCCCGCACGGCACCGGCTTTGCGGCGGTGACGGTCGGTGCGTTGCCCGAGGATTTGCCGGAAGCCGAGGTCGAAGCGTTCTCGATCGACGACGTGACCACTACCGAAATCGACGATGCGTTTTCGGTCGAGCATCTCTCCGACGGCCGTGTGCGGATCGGCGTGCACATCGCGGCGCCGGCGCTGGGAATTACCCGCGGCGACGAGATCGACGCGATCGCCCGCACGCGTCTGTCGACGGTCTACATGCCTGGCGACAAGATCACCATGCTGCCGGACAGCGTCGTCGAGGCGTTCACGCTTGCCGAAGGCGGCTTGCGCCCGGCGCTGTCGCTGTATGTGATCGTCAATCGCGAAACCCAGGAAATCGTTGTCAGCGAGACACGTGCCGAGCGTGTGTTCGTGAAGAACAACCTGCGGCACAACACGCTGGACGAACTGGTCACCGAAGAAGCGCTTGCCGCCGGCAGCGGCGAGTATCCGCACAAGGACGACATCGCGGTGCTGTGGCCGTTCGCTCTCGCATTGTTCGAAAAGCGCCAGCAGGCGCGCGCTGGATATGGCCTGCGCCGCGAAGTACAGCGCAATACCGATTTCAATTTCTATGTGGACGGCGAGCACATCACGATCACGCCGCGCCGCCGTGGTTCACCGCTCGACACGATCGTCGCCGAGCTGGCGATTCTCGCCAACTCATCGTGGGGCGCGTTCCTGCACGACCACGGCGTGCCGGGCATCTATCGCTCACAGAGGGCGTTCGGTGCGCCGACAGGTCCGAAGCGCACACGCATGCAGACCACCGCAGCGCCGCACGAAGGCCTGGGCGTGACGCAGTACGCGTGGAGCACTTCACCGCTGCGCCGCTACGTCGACCTCGTGAATCAATGGCAGTTGCTCGCCTGCGTGCAACATGGTGTGACCGCCAAGCTAGCCGCGCCGTTCAAGCCGAAGGACGCCGATCTGTTCGCCGTCGTGCAGGGCTTCGACGATACCTACACCGCCTACGCCGATCACCAGCGCCGCATGGAGTATTTCTGGTGCCTGCGCTGGCTGAAGCAGGAGAACAAGAAGCAGGTGGTGGCGACCGTGGTGAAGGACGACCTCGTTCGGCTCGAAGAAATTCCGTTGCTGCTGCACGTGCCGGCGCTCGGCGTGCATGCGCGCGGCACGCGTCTGCTGATGGAAGTGATGTCGATCGACGAGCTGACCGTGGAAGCGTCCGTGCGGATGCTGCACGTGCTCGACGCGCCGACGGTGACGAGCGGCACCGAAGCCGAAGAGGCTGAAGAAGCCGACGAGGGCGAAGAAGAGCTGCTCGACGCCGCGGACGATTCCGCAGCGAGCGAAGCGGAAGCTGAGGCCGAAGCCGGCACTGAGGCTAGTGCAGAGGAAAACGGCAACGGTGGGGAAGGCGAAGACGCCTCGGCCGGTCAGCACGTCGCGGAGCCGGGGCAATGAGCCAGACCATCCAGCCCGGTGCGCATTCGACTGCGCAGGGCGCTGACCCGGCAACTCCGGCCGCCGACCCGCGTGACCGCTATGCGGTGGTCGGCAATCCGATCGGCCATAGCAAATCGCCGTTTATTCATGCGCGCTTTGCCGAGCAGACTGGTGAGCGGATCGAGTACACCCATCTGCTCGCACCCATCGACGCCTTCGTGCCACAGGTTCGCGCGTTCATCGACGCGGGTGGCCGTGGTCTGAACGTCACCGTGCCGTTCAAGCTGGAGGCACACGCGTTGGCCACGAAGCTGTCGCCGCGTGCGGCGGCCGCGGGCGCGGTGAACACCTTGCGCTTCGAGGCCGGAGAGATCCATGGTGACAATACGGACGGCTTCGGCCTCGTGCGCGACGTCGAAGTCAATCTGGCCACGCCGCTCCAGGGCGCGCGAATTCTGTTGCTGGGCGCGGGCGGTGCCGCGCGCGGCGTCGTGCTTCCCATGCTGGAGCGCGCCCCACACACGCTGACGATCATCAACCGGACCGCTGCGAAGGCGAACGAACTGGTCGATCTGTTCGGCGAGGCGGCACGCGGAGTCGGTTGCCGACTGACGGGCGGCAGTATCGCATCCATTGAGCCGGGTGCTTACGACGTCATCATCAACGCAACCGCGGGCAGTCTGGATGCCGAGTTGCCCGAGTGCGACGACGGCGCGTTCGGCAGCGAGACGCTCGCCTACGACATGATGTACGGCGCCCAGCCGACCGTTTTCATGCAGCACGCGCAAACGCTGGGCGCGCGCGCGGCGGACGGTCTCGGCATGCTGGTTGAGCAGGCGGCTGAGTCGTTTTATATCTGGCGCGGCGTGCGTCCTGAAGGCGCGCCGGTGCTGGCTGAACTGCGGCGGATGTTGGCTGCGCCGAGCGCGGCCTGACCACGATGACGCGAACGAGACGAGCAGGCCGGCCGGGACCGACCCGCTGGGTTCTTTACGTGGGCGCCGTGGTGGCGATAGCCTGGTTTGCGACGCAGTTGTACTACTTCGTGCAGATCGGCATCTGGAATTACGTGAATCCGCAATCGACTGCCTTCATGCGCTCGGACGCGTGGACGCTTTCCGAAGACCGGCCCGATCTGTCGATTCAGCATACGTGGGTGCCGTACGAGCAGATCTCGCGCAACCTCAAGCGTGCGATCATCGCTTCCGAGGACGCGAACTTCGTCAACAACAACGGTTTCGAGACCGAGGCCATCCTGCAGGCGTGGGAGAAGAACAAGGCGCGCGGCAAGATTGTCCGGGGTGGTTCGACCATTACCCAGCAACTGGCGCGCAATCTGTTTCTATCGCGCGATAAAAGCTATATCCGCAAGGGGCAGGAAGTCATCATCACGTGGATGCTCGATAACTTGATGGACAAGGAGCGGATCTACGAGATTTATCTTAACTCGGTCGAGTGGGGTAATGGGGTGTATGGCGCGCAGGCGGCGGCGAACTATTACTACAAGACTTCGGCGGCGAAGCTGACCGTCGGGCAATCGGCACGTCTGGCGGTGATGTTGCCGAGGCCTAAGTATTTCGACGAGCATCGTAGTTCGGCGTATCTTGCGCAACGCGCGGGGGTAATTGCTCATCGGATGGGGGCGGCTGAGTTGCCGGAATGATTTGGGTGTTGTTGCCTGCGGCGGCTTGTTATTGGCTGTTGTTTCTACGGCGTTGGCCTCTCCTTGATTTGATATTGGTCTATTAGCTTCGCCCCTGTACGGGGCGGCACCTACTTTCTTGGGGCCGCCGCAAAGAAAGTAGGCAAAGAAAGCGGGCTGCAACCGCCAGCCTGTAGTGTCCATCTCTGTCGTGAGCCGGGAACGGCCCAACACGAGACGTGCCCTTGCGCCACATACCACAGCGACAAAGCACTCATCCGCTCCAGCGTTGCGCTGCGCGCCCCGCCGTCGGGCACAACTCGTTCTGCACGTTTTGTAGGGGTTCTAACGTTCGCGGATTTATACGTCTCTGAAACGGCGTTGCCCGCCGTTCGCCGCGTTCCCTCAAACTCCGCTATCCCAAGAAGCGCGGGCTACTGGCCGCAGCCAGTATTCCTAAACATCCGCGTGCTCCCGATAACGCCGCTTTGCTAGCCAATTTCCAAATCCTAACCGACCTCTGCGTTTCGAGGCTGCCTGCCTCCCTGGCAGCGCCCGGCTTTCCCAGGCAGACCCATCCGCGAGGCACGTAGTGCAGAGTGGGGTGGATGAGCCCTGTGTCACTAGCGCGGGCCGTGCGAGAGCACGTCTCGTCTTGGGCCGTTTCCGATTCCGGACAGAGATGGACACCTGCAGGCTGGCGGTGTGAGCCCGCTTTCTTTGCTTACTTTCTTTGCGGCGGCAGCGGCGGCAAAGAAAGTAAGTGCCGCCCCGCACCGGGGCGAAGCTAATAGACCGCTAAGAAAGCAAGGAGAGGCCAACGCCGTAGGCAAACAGCCGAAACAAGGCGCCGCAGGCAAACCAACCTAACCCAACCAAAAGACCCAGGAAACCCCAAAAAATCCAACCCCCCAAAAAATCCAACCCCCAAGGCGCCGCCAGCGAGCCCCCCCGAAAACAGCCATGCGCAGCATCAAATCCCATTATATGAATCCAACACTCACATATTGGAGATTTCAAAAAAACCGCCCTACAATTCGGAACACCAAGCCCGCAAGGCACCGTAGCAAGGCCCGCGAAACCCGCGAACCAAGCCGCCAGCGAGGCAAAAAAGGCCATACCCCTCCGCACGAGCACAGTGCGGCCGGCGCGGACCACAACGATCGGAGACAACCAGCCATGCCCATCACCGTCAGGCAGGAAGCACGCACTTGCCGTGTTCTGTCCCGTTCCTCTGGCCGCCAGGCCGGCCCCGCGCGGTAATACCCAACCAATCGCCCAATCGCCATGAACAAAGCGATGTCCACTCACGCCGCAGCCGACTCGGACGCAGGTTCCGACGCCGTGCCGCAACCGCGCACCCGCACGCTGAACGGCGCCTCGGGCTCACACAAGCCTGCCGACGAAATCGCGCTGCCGAGCACGCTGCTCGACATCACGCCGCAGCAAGCTGGCACGCAGACGCTATTGCGCGGCCTCGCGATTCTCGAAGCCGCCGCCGCGGGCGTGCGCGATCTGCGCACCTTCGGCGCCGCGCTCGGCACGACCCGCAGCACCACGCACCGGTTGGTCAGCAGCCTGGTCCAGGCGCGCTATCTGCGCCAGGTGCAGGGTGGCTATCTGCTCGGCCCAAAGCTGATTGAACTTGGCACCATCGCGCTCGAACAGATGCCGCTCACGGCAGTCGCGCGGCAGCATCTCGAGTCGCTCGCCGAACAGACGCTCGATACGATCCACCTCGGTGTGCGCGACGGCGACGACGTGCTCTACATCGACAAGATCCCCGGTACGCGCGGGCTGGAAATGCGCTCGCGCGTCGGCCATCGTATGCCGCTCGCGTCTACCGGCATCGGCAAGGCGATGATGCTCGACCTTACGCCGGATGCCTGGCAGTCGCTGTTCGATGCGTCGCGCCGCGCGCTCGCTGGCGTCAGCTTCAAGCCGGATAACCGGCCCGACATGCCGACCTTCATGCAGCGCATGACGAACTATTCGGCGGGCGGCTACACGTTCGACCTCGAAGAAAACGAGGCATCGATCCGCTGCGTCGCGGCACCCGTGCGCGACGCGTCGGGCGCGATCGTCGCGGCACTGTCGGTGGCGAGCACGATTCCGTATATGTCGCTCGAGCGCATGGACGAACTGATTCCGGTCGTGCAGCGCGAAGCGCGCGCCATCTCGGAGGAACTCGGCTGGCGTATGCCGCAGCCGGCGACGCGCAGGATCAAACGATGACGCAAGCGGGTTCACCCATGCCGGTCGCTAAAGTCACGAATGCCACGGATGCCACGGATGCCACGAACGTCGCAAACAACGCGACTGTCACCGCATCGCAAACGCACGCCGTTAGCCTCGATCAGGCCGCGCTGGTTGCGCTCGACTGGGGTACGACGTCATTGCGCGCCTATCTGTTCGACGTAGCCGGTAACGTGCTGGACACGCGCGAGTCGACCGCCGGCATCATGAATTTGCCGCGCGCCGCTGACGAAGGCGGTTTCGATGCCGCCTTTGAGGCCGCTTGCGGCGCCTGGCTCGAGCGTGCACCCGGCGTGCCGGTGATCGCAGCGGGCATGGTGGGGAGTGCTCAGGGCTGGCTCGAAGCGCCGTACGTCGATGCGCCGGCGAGTGCCGATGCGCTGGTCGCCGGCATCGTGCGCGTGCAGACCGCCCGTGGCGCGACGCTGCATATCGTGCCAGGCGTGCTCCAGCGCGGCGAACTGCCGAACGTGATGCGTGGCGAAGAAACGCAGATTTTCGGCGCGCTCGGCGACGGCACTGCAGCAACCGATGCTGGGGAGTACGAACTCATCGGCCTGCCCGGCACGCACGCGAAATGGGTCGTCGTGCGCGGCGGCCGGATCGAGCGCTTTCATACCTTCATGACCGGTGAGATCTTCGCGGCGCTGCGCGAGCACACCATCCTCGGTCGGACGATGGTGGCGCCGGATCGTCTCGATGCCGAGTCATTTTTGCGCGGCGTGAATATCGCGCGTCAGAAGGGCCAGGCGGGTCCGCTCGCGACGGTGTTCAGTACGCGCACACTTGGGCTCACCGGACAGCTCGGCGGTCAGCAGCAGCCCGACTATCTGTCGGGTTTGCTGATCGGTCACGAACTGGCCGGCCTCGACGCCGTTCTCGCACAGCAGCAAACCGGCCTTGCGGGGCACGCGCTGCGGCTGATCGGCAATGAAGCATTGTGCGCGCGTTACCAGCTCGCGCTGAGCCAATTCGGCTGTACCGACGCGCCGCTGGTCAAGCATGCCACCGAACGCGGACTTTGGCGCATCGCGACGCAGGCAGGACTGGTGGCAACCGCGGTGGCACCCACGGCGACACCGGCCCCCGGCGCCGCGCAGGCTGCGCGCTCCAGATAAGGCGCTGCCGCGCACGACACAGATAAGGAATCGACATGCAACCTCACATCAATCTGCCCGCTCCTTACTCGCCGCACGCGGGTCTGATGGCGGCCTTCGAAGCGTGCTCGCTGATCGCCATTCTGCGCGGCGTCACCCCCGCCGATGCCGCCGGACACGGTCAGGCGCTGTACGAAGCCGGTTTCCGGATCGTTGAAGTGCCGCTCAATTCGCCGCAACCGTTCGACAGCATCGCTGCGATCCGCAAGGCGCTGCCGGCGGATGCGATTGTCGGCGCGGGCACGGTGCTGCACGCGAGCTTCGTCCACGACGTGAAGTCGGCGGGTGGCGAACTGATCGTGATGCCGCATAGCGACGCGGATGTGGTGACGACGGCGAAGGCGCAAGGACTCGCGTGCGCGCCGGGTGTGGCCACGCCGAACGAAGCGTTTCTTGCGCTGAAAAAAGGCGCCGACGTGCTGAAGATGTTCCCCGCCGAACAACTCGGTTGCCAGGTCGTCAAGGCATGGCGCGCGGTGATCGCGGCTGAAGTGCCGCTGGTGCCGGTCGGTGGCATCACGCCGGACAACATGGGTCCGTTCCTGAGCGCAGGCGCGAACGGCTTCGGACTCGGCTCGGCGCTGTACAAGCCGGGCCAGAGCGCGGCGGCGACGGCGTCGCACGCTCGAGCCTATATCAACGGCTTGCGGATTGCGCGAGCAGGCGCGAAGAAATGAACCGGCTCGCCAACAAAGTCGCGTTGATCACCGGCGCCGGTCGCGGCATCGGTGCAGCCATTGCCCTCGCGTTCGCGCGTGAGGGTGCGGCGGTCGTGCTGGCGGAACTGGATATTGAAACGGCACAGCGTACTGCGCGGGACATTGAAGCGGCGTGCCGGGCAACTGGCGCCGGCAGTGCAAACGGTGCGAATGGCGCGAGCGCAGTCAGCGGTCCGGCAGCAACTAGCTGCGCAAAAGTGCTCGCGGTGCAGACCGACGTGACGCAATCCGCCTCGGTGCAGCATGCCGTGCGTGAAGCGGAAAGCGCGTTCGGCGCAGTCGATGTGCTGGTGAACAACGCCGGCATCAACGTCTTCTGCGATCCACTGACGATGAGCGACGACGACTGGCGGCGCTGCTTCGCCGTCGATCTGGACGGCGTCTGGAACGGCTGCCGCGCGGTGTTGCCGGGGATGGTCGAACGTGGTGCGGGCAGCATCGTGAACATCGCTTCGACACATTCGTTCAAGATCATTCCGGGCTGCTTCCCGTACCCGGTGGCGAAGCACGGTGTGATTGGACTGACCAGGGCGCTCGGCATCGAATACGCACCGCGCAATGTACGCGTCAACGCAATCGCGCCGGGCTACATCGAAACGCAGTTGACGCATGACTGGTGGAACAGCCAGGCCGATCCGGCCGCGGCGCACCAGGCAACCCTGGATCTGCAGCCGATGAAGCGCATCGGCCGCCCGGAAGAAGTGGCGATGACGGCGGTGTTCCTGGCTTCGGACGAGGCGCCGTTCATCAACGCAAGTTGCATCACGGTAGATGGCGGGCGCTCAGCGCTGTACCACGACTGAGCCACCGTCTGGAGAAATATGGGCAGCGCGCCGTGGAACACGCGCCGCCATGAAGCAAAAGAAAGCAAAAGAAAGCAAAAGAAAGCAAAAGAAAGCAAAGCGCCACAGAGCGCAACGAACAGTTTTAGCCGGTTGACGCGCTGGCCGCGTGTGTCAGGGACCGGATAAGAAGACGCGGCCGATACCTTCTCGTTATCTACTAATTAGTCAGGAGACTGCAACATGAAACGTAGAATTTTCCTCACGCTGGCAGCCGCAGCAGCAGGTGTGCTGTTCAACGCACCGGTCGTAGAGGCCGCTGATCAGGTCAAGATCGGCTTTCTGGTGAAGCAGCCGGAAGAGCCGTGGTTCCAGGACGAATGGAAGTTTGCTGAGATCGCTGCCAAGGAAAAGGGCTTCACGCTGGTGAAAATCGGCGCACCCTCGGGCGAGAAGGTAATGAGCGCAATCGACAACCTGGCTGCTCAAAAGGCGCAAGGTTTCATTATCTGCACGCCGGATGTCAAGCTCGGACCGGGCATTGTCGCCAAGGCGAAGGCTGACGGACTGAAGATGATGACGGTCGACGACCGCCTCGTCGACGGCGCGGGCAAGCCGATCGCTTCGGTGCCGCATATGGGCATTTCGGCGTACAACATCGGCAAGCAGGTCGGCGACGGCCTGGCTGCGGAAATCAAGAAGCGTGGCTGGGACATGAAGGACGTGGGCGCGATCGACGTGACCTACAACCAGTTGCCGACCGCAGTCGACCGCACCGGTGGTGCAACCGACGCGCTCGTGGCAGCCGGTTTCCCGAAGGCCAACGTGATTGAAGCGCCGCAGGCGAAGACCGACACGGAAAACGCCTTCAATGCCGCCAACATCGCGCTGACCAAGAACCCGCAGTTCAAGCACTGGATCGCCTACGGCCTGAACGACGAAGCCGTGCTCGGCGCGGTGCGTGCAGCGGAAGGCCGTGGCTTCAAGGCTGACAACATGATCGGTATCGGCATCGGCGGTTCGGACTCGGCTCTGAACGAGTTCAAGAAGCCGACTCCGACGGGTTTCTACGGCACCGTCATTATCAGCCCGAAGCGCCATGGCGAAGAAACCTCGACGCTGATGTACGACTGGATCACGCAGGGCAAGGAACCGCCGATGCTCACGTTGACGACCGGCATGCTGGCTACGCGTGACAACGTCGCGGACGTGCGTGAAAAGATGGGTCTGGCATCGAAGTAAGCCGCCGGCAATAGAAGTGCAGCGGGCAGGCGCCGGAGCGTGATTCCGGTCGTCCTGCCCCGCATGTTTCACAGGATGCAACAGGAGGCGAAGTGTCAGCGACGCTGCGTTTTGACAATATCGGTAAGGTCTTTCCAGGCGTGCGTGCGCTCGACGGCGTGTCCTTCGACGTGAACGTCGGCCAGGTGCATGGCCTGATGGGCGAGAACGGCGCGGGGAAATCGACCCTGCTGAAGATTCTTGGCGGTGAATATCAGCCGAATTCCGGCCGCCTGATGATCGACGGCAACGAGGTGCGCTTCGGTAGCGCGGCCGCGTCGATCGCGGCCGGCATCGCGGTGATTCACCAGGAACTGCAATACGTGCCCGATCTGACGGTCACGGAAAACCTGCTGCTCGGCCAGTTGCCGAACTCGCTCGGCTGGGTCAACAAACGGGAAGCCAAGCGCTTCGTGCGCGAACGCTTGGAATCGATGGGTGTGGCGCTCGATCCGAATGCGAAGCTGGGCAAGCTCTCGATTGCCCAGCGGCAGATGGTGGAAATCTGCAAGGCGCTGATGCGCAATGCACGCGTGATCGCGCTCGATGAGCCGACCAGTTCGCTGTCGCACAGCGAGACTGAAGTGCTGTTCAAGCTGGTGCGCGATCTGCGCGCCGACAACCGGGCGATGATCTATATCTCGCACCGGATGGATGAGATTTACGAGTTGTGCGACGCCTGCACGATCTTCCGTGATGGCCGCAAGGTGGCTTCGCATCCGACCCTCCAAGGGGTGAAGCGCGAGACGATCGTGAGCGAAATGGTCGGCCGCGAAATTTCGGACATCTACAGCTACAAGCCGCGCGAACTCGGCGAAGTGCGCTTTGCCGCCAAAGCAATCGAAGGGCACGCCCTCAAGGAGCCGGCCAGCTTCGAAGTGCGGCGCGGCGAGATCGTCGGCTTTTTCGGTCTGGTGGGCGCGGGCCGTAGCGAACTGATGCACCTCGTGTACGGCGCCGACAGCAAGAAGAACGGCGAGATCATGCTGGACGGCAAGACGATCAAGGTGCGCAGCGCCGGCGAAGCGATTCGCCACGGCATCGTGCTGTGCCCGGAAGACCGCAAGGAAGAGGGCATCGTCGCGATGGCGAGCGTGTCCGAGAACATCAACATCAGCTGCCGCCGCCATTACCTGCGCGGAGGCTTCTTCCTGAATCGCAAGAAAGAAGCGGCAACGGCAGACAGATTTATCAAGCTGCTGAAGATCAAGACGCCGAACCGTCGCCAGAAGATCCGTTTCCTTTCCGGCGGCAACCAGCAGAAAGCGATTCTGTCGCGCTGGCTCGCGGAGCCCGATCTGAGAGTGGTGATTCTCGACGAGCCGACGCGCGGTATTGACGTCGGCGCGAAGCATGAGATCTATAACGTGATTTATCAGCTTGCGGAACGCGGTTGCGCGATCGTGATGATTTCGTCCGAACTGCCGGAAGTGCTCGGCGTGTCCGACCGGATTGTCGTGATGCGGCAGGGCCGCATCTCCGGCGAACTGCCGCGCAGCCAGGCCAACGAGCAGGCGGTGCTGAGTCTCGCATTGCCGCAAAGCTCGACCGCACCGGAAGATGCCGCCTCGCAGGCGGCCTGAAACTGAACGGACGCAAGTCCCCAATAACCCGTCAGCCCGTGACGAAAACGGGAGGAGTCATCAAATGCAAGCCAGAGAAAACCTCGCGCAACAGGCCGGCAAGGCCGCCGCCGAAGCGCTGATTCCGCAGAGCAGCGACAAGCAGAAATGGTGGCAGCAAGTCACCGACTACAGCCTGATCGTGATTTTCGCGATCATGTTCATCACGATGTCCCTGACGGTCGATCACTTTTTCTCGATCGAAAACATGCTCGGTCTCGCGCTGTCGATCTCGCAGATCGGCATGGTCGCCTGCACGATGATGTTCTGTCTCGCGTCGCGTGACTTCGATTTGTCCGTGGGTTCCATCGTCGCGTTTGCCGGCGTGCTGTGCGCGATGGTGCTCAACGCGACGGGCAGCACGTTCATCGCGATCATCGCGGCAGTCGCTGCCGGAGCGGCGATCGGTTGGGTCAACGGCGCGGTGATCGCGTATCTGCGCATCAACGCGCTGATCACGACGCTCGCGACGATGGAAATCGTGCGCGGCTTCGGCTTCATCGTGTCGCATGGCCAGGCCGTGGGCGTGTCGTCGGATACGTTTATCGCGCTGGGTGGCTTGTCGATGTTCGGCGTGTCGCTGCCGATCTGGGTCACGCTGCTGTGCTTCATCGTGTTCGGCGTGATGCTCAACCAGACCGTGTATGGCCGCAATACGCTGGCGATTGGCGGCAATCCGGAAGCGTCGCGTCTGGCCGGTATTAACGTCGAGCGCACCCGTGTGTATATTTTCCTGGTGCAGGGCGCGGTCACCGCACTGGCCGGCGTGATTCTCGCCTCGCGTATCACCTCGGGGCAGCCGAACGCCGCGGAAGGCTTCGAACTGAACGTGATCTCGGCGTGCGTGCTGGGCGGTGTGTCGCTGCTGGGCGGCCGCGCGACGATTTCGGGTGTGGTGATCGGCGTGCTGATCATGGGCACGGTCGAGAACGTGATGAACCTGCTGAATATCGACGCGTTCTATCAGTACCTGGTGCGTGGTGCGATCCTGCTCGCCGCCGTGCTGCTCGACCAGTTGAAGAACCGCGGCGCGCGCGATTGACGCGCGGTGGCCCGTTAAGTTGCTTAGTTGCTTAATAGAATAGGAATCGAACGATGTCGTCTCCTGCCAATGCGAATGCCCGCCAGGCGGACAACGTATATGCGCGCTATCCGAGCCTTGAAGACCGGACTGTGCTGATCACGGGCGGCGCGACCGGCATCGGCGCGTCGTTCGTCGAGCACTTTGCTGCGCAAGGCTCACGCGTCGCGTTCTTCGATATCGACGCGAGCGCCGGCGAGGCGCTCGCCGATGAACTCGGCGATTCGCGCCACAAGCCGCTGTTCCTGCCGTGCGACCTGACCGATATCGACGCGTTGCGCAAAGCGATCGCCGACGTCAAGGCCGCACTCGGCCCGATCGAGGTGCTCGTCAACAATGCAGCGAACGACAAGCGTCACAAAATCGAGGACGTGACGCCCGAGTCGTTCGACGCGGGGATCGCCGTGAACATCCGCCATCAGCTCTTCGCGGCGCAGGCCGTGATGGACGATATGAAAGTGGCTGGACGGGGTTCGATCATCAACCTCGGCTCGATAAGCTGGATGCTGAAGAACGGCGGTTATGCGGTCTACACGATGTCGAAATCGGCTGTACAGGGCCTCACGCGCAGTCTCGCACGCGATCTCGGCCACTTTAATATTCGCGTGAATACGCTGGTGCCGGGCTGGGTGATGACCGAGAAGCAAAAACGCTTGTGGCTCGACGATGCCGGGCGCCGCTCGATCAAGGAAGGCCAATGTATCGACGCCGAGTTGCTGCCGGACGATCTGGCCCGCATGGCGCTCTTCCTCGCCGCCGATGACAGCCGCATGATCACGGCCCAGGACGTCATCGTCGACGGAGGCTGGGCATGAGCGAACCCACGCGCGCGTCCCTGCTGGTTGACGTCAAATGCACGCTCGGTGAAGGCGCTACGTGGTGCGCGAGAAGCGGGCGCTTTTACTGGACCGATATCGAGGGCGCACGGCTATGGCGCTACGACCCCCGAGACGGAAGCAGCACCTTCTGGCGCATGCCGGAGCGGCTTGCGACTTTTGCGCTCTGCGCCGATCTGCAATACCTTTTACTCGGACTTGCGACCCATCTTGCTTTCTTCGACCTTGCAACTGGCGAGACTCAGCGTATTGTCGATGTCGAGCCGGGTTTGAACACGCGCGTCAACGACGGCCGCTGCGACCGTCAAGGACGTTTCGTGTTCGGTACGAAGGATGAGGGTTCACCCTTACGCGCCGTGGGCGGGTTCTACCGTCTGAACCGCGATCTGTCGCTCGAGCGCTTGCCCTTGCCGGCACCCGCGATTTCGAACAGCATCGCATTCAGTCCGGACGGCGCGACGATGTACTACTGCGATTCGCCGACCCGCGAGATCCGCGCGTGTGATTACGGCGCAGACGGCACGGTCGCGAACGACCGTCTGTTCACGAAGCTCACGGATGCGACTGGCGAGCCCGATGGCTCGACCGTCGACCGCGACGGCGGCCTGTGGAATGCGCAGTGGGGCGGTGCGCGAGTGGTGCGCTATGGCCCGGACGGTGTGGAAACGGCGCGGGTGACCGTACCCACCGTGCAACCGAGTTGCGTGGCGCTCGGCGGCGATCAGCTCGGCACGCTGTACATCACGAGCGCGCGCATCGACCTCGACGCGTCCGCGCTCGCTGGCGACAGGCATGCGGGCGGTGTGTTCGTGGCCATACCCGGGGCGCGCGGCTTGCCTGAAGCCGTCTTTCAAGGTGCACCAGGGCTGTGCAAGACGAGTCAGTTGAGCTAACTTTTTCGCGGCGCGTGAGTATGCCGCAACACTTTGAGCAGATTGGGTCCGGCGAGGCTTGGCAACGCAGCAATTGCGTAGCATGCTGCACCTCGCAAGGACCGAGCGATTCCTCGATTCAAGGACACAAAGAGGCGGCCGGCAAAGGCGCCCATATAAACATCCGGCAGCAATGCCGGTAACGTCCCTCGCCTCTCGATGGAGCCTGATATGACTGTCGCGAATCTCGTTTCCAGTTCGTCCACAACACCTACGTCACAGACACGCCGCGCCCGGCTCGCTGCCGCCGCCAATCCGGTGCTTGCAGGCCCCAGCACGTCGGCTGTGGCCGTCGGTGAGGGCAGCGCGGGCGAATTCGCGTGCTTGACGCTGGCCAATCCACAGTTGCGGCTCGACGTGGCGCCGTCGCTGGGCGGCGGCATCACCCGCTTCGACTGGCGCAGTGACGGCGCGCTCGTGCCGATCTTTCGCCGCTGCCGGCATATCGCCGCCGATACCGACCCGAACCAGTTGGCCTGCTATCCGATGTTGCCGTATTCGAACCGGATCGGCGGTGGCCATTTCGGCGTGGGCGGACGGCGCGTCGACGTGCCGCGCAACCGCGTCGCCGAGCCGCTGCCGATCCACGGCGACGGCTGGCTGGCCCACTGGCAAGTGGCGGAGACCAATCACGACAGTGTGCGCCTGACGCTCGACCGCAGCGACGGTAAACCCTATGCGTATCGCGCGACCCAGACCTATGCGCTGGAAGGCCCGAGTCTCGTGATTACGCTCGAGGTGGAAAACACGGGACGCGACGCGCTACCGTTCGGCCTTGGCATCCATCCGTTTCTGGTGCGCGACGCGCAGACCGAGTTGTCGGCGGCGGCAGCAGGGTTGTGGCTGCAGGGCGACGACTGGCTGCCGGTGCGCCATGTGCCGGCGCCACCGGCCTGGCAGTTCGGCGTGGCGTATCCGTTGCCCGAGACGATTGTCAATCACGCCTTCACCGGTTGGAGCGGGCAGGCGGCGGTCGTTTGGCCGAAGCGGCGACTGTCGCTGACCATTGCCTCGGATGCTGATTATTACGTGCTCTACACACCGCCGGGCGAAGACTTTTTCTGCTTCGAGCCGGTCGATCATCCGATCAATGCGGTGAACCTGCCGGGCGGGGCGGCATCGCACGGCATGACGATGCTGGCGCGTGGCGAGCGCCTCTCCCGGTCGTTTCGCTTCACGGTCGAGCGGACGGGCTTGCGCGCAGCGGCTGGGGCGCGGGGTTCGCGGAAGCAATGAGCCGGGTGGGTAGCTGAGGAGTACCACCGCGCTGCGCGCTTGTTTCGCGGAAGGCTGCCGCCAGGCTTCAGGTGTAGCCGGTGGCGCACGGCGGCTGCTGCGTGGGCGGCGTGCCCTTGGTGCGAGGACGGGTAAAATACGCGCCACTTCTCTATTCGGCCCGCCGCGAGACCCATCATGCCCACTTTGATCCAGACCCTCAACGACGCCTGGCAACGCACGAACTCGCTGCTGTGCGTCGGCCTCGACCCCGAGCCCGCAAAATTTCCGGCCGCGCTCGCTGGCCGTGCCGATGCAATCTTCGAGTTTTGCAGCACGATCGTCGACGCGACCGCGCCGTATGCCTCCTCGTTCAAGCCGCAAATTGCCTACTTCGCCGCTCACCGCGCGGAAGACCAGCTTGAGCAGCTGATTGCGCACATTCACCGGAACCATCCGGGCTTGCCTGTAATTCTCGACGCGAAGCGCGGCGACATCGGCAGCACCGCTGAGCAGTACGCCCGCGAGGCGTTCGAGCGCTACCAGGCGGATGCCGTGACCGTGAACCCGTATATGGGTTTCGATTCGATCGAACCGTATCTGGCGCATCCGGGCAAGGGTGTGATCGTCTTGTGCCGGACCTCGAATCCTGGCGGCTCCGATCTGCAGTTTCTGGAGACGGCGGGGCGGCCGCTCTATCAGGTGGTCGCGCAACTGGCTGCGGACAAGTGGAATGCGAGTGGCCAGCTTGGGCTGGTGGTGGGCGCGACGTTTCCGAAGGAAATCGAAGTCGTGCGCGGGATCGTGGGGGAGATGCCGCTGCTGATCCCGGGGATTGGCGCGCAGGGCGGCGATGTCGAGGCAACGGTGAACGCGGGCCGCAATGCAGCGGGCACCGGCATGCTGATCAACTCGTCGCGGGCGATTATTTACGCCGGCAAGGGCGAGGACTTTGGTGATGCCGCGGCGAAGGCTGCGCAAGAGACGCGGGATCGGATTAACGCGTATCGGTGATGGGTTGCGGCTGCCCGCGATCAACGGTAGCCGTTTTATTCTGCTTTATGCGGTACGGGCCGCCGGCCCTAACCGCGCAATGAATTCCGCGTGCACCGGATAAGCGCTCCGCAGCGCACCGACCTCTGCCAACTCAAATTCGCTGAATTCAAACCCTGGCGCCACCGTACAACCCACCAGCGCGAATGTCGCCGGCTCTTCACACTCGGCCGCAAACCACAGTCCGGCCGACACTACCGCCTGAAACACGGTCCCCGGATGGGTCAGCGGATTGCCCAGCCGATACGTGATCAACTGACCTGCCTCGTCCAGCACATGAACGAGGAGCGGCTCGCCGGCATAGAAATGCCAGACTTCGTCAGACTTGATCCGATGCCACGCGGAATGCGCGCCGTCGCATAGCAGGTAGTAGATCGCCGTCGACGCCGAGCGCGTTTCTCCGGACCCTTCGCGCCTCACGGTTGCCATAGAGCGATAGGTTTCGCGGAAAAACCCGCCCTCGGGATGCGGCTGCAAATCGAAGTGGCGGATCAGGTCATCTTTGGCTAGCTCGGGAGTCGACATAGGCAGCGCCTTACCGCTCGCGTTCGTCGAGCAATGCCAGCATCCCTCGCAGCGCATGAGCGGCGGCTTGCGTGCGGATTTTTTCGCGGTCGCCCTTGAACACCACCGTTTCCACAGCAGTATGCAGGCGGTTGCTCCAGCCGAACGACACAGTCCCGACCGGCTTCGTCTCGCTGCCGCCGCCCGGACCGGCCACGCCGGTAATCGACAGCGACACCTGCGCCCGGCTATTGCGTAGCGCCCCTTCGGCCATCGCGCGGGCGACGGGCTCGCTGACCGCGCCATGTTTTTCGATCAGATCGGCAGGCACGCCGATCATCTCGCTCTTGGCCTGATTCGAATAGGTGACGAAGCCCCGTTCGAACCAGCCGCTGCTGCCGGAGATGTCGGTAATCGCCGTCGCGACCATGCCGCCCGTACAGGACTCGGCGGTCACGAGCATCAGGCGTTCGTCGCGCAACCGGTTGCTCACGCGGATTGCGAGTTGGTGAACGACGGAATCGGTAGCCATGGGTATGTCCGAAAAACGTAAGACGGTCAGACCGCCATGAGCCAAAGCGCAATCACCAGCAAGGTGAAAAACGCCGCGACCAGGTCATCAAACATGATGCCGAAGCCACCTTTCAGTCTGCGGTCGAAGTAACGGATCGGAGGAGGTTTCACCATGTCGAAAAAACGGAACACGATGAAGGCCCATAGCTGTCCCTTGAAGGTCACCGGTGTCACCATCAGCAGCACCAGCCAGAACGCGACGATTTCGTCCCACACGACCGGCGACGGATCGTCGATGCCAAGTTTTTTCGCGGTGAAGCCGCTAATCGAAATGCCGGCAAAAAAGCCCACCACGATCAGTAAGCCCCAGTCGAGCACGGTCAGGTAACGGTTTAGTACCGCGAACGACGCCCACGCGAACAGTGTGCCGACAGTACCAGGCATGACCGGCGACAACCCGCTGCCAAAGCCGAGCGAAATCAAATGCAGCGGATGCGACAGCATGAAGCGGGCGGTCGCGCGGCGCGGCCGCGAGGGCCGCGGTTCGGGTGTGCCGGGCGTTTCTCCCGATGGGCCGCCATGCGATGGGCCGGCGGCCGGATTACCGCCCCGAAAGTCGTCTGCGGGGCCGAGCGCGGAGTCAGTCTGCATGGAAGTGGTCGAAGCCTTGCAAGGTCAAGGTGAGCGGGTTGCCGGCTGCGTCGAGCCAACGGATTGCAGGGCTGTCCGCCGCTGATTCCAAAGCGTTTATTGTACCGATCCGGGTGACCGGAATATTTACCTCGCGGCCGGCCGCTTCGACCGCGGCGCGCGCGCTCACAGGCGCTGTGAAGCAAAGCTCGTAGTCGTCGCCGCCCGCCAGTGTGCAGCGGCGTTGAACGTCCTCCGGTAACCGGCGCAGCGCGGCCGAGCGTGGCACGGCGTCGACGGTGACCTGTGCCTGCAAGTGCGAGCGCTGCAGGATGTGCAGCAGGTCGCCGGCGAGGCCGTCCGAAAGGTCGAGCGCCGCACGCGCAACGCCGCGCAGCGCGAGGCCGAGCGGGATGCGCGGCTCGGGGCGTTCGAGGGCGCGGCGAAATGTCGCAGTGTCGGCGGCATCGGCGGACCACTCGCCGCGCAACACGCCCAGTCCGGCGCGTGCATCGCCGAGTGTGCCGGAGATCCAGATGTCATCGCCGGCTTGCGCCGCATCACGGCGCAGCGCCAACCGCGGCGGGACGCTGCCGAACACGGTGATGCACAAGTTCAGCGGCCCGGCGGTGGTATCGCCGCCGATCAGGTCGCAACCGTAGCGTTCGGCAAGTTCAAACAGCCCGTCGCTGAATGCGGCGAGCCAGTCCTCATGCGCCTGTGGCAGTGCAAACGCCAGAGTGAATCCTTGCGGGTCGGCGCCCATCGCGGCCAGATCCGAGAGGTTCACCGCGAGGGCCTTATGGCCGAGCGCATGGGGATCGATATCAGGGAAGAAATGGCGGCCTTCCACCAGCATGTCCGTCGAAATCGCCATCATTTCGCCGGGCCGGGGAGCGAGCAATGCGCAGTCGTCGCCAATGCCAAGCGAGCCGTCGTCGGCTTGGCGACCAGCAGCTTCGGCACGGCGCGCAAAAAAACGGTCGATCAGCGAGAACTCGGAGAGCATGATGGGGTTCCGTGCACGGAAAAGCGGCTAACGGCGCGCATTGTACGGTCAAAATGCTGCGTCGCCACAAATTCTCTGGGCGGGTTGCATCGGGGCCGTTGCCCCTGTTTCAGTCGCGGCACCTGTGCCCTGATTGAAGGAATCACGTTAGGGATTGGCGCTACAATGCCCCGTCGAGCACCTATTCTAATCCGCACTCCAAGCCCGCCTTATGTCGAATCCCGTCAATACCAAACTTCGCGAAGCCGCTCTCGATTATCACGAGTTCCCGACCCCCGGGAAGATCGCGATCGCGCCGACCAAACAGATGATCAACCAGCGCGACCTCGCGCTGGCGTATTCACCCGGCGTCGCGTTTGCGTGCGAGGAAATTGTCGAGAACCCGCTGAATGCCGCCCGCTTCACCGCGCGTAGCAACCTGGTCGGCGTCGTGACGAACGGCACGGCAGTGCTGGGCCTCGGCAATATCGGCCCGCTCGCCTCCAAGCCAGTCATGGAAGGCAAGGCCGTGCTGTTCAAGAAGTTCGCCGGCATCGACGTGTTCGATATCGAGCTGAACGAGTCCGACCCGCACAAGCTGGTGGACGTGATCGCCGCGCTCGAACCCACCTTCGGCGGCATCAATCTGGAAGACATCAAGGCGCCGGACTGCTTCATCGTCGAGCGCGAATGCCGCAAGCGCATGAAGATTCCGGTATTCCACGATGACCAGCACGGCACGGCTATCGTCGTCGCCGCGGCCATTACCAACGGCCTGAAGGTCGTGGGCAAGGACATCAAGAAGGTCAAGCTGGTCTCTTCCGGCGCGGGCGCCGCGGCGCTGGCCTGTCTGGACCTGCTGGTCGACATCGGCCTGCCGCTCGAGAACATCACCGTGACCGATCTGGCCGGCGTGGTCTACAAGGGCCGCACGGAGCTGATGGATCCGGACAAGGAGCGCTTCGCACGCGAAACCGATGCCCGCACGCTGGCGGAAGCGATTGGCGACGCGGACATTTTCCTCGGCCTGTCGGCTGGCGGCGTGCTGAAGCAGGACATGGTCAAGCAGATGGCGGACAAGCCGCTGATTCTCGCGCTGGCTAACCCGAACCCGGAAATTCTGCCGGAACTCGCGCTGGAAGTGCGTCCGGACGCCGTGCTGTGCACGGGCCGTACCGACTACCCGAACCAGGTGAACAACGTTCTCGTGTTCCCATTCCTGTTCCGCGGCGCGCTGGATGCTGGCGCGACGACCGTGACGCGGGAAATGGAAATCGCCGCCGTCAACGCGATCGCCGAACTGGCGCGCCAGGAGCAGAGCGATATCGTGGCGACGGCCTATGGCATTCAGGACCTGTCGTTCGGGCCGGAATACCTGATTCCGAAGCCGTTCGATCCGCGCCTGATCGTCAAGGTCGCGCCGGCCGTGGCGAAGGCCGCGATGGATTCGGGGGTCGCCGATCGTCCGATCGAAGACATGGAGGCGTACGAGCAGCATCTGCAGCAGTTCGTCTACCACAGCGGCACGACGATGAAGCCGATTTTCCAGTTGGCGCGCGGCGTCGAACCGGAGAAGAAGCGCATTGTGTTCGCGGAAGGCGAAGAAGAGCGTGTGTTGCGGGCACTGCAGATCATCGTCGACGAAAAGCTGGCGAAGCCGATCCTGATCGGCCGTCCGGCGGTGATCGAACAACGCATTGCGCGCTACGGTCTGCGTCTGGTCAACGGTCAGGACTACACGGTGGTCAACACCGACCATGACGAGCGTTACCGAGACTTCTGGAAAACGTACTACAAGATGATGTCCCGCAAGGGCATCAGCGAGCAGATGGCGAAGCTCGAAATGCGCCGCCGCACCACGCTGATCGGCTCGATGCTGGTCAACAAGGGCGAGGCAGACGGCATGATCTGCGGTACGGTCAGCACGACGCACCGGCACCTGCACTTCATCGACCAGGTGATCGGCAAGAAGGAAGGCTGCAACGTCTACGCGGCGATGAACGGGCTGGTGCTGCCGGGCCGGCAGATTTTCCTCGTGGACACCCATGTGAACGTGGATCCGACACCCGCGCAGCTTGCCGAGATCACGATCATGGCGGCCGAGGAAGTGCGCCGCTTCGGCATTGAGCCGAAGATTGCGCTGGTGTCGCATTCGAACTTCGGCACGAGCAATGCACCGACTGCACAGAAGATGCGCGACACGCTCGAGATCCTGCGCGAGCGCGCGCCGGACCTGCAAGTGGACGGCGAGATGCACGGCGACGTCGCACTCGATCACAACCTGCGCCGCGAAGTGCTGCCCGAATCGACGCTCGAGGGCGATGCGAACCTGCTGGTGATGCCGAACATCGACTCCGCCAACATCTCGTACAACCTGCTCAAGACGGCGGCCGGCAATAACATCGCGATTGGCCCGATCCTGCTCGGCGCAGCCAAGCCGGTGCATGTGCTGACCGCTTCGGCCACGGTGCGCCGGATCGTCAATATGACGGCGCTGCTGGTTGCGGATGTGATCGCCGCGCGTTAAGCGGCGGCCCACCCGGCGCTGAAACTCACCACAAGGCGAAAAAAAGGCGTGCCCGCAATGGGCACGCCGCTGGGTGAACAGGGGATTGCCACCCAAAAAGGTTTGAAACGACGGTATTTCCACCTCCAAAGCGTCCAGAATAGAGCGAACCAGATACGTTCATTCCGGATGACACCGTCGGGCTAATTTTATCTCGTGCGGGATAAAATAATCTGTCAAGAATCGTCAAGACTAGGCGATCGGCGCTTTGCGGCAACAATGGAACCTTTCGTTTGCCGAACGAACGTTGATTCCAGGGGCCATTAGCGATACCCTTACGTCTTTCATGGTCGTCAAACTCGTGATCTAACAGCGGGAACCCTGATTCATGGCACGCAAGTGGCTCCGCAGCGGCGTGCTCATCGGCGCGCTGGCGTTCGGCGGTTTGTGTGGGAGCGTGGTCACCGGCGCGTTTGCGCGGGACTATTCGACACCCGGCAACAGTGACAGTCAGGTGCAGGGCACCATCGCGGTGGCGCAATTGCCGCGTGAAGCAGTCAATACGTTGAACTTGATTGCCGCAGGCGGGCCTTACCCGTATGAGAAGGACGGCATCGTATTCGGCAACCGCGAAAGGCTGCTGCCGCCGCACCGGCGCGGCTATTATCACGAATACACCGTACCTACGCCGCGTGCCCACAATCGCGGCGCGCGTCGCATTGTCTGTGGGGGTCCGCTGGAGCGGACCGATAACTGCTACTACTCGGACGACCACTACACGAGTTTTAATCGTATTGTTGAATGACATCGGGATGAACGGCATGAGCGACAACGTCTACGCGCACGACTCCGGAGTCGCGACGGATCTTTTCGCGGCCGGCGACGGCAATCTGTTTCAGCGTGTCATGCAGATGCGCTCCGCCGGAGACGGACGGGACACCCAGAGCGAAGCCAGCACTGTGCTTTCATCGAACGAGGGGCCTATGAGTCTTTTCAAGACCGTACGACCAAACATCGTACAGTCGATCCGCGCGTTTCGCGTGCAGGATCTCGCTGATGAAGCCAACCAGCTTGGCCAGCACTTTCTGTATGCGCATTGCGCGAATGCGCAATCGAAACAGGAAGTCCTCGAAACGATTGCGACTTCATTTCTGTTTCCGAAACATTTCGGCAAAAATTACGATGCTCTGTACGATTGCCTGACCGATCTGGTTGCCAAGGCGGGCCCGCAACCGGGTTTTGTGATCGTGCTGGAGGCGTTGCCGGTGGCGCAGAAATTTGACAAGGAAGGCCGCGAGACGCTGCTCGACGTGTTCCGCGAAGCGTCGGAATTCTGGGCCGAACGCAAGGTGGCATTCCGCGTGTTTTATTCGTTCGCCTGAACGTGTAGGGCGGTGGTCTGTGGAAGGTTCGCTAGCCTGAACAGATTCAATACGCATAGTTGAACAAAACAAAGGCCCGCCAATTGGCGGGCCTTTGTTTTGGGTGTTGCAACTGCGGTTTCCGTTGTTGTGGTTTCGGATTCCACAGTGACTACGGCACTGGCACACCGTGCCGTCCCTTCGACGCGCTTACCAGCCACCCCAGCGCGCAGCCAGCGCGGCCAGCACCGCGATCCCCGCGGTTTCGGTGCGCAGCACGCGCGGTCCGAGGCCAACTGCAGCGAAGCCGTGATCGGTCGCCGCAGCTTCTTCGGCTGCCGAAAAGCCGCCTTCCGGGCCGATCAGCAAGGTCACCCGCCCGAGCGGCGGCGTGGCCGGCAGGGCCGTAAAGCTGATGCTCGCGCGGGGCGACAACAGCAGGCGCAACTCCCCTTCTTCAGGCGCACGCGGCAAGACGCCAAGCCAGGTGGCGATTTCCCGTACCGGCGCGACTTCGGGCAAGCGATTGCGCCCGCACTGTTCACACGACGAGCGCACGATGCCTTGCCAGTGCAAATGGCGACGCTGCGCCCGTTCGCCCGACAGGCGCACCACGCTGCGCGTGGTGGTGAGCGGCACGAAACTCGAGGCGCCTAGTTCGACGGCCTTTTCGATCAGCCAGTCCATCTTGTCGCCGCCGGCGATGCCTTGCGCGAGCGTCAGGTGATAGGGCGGTTCCACCTCGATTTCGCGGAATTCGCGAACCTTGACGGTGGCCGAGCGACGTTCTACTTCGACGAGTTCGGCGCTGTATTCACCGCCTTCGCCGTTGAAAAGCACGATCGAGTCGCCCGGTTGCAGACGCAGGACCAGGATGTGCCGCGTGACGTCATCGGGAAGCTGCATGATGTCTTCGGGCTTGAGGGCCGTACCGACGAAGAAGCGAGGCATCAGGAAAATACTCATTGGTTCACGAAAGGTGGCGAGCGAGCGCCCAGCGGTAGCCGTCCAGGTCTTCGACCTGCGCAAAACGGTCACCCCAGAACTGATCCTGTGGCTCGCTCAGCGATTTCGCGCCGGCCGCCAGCGCCCGCGCATAAACCGCGTCGACATCGTCGACATAAACATAAAACGATTGCGGTGCAACCGCGCCCGAGCTTTTGGGTGTTTTCGCAGTCGAGCCGAACGCGCCTTCCGGCGCAAACATCACGATCAACTGGCCTTGGTAGACCATTTCGACATGCATGACGACACCGTCGTCCTGGACGCTGTCGCGCACCTCAAAGCCAAAGGCCGCTTCGAAGAACGCAATTGCGGCACGTGCGTCGCGAACCGTGAGATAAGGGGTCAACCAGGGCACACCGGCTGGGCGGGAGGCGGTCATGGAGTTCTCCGGATCTAGGGTGAGCGGGGCGGGTGCAGCGCGGCCAGGGGTCGGCTCACGAGACCTCCGCGCCGACCAAACCGCACATTCTGCCGCCGCGCTACCGTGATGGCTTTAAGAATTGACTTAGTTTATCGCGCACCGCGCGGGATGCCGAGAAGAGTCCGGCATGTGCATCGGCGTCGTACCAGGCGAGACCGGCGATTTGCCGGGCCGTGAGGCGCTCGGTGAGCTCGGCCGGGGTCAGCGCGGCGGGGTCGAGCGTGTCGCTCGCGGTGGCCATCATCCATAGCGAGCCGTACAGCGGCACGAACGCGCCCATCGTGCGCACCACCGCAAAGGAGGAGCGCAGGCCGTCAAGTAGCGCGGCCGCTCGTGCGGCGTGGTAGTAAGGCGCGCCGAGATGCAACGACAACGCCGCAGCCGGACTCATCACACGCTTGAGCTGCGCGTAGAACGTAGGCGTGTAAAGCCTCGCCGCCGGGGAGTCGGGCGGCGTCAGGTCGAATACGACCAGATCGAACTGTTCCTGCGCAGCGGCGACGAAATCGGCGGCATCGCCGATCACCAGTTCTACGCGCTGATCGTCGAAGGCGCCGCCATGGACTTGCGGCAGATACTCGCGGGTGAGGCGCACGACCTCCGCATCCAGCTCGGCCACCACGACCCGCGTGATGTCCGGATGCCTGAGCAGTTGCCGTGCCGCGCCACCGTCGCCGCCACCCAGCACGAGCGCAGTGCGCGGCGCGGGATGGGCTACCGCGATCGGGTGGACCATGCATTCGTGATAGATGAACTCGTCGCCGACGGAAGTCATTGGACGGCCGTCGAGCGTGAAGAGCCGCCCGAGTTGCGGGGTGTCCCAGACTTCGATCAGTTGATGCGGCGAAGCGACGCTCGCGAGGCGCCTGGCGTTCGGGAAGCCGTACAGGACGTACGGGGTCGGCTGGAAAAGCAGCGGAGCGCTCAAGGTGGGCGGCGCGCAGGCGGGCGCGATCGGTTGGCGATGCTCGGATTATAAAGTCGAAGCGGGGCCTGAATGGGCAGGCGTCGCAACGAGGCCGCAACCCACCGACCCAAGCGGTTGCCAGCCGGGAAAGGCCACAAGCATCTGTTAGAATGTCACGCTTTGCAGCCTTGTCCGTTTGCTCTGCCCGTATCGCGTCTCCCGGCGCCGCACCGTGCGCCGTAGCAGACTGGCCGCCGAGCTTCCGGACCGCCGCCCGCGCCCCGCTTTTTGGACTCGTTCTCCGGACTCGACATGACGACCCCGTCTCCCGCCCCCACTTCCCTGATGGCCAACGCAATCCGTGCGCTGGCTATGGATGCTGTTCAACAAGCGAATTCCGGCCACCCCGGCATGCCGATGGGCATGGCCGAGATCGGTGTCGCGCTGTGGTCGCGTCATCTGCGCCACAACCCGAAGAACCCGCAATGGGCCGATCGCGACCGCTTCGTGCTGTCCAACGGCCACGGCTCGATGCTGCTGTATTCGCTGCTGCATCTGACCGGCTACGACCTGCCGATGGAAGAGCTGAAAAACTTCCGGCAAATGCATTCGAAGACGCCTGGCCACCCGGAATACGGCATCACGCCAGGCGTCGAGACGACCACCGGCCCGCTCGGCCAGGGCTTGGCCAATGCAGTCGGCATGGCGCTCGCCGAGTCGCTGTTGGCTACGGAATTCAACAAGCCGGATGCGAAGATCGTCGATCACCACACGTACGTGTTCGTCGGCGACGGCTGCCTGATGGAAGGAATCTCGCATGAAGCCTGTTCGCTCGCTGGCGTGCTGAAGCTGAACAAGCTGATCGCGTTCTACGACGACAACGGTATCTCGATCGACGGCGAAGTGGTGCACTGGTTCCACGACGACACGCCGAAGCGCTTCCAGGCGTACGGCTGGAATGTGATTCCGGGCGTGGTGGGCCACGACGTCGAGGCCGTGGACGCGGCGATCAAGCAAGCCAAGCTGTCGGACAAGCCCACGCTGATCTGCTGCAAGACGGTGATCGGCGAAGGTGCACCGACCAAGGCCGGCAGCCACGATTCGCACGGCGCGCCGCTCGGCGAGAAGGAAATCGCGGGCGCGCGTGAAAAGCTCGGCTGGAAGTGGGCACCGTTCGAGATCCCGACGGAAGTCTACGCAGCATGGGACGCGAAGGAAGCTGGCGCGCGGAACGAGTCCGAGTGGAACAAGGCATTCGCGGCCTACCAGGCCAAGTATCCGCAGGAAGCCGCTGAATTCACGCGTCGTATGGCCAAGCAACTGCCGGTTGACTGGGCGGAGAAGGCTCAGGCCATCATCGCCGGCGCGAATGAACGCGCGGAAACCATCGCCACGCGTAAGGCATCGCAACAGGCTATCGAAGGTCTTTCGACCGTGTTGCCCGAACTGCTCGGCGGCTCAGCCGACCTGACCGGCTCGAACCTCACCAACTGGAAGGCGGCCAAGCCGGTGCGCGTCAACGCGGAAGGCCGCGCAGCTGGTAACTACGTCAACTACGGCGTGCGCGAATTCGGCATGAGCGCCGCGATCAACGGCATCGCGGTGCACGGTGGCTTCAAGGCGTTCGGCGGCACGTTCCTCACGTTCTCCGACTACAGCCGCAACGCACTGCGCGTCGCTGCGCTGATGAAGGCCCCGTCGATCTTCGTGTTCACGCATGACTCGATCGGTCTAGGCGAAGACGGCCCGACCCACCAGTCCATCGAACACGTCGCGAGCCTGCGTCTGATTCCGCATCTGCAAGTCTGGCGTCCGGCCGATACCGTTGAAACAGCGGTGGCGTGGACTCAAGCGGTGGAACATCATGGCCCGTCGGTGTTGATCTTCAGCCGTCAGAACCTGCTGTTCTCGGAGCGCACGGATGCGCAGATCGCCAACGTCGCCAAGGGCGGTTACGTGCTGCGCGACTGGAACGACGAGATCGTCGCGCGCAAGATCATCCTGATTGCGACCGGTTCGGAAGTCGAACTGGCACTGAAGGCAGTCGAGCCGCTGGCACGCGAAGGGATTGCTGCACGCGTGGTGTCAATGCCGGCTACCACGGTGTTCGATCAGCAGGACGCCGAATACCGCGAACGCGTGCTGCCGAAGGGCGTACGCCGCGTCGCGATCGAAGCGGGCGTGACGGATTTCTGGCGCAAGTACGTGGGTCTGGAAGGCGGCGTGGTCGGGATCGACACGTTCGGCGAGTCGGCCCCGGCTGGCGTGTTGTTCAAGCATTTCGGCTTCACCGTCGAGAAAGTTGTTGAGACGGCTAAAGCCGCACTCGGCTGATTGGGTGTCCGGTCCTGCCGCGTGCGCCCCACGCCCGGCGGGATCCGGCCCAGCAGAGCTAACATGGACGTATTTTTTCAGCCATCAGGAGATAGACCATGACGATTCGCGTCGCAATCAACGGCTACGGCCGGATCGGCCGCAACACGCTGCGCGCCTTCTATGAAAACGGCAAGAAGCACGACATCCAGATCGTCGCCATCAACGACCTGGGCGATGCCAACACCAACGCCCACCTGACGCAATACGACACGGCCCACGGCAAGTTCCCGGGCGAAGTGTCGGTGGATGGCGATTACCTCGTCGTCAACGGCGACCGCATCCGCGTGCTGGCGATCCGTAACCCGGCTGAACTTCCGTGGGGCGAACTGAACGTCGACGTCGTGATGGAGTGCACGGGCTTTTTCACGACCAAGGAAAAGGCCAGCGCCCACATCAAGGGCGGCGCCAAGAAGATCATCATCTCGGCACCGGGCGGTAAGGATGTAGACGCAACGATCGTCTACGGCGTGAACCACAAGGTGCTGAAAGCATCGGACACGGTGATCTCGAACGCATCATGCACGACCAACTGCCTGGCACCGCTCGTCAAGCCGCTGAACGACAAGATCGGTCTGGAAAACGGCCTGATGACGACGATTCACGCGTACACGAACGACCAGGTTCTGACGGACGTGTATCACGAAGACCTGCGCCGTGCGCGCTCGGCGACGCACAGTCAGATCCCGACGAAGACGGGTGCTGCATCGGCTGTCGGCCTGGTGTTGCCGGAACTGAACGGCAAGCTGGACGGCTACGCAATTCGCGTCCCGACCATCAACGTGTCGATCGTCGACCTGTCGTTCATCGCCAAGCGCGACACGACGGTGGATGAAGTCAACGCGATCATGAAGGAAGCATCGGAAGGCGAGCTGAAGGGCATCCTCGGCTACAACAAGGCGCCGCTGGTGTCGATCGACTTCAACCACAACCCGGCTTCGTCGACCTTCGACGCGACGCTGACCAAGGTGTCGGGCCGTCTGGTGAAGGTGTCGAGCTGGTACGACAACGAGTGGGGCTTCTCGAACCGTATGCTGGATACGGCTGTGGCGCTCGCCAACGCGAAGTAAGCTAGACTTCGGCGCGCTTCACGTGCTTTAAGCGCTGCATTCGCAGATAGAAAAACCGCTCCTCGGAGCGGTTTTTTTACGCCTGCGTTCAGCTCAGATCAGCGTTCGCATCTACACGTCGATAGATGCCCTCACGCCTTCGGCACTGGAAAATACACGCCGGCGCGCTGCGCGGCATTGGTGATATGCGTCTCAATCGCCTTACCGGCCGCCGCGGAATCGCGCGTCTTGAGCGCGTCGAGAATCGCGCGATGCTCGTGATAGGTCGACAGCACCAGCTCGCGTCTGAAGAACGGCATGCGCTGGCTCTCCTTCATGATGTCCGAACTGCTGCGCAGAATCGATTCGATCGCCGCATTGCCGGCAATGCTCACGATGCGCATGTGAAAGTCGAAGTCGAGTTGCGCGGCTTCATCCAGTTCATTGCAGGACAGTGCGCCGTGCATCGCGTCGATGTTCTGTTCGAACCAGGCGATATCGGCGTCGCTGATCGCGAGCGCTGCCATGCGCGCGACGAAGCCTTCCAGGGCAAAGCGCATCTGATACGTGTCCGGCAGCGACGACTGCTCCGCGAAACGCCACGGGTTGGCAGCAGACGCCTGCGCGCTCTCCACATACACGCCCTTGCCGGGACGGATCATCAGCAGGCCGAGCGCCTCCAGCGTTGATAGTGCTTCACGCAGCGAAGCGCGGCTGATGGCCAGTTCTTCGGAGAGCTGACGTTGCGCGGGCAACAGACTCCCCACCGGATACACGCCTTCCTCGATCCGCTCGCGGATCGTAGCAATGGCTGAATCGGTGACGGTATGCGGGACGTTTTTCATGATCCTCGGGCAATGGCGTGGTCTGACCGGCATTGTAATCCGGTGCTTCCATGACTGCACCGCGTAATTAATCCCCTGACAAATATGCGCTAGGCCGGCTTTGGATTCAGGCGGGTAAACACCATCAATTTCCGCCTTGACGAGACTATATCGGCTTCCTACTATTCGCCATAACAGTACTGGTCGGACCAGTATGAACAGATGGAATCCTTAACCGGGAGAAGGCCGTGTTGAAGTTTTTCAATTCGCTGTTTGGACGGGTGGTGATCGCTCTAGTGGCGGGCATCGTGATCGGCGCGCTGTTTCCACATTTCGCTCAATCGTTGCGGCCGCTCGGCGACGGTTTTCTGAAGTTGATCAAGATGGTGATCGGTCCGATCGTGTTCTGCGTCGTGGTGAGCGGCATGGCGCACGCGGGCGATCTGAAGAAAGTGGGGCGGGTCGGCCTGAAGGCGGTGGTGTACTTCGAGTTCATGACTACGATTGCACTTGTGATTGGTGCGGTGCTGGCGTACGCCACGAAGCCCGGTGTAGGCATGAACATCAATCTGCATTCGCTCGATGCCGCGTCGCTCACGACCTACACCGAGCACACCAAAGATCTCAAGGACACCGCAGGATTCCTGTTGAAGATCATCCCGGACACGGCGATCAATGCGTTCGCCACCGGCGACATCTTGCAGATCCTGGTTTTCTCCGTACTGTTCGGCTCGGCTTTGTCACTGCTCGGTGCTAAGGCCCAGAAGGTGAGCGGCCTGATTGACGAACTGTCCCAGGTGTTCTTCCGCGTGATGAGCTTCATCATCAAGCTGGCGCCGCTCGGCGTGCTCGGCGCGATTGCGTTCACCACCGGCACATACGGCGTTGCCTCACTCGAGCAACTGGGGCTGCTGGTCGTCGTGTTCTACGCGAGTTGCATTGTGTTCATCGCGGTCGTGCTCGGCATCGTGATGCGGCTCGCCGGCTTCAGCGTCTTCAAGCTGATCCGCTATCTGCGCGAGGAAATGTCGATCGTGCTCGGCACCGCATCCTCCGACGCCGTGTTGCCGCAAATAATGCGGAAGCTCGAATTCATGGGGGTGAAGGATTCGACGGTGGGCCTCGTGATTCCCACCGGATACTCGTTCAATCTGGACGGCTTCTCGATCTACCTGACGCTTGCGGTGATCTTCATCGCGCAGGCCACCAACACACCGCTATCGCTGCACGATCTGATCGTGGTGGTGCTGGTGTCGCTGGTGACGTCGAAGGGCGCGCACGGCATCCCGGGTTCGGCGATCGTGATTCTGGCCGCGACCCTCTCCGCGATTCCTGCGATTCCGGTGCTCGGTCTGGTGTTGATCCTGCCGGTGGACTGGTTCGTCGGGATTGCCCGCGCACTCACCAATCTGATTGGCAATTGCGTCGCCACGGTCGTAGTGGCCGTCTGGGAAAACGACATTGACAAGGCCCGCGCCCGCCGTGTGTTGAACCGCGAGCCCGCCTATCTCTATGTCCCGGCCGGCGAAGAAACGGAGGCCGCGCCCGTGTCTGGCGATCCGGCACACGCAGTCTGATCCACGGCACAGCGCCAACAGCACGCACATTTCGCCCGGCGGGCGTCGAGCCCACAAGCAGAGCAGCGCCCGCCGGCTTTCCCCTTCCTATTGATTGAGATTGACCGAGACCATGGCTACTCCGATCCTCGACCCCAACGCCCCCGCCTTTACGCGCCGCTACATGAATCTGGCCGACCCGCGCCTCGGTGCGAAGGCGCTCTTCGCCAGCGATGAATTCTTCGCGCCGAAAGAGCGCATGCTCGATCCGCAACCTGCGGTATTCATTCCCGGCAAGTACGACGATCACGGCAAATGGATGGACGGCTGGGAAACGCGCCGCAAGCGCACCACGGGGCACGACTACTGCGTGGTTCAATTGGCGCGGCCAGGCGTGATTCATGGCGTAGATCTGGACACGAGCCATTTCACCGGCAATTTTCCGCCGGCTGCTTCGCTCGAGGCCTGCTACGCAGACGGCGAGACTCCGCCGGACAACGCTGAGTGGCACGTAGTCGTGCCGGCCATGACGCTGCAAGGCAACCAACACCATTACGTGGCAGTCGACAACGCGCGCGCCTTCACACACCTGCGCGTGAATCTTTATCCGGACGGCGGTCTTGCGCGCCTGCGTGTGTACGGACAGCCAAAGCGCGATTGGGAACGCGTCGAGCGCGGCAGCCTGATCGATCTGGCTGCCATCGAAAACGGCGCCTACCTGGTGGCCGCCAACAACCAGCATTTCGGACCGGCCTCGCAGATGTTGATGCCCGGACGCGGCGTCAACATGGGCGACGGCTGGGAAACGCGCCGCCGCCGCGAACCGGGGAACGACTGGGCAATCGTCGCGTTGGCGCGGCCCGGCGTGATCCGCAAGGTCGAAGTCGATACCGCCTACTTCAAAGGCAATTTCCCGGACCGCTGCTCGCTGCAAGCTGCGAGCGTGACTGGCGGCACGGACGAATCTCTCGTCACGCAGGCGATGTTCTGGCCTGTGCTGATGGGCGAGCAGAAGCTGCAGATGGACCAAGTGCATCCGTTCGAGGCGGAATTGGCGTCGCTCGGAACGGTTACCCATGTGCGTTTCAATATCTTTCCGGACGGCGGCGTATCGCGCCTGCGTCTGTGGGGCGAGCTGGTGTAAGCGGAAAATAGCGGAGGAGACAGGCCTATGAAGACCCTGCAGATGGAGCGCCTGACACGCGCCGCGTTCGCGCGGTTCGGCGAGGTGATCGAACTGGACGGCGCACGCCACTTCCCGATCAACGGTGGCACGACCGAGCGCTACCACGATCTTGCCAAGGTCGACGTCGGTGAGCCGGGCGGCCGGCCACTGGTCAACCTGTTTCGCGCCCAACCGCGTGCGCTGCCGGTCGAGATTGCGATGATGGAGCGGCATCCGCTCGGCAGCCAGGCTTTCCTTCCGCTTGCGGGAGCGAGCTATCTGATCGTGGTGGCGCCGGCAGGCGAGTTCGATCCGGCGCAGATGCGCGCGTTCTGGACCGAGGGTTGGCAGGGTGTCAACTATGCAAAAGGGGTCTGGCACCACCCCTTGCTTGCGCTCGAGCGTGTCAGCGATTTTATGGTCGTAGATCGAGGCGGCGAGCAGCCGAACTGCGACGAGCTCGTGCTGGCAGAACCTTGGCGCCTCGTGCGATAGCGGCAGGCCGTTACGGGCCGTTACAGCCGCTGAGTGCCGCTGGTGCGCCTTAGGCGCGCCCGTGGTACGTCAAGCCCATCTCGCAGCAAGCCCAAGACACAAAAAACCCGATCGACTTTCGACGACCGGGTTTCCTTTTATTACTTACCGCGCTTGCGTGCCGTCAGGCCCGCGGCCATAGTGCCCGTCAATGCTTGCGGTGCGGGCACTTTTCCTTGGTGCAGGCGCCGTACAGCGCCAATGCATGTTCCTGCAACTTGAAACCGCGCTCTTTCGCGATGGCTTGCTGGCGGCTTTCGATTTCCTGATCGTAGAACTCCTCGACCAGCCCGCAATCGATACACACCAGGTGATCGTGGTGGGTGCCTTCGTTCAGCTCGAACACGGCTTTGCCGGATTCGAAGTTGCTGCGCGAGAGCAGCCCCGCCTGTTCGAACTGGGTAAGCACGCGATACACGGTTGCCAGACCGATATCGAGTTCTTCGTGCAGCAGATTGCGGTAGACGTCTTCAGCGGTCAGGTGACGCACCGGGCTGTGCTGGAAAATTTCCAGAATCTTGAGGCGCGGTAGGGTCGCCTTGAGGCCGATATTTTTCAGATCGGTTGGATTGGTCATGGCAAGGGATCCCTAGAGTACAATGCAGGGTTCTAATAGTAATGTGTTTGGCTGTTCAGGTCATCTTCGATGCAATGAAACTCGCGCGGCTCGCCACTGGCAGGGCCCGCACGGTGAGTGAAATGATTTCAAAATCTCTATTGATCTACCGGGGGAGCCGCATGCGGGGTACCTTGATTGCTGCAGCGACTGTCACGGTTCTTGCCGGATGCGGGACTTACGACAGTGTGACGCAGCGAATTGCCCAAAGCATAACGCCATATCGGATTACCGTCGTGCAGGGCAACTTTGTCTCAGCAGAGGCAGCCGCCCAGATGCAGGTTGGCATGTCGCGCGACCAGGTACGTCAGTTGCTCGGCACGCCGCTTCTTGCCGACATGTTCCATGCGGACCGCTGGGACTACGTGTTCTATTTCAAGCGCGGCAGCACGAGCGTTGTGCAGCAGCGCGACTTCGTCGTGAATTTCGCGGGTGACCGTGTCGCCAGCTGGTCGGGCGGGCAGGATCTGCCGTCCAACCTCGAGCTGCTCGCCGAAATTGATGGCGACAAACGCGGCAAGAAGGCGTTTGCAGCAGCGGCAGCGGCCGCCAGCGCGCCGGTTGCCGCTTCAGGTGCAGTTGCCGCTTCGGGCACGGCTGCAGCCGAGGCCCCGGTCGCGCCGCCGGCGGATGCTGCCGCTGCTGCCGCGCAGGCGATGGACCCGAACGCCGAAGCCGCGCAGGCGGCCAACCGCGCAACCGACGCCGTGCAGGCGCCCACCGGCAAGATCACGCCGTCGGTGCGGGCCAATACGCCGCCGTCGAACGGTGGCGTGCCGCAAAATGCAACGGCGCCAGGTCAGCCGCAGTTCCAGTTCTCGCGTCCGCCTCCGCCCACGGTGCCGGGTGCGCCGCAAAGTAACCCGGTCGGTCCGGCCGGCTCGCAGAGCAGCAACAGTCCGACCTACAACACACCGCTGACGTCGTCCGCTACGGCGACTTCGGGAACGGGTAGCTAAATACGCTGTCCCTGACAATGACGGGCCGCGTGCGCAGCGCGAGCCCGTCATTTGTGTTTCTTCCGCTTTTTTCACGGTTTTCGCGGCGCGTTTTGTGTCGCTTTTCGCAATTGACTGCCATGAACATTGCTATTGCCGGTGCATCGGGCCGTATGGGCCGCATGCTGATTGAAACGGTCCTGAACGATTCTGGCGTCAAGCTTTCCGGCGGGTTAGTGCGGACTGGTTCGTCGCAACTCGGCCAGGACGCCGGGGCGTTCCTCGGCAAAGAGACGGGTGTCGTTCTGACCGATGATATCGAGCAGGTGTTTGCCCGGTCCGACTACCTGATCGACTTCACGCGCCCGGCCGGCACGCTGGTGCATCTCGAAGCTGCGCTGCGCCACAACGTCAAGCTGGTGATCGGCACCACCGGTTTCGATAGCGAGCAAAAGGCGCAACTGCGCGCGGCTGGCGAAAAGATCGGCATCGTGTTCGCCGCTAACATGAGCGTGGGCGTCAACGTCACGCTTAAGTTGCTCGAATACGCTGCGCGCCATTTCGCGACCGGTTACGACATCGAGATCATCGAGGCGCATCACCGCCATAAGGTGGACGCGCCGTCCGGTACCGCGCTGGCTATGGGCGAAGTGATCGCCGGCGCGCTCGGCCGCAACCTCGACGACTGCGCGGTCTATGGCCGCGAGGGCGTCACCGGCGAGCGCGATCCGTCGACCATCGGCTTCGCGGCGATTCGCGGCGGCGATATCGTCGGCGACCATACCGTGCTGTTCGCGGGCATTGGCGAGCGCATCGAGATCACGCACAAATCGGCGAGCCGGTTGTCCTATGCACAGGGTGCGCTGCGCGCGGTGCACTTCCTCGAAGGCCACGCAAACGGCTTTTACGACATGCAGGACGTGCTCGGCCTGCGCTGAGCGCGTATCTGTCCCGCGTGCGTCTCCTTTCCAAATGGCGGCGCACGCCGGAGCATACTTTCCGACGGTGAGGTCCAATGGCAGGCACTGGCATTCTTCACTACCTGCAATCCAGCGATACGATCACGCATGCCGTAGCCTACTTGCTGCTGGCCATGTCGGTGGCGAGCTGGTGCTTTCTGATCGTCAAGGGCTGGATGCTGGGCCGCGCGAAGCGCCAGGCGGCGCGCGCGATCGCCCAGTTCTGGCAGGCGCCGACGCTTTCGGAAGGCGTTGCGGCATTGCGTCGCGCGGACAGCGAGCGGGTCTTCACGCCGCTTGCCGAAGCCGCGCTGCACGCAGCGGAAGTGGATATCCCAGGCGCCTTGCTCGCGCGCGTCGAGCGCAGCGAGCGCGTGCTGCGGGCCCTGCGCCAGGCGCTCACTACCTCGCAACGGCGGCTTGAATTCGGCCAGGTATTGCTGGCGTCAGTAGGCAGCACGGCGCCGTTTGTCGGCTTGCTGGGGACCGTCTGGGGCATCTATCACGCGCTCGGCAGCATCGCCGCAAGCGGGCAGGCGATGATCGAAAACGTCGCCGGTCCGGTTGGCGAGGCGCTGATCATGACAGCCTTCGGCCTTGTGGTGGCGATTCCCGCCGTGCTCGCCTATAACGTGCTCGGCCGCATGGTGCGGCAATTGTCCGAGGAACTGGACGGCTTCGCGCACGATCTGCACGCCTACGTCTGCGCGCCCGCCTCAGCGGCGGCGCCACCGGCGAAATCGGCTCAGCCCAGCTCAGCCTAAAGCTCACCCTTAGTCAGGCAGGAGGTCGACATGGCATTCGGCGGACTCGAAAAACGGCAAACCGCGGCGCCGATGGCGGAGATCAACATGACGCCGCTGATCGACGTGATGCTGGTGCTGCTCGTGATCTTCATCATTACCGCGCCTTTATTCACACACGCAATCCGGCTCGACCTGCCGAAAGTCGCCGCTGCGCCGGCGCGTCAGACGCCGCAGACCATTTCGCTTTCAATCGACGCTGCCGGCAAGATCTACTGGAACGGCACCGTCCTGACGCTCGACCAGATGCGCGCGCGCTTCGTGGCAGCGGGCAAAGAGCCGGAGCAGCCGGAGATCCAGCTGCGCGCCGAGCGCTCGACGCGCTACGAGGTCATCGCGCAGGTGATGGGCGCGGCGCAGCAGGCGGGGCTTGAGCGGATCGGTTTTGTGACGGATCCGCCGCCGCCGGTCACGAGCCACTAGAGACACGGGCGGTGGCGACACGGCAGCGGGCCGGTGCATTGCCTCGTTGCCAGACTTGCAGACTGTCGACCAGCGACGACGGACGCCGCCACGGGCTGTCCCTCTGACCCCACATGCCGCATTTGCCGGCAACGGGCGGTGGCTCGCGCGGCGGCGAACCCTGATCCTACAAGCCTCGCGGCGCGTACCGCGCGGCGCGCAGCGGACCCGTCTTCGAACGGTATAATCAGCGTTTTCCCCTGCAAATGGGGAAACGACGCCATTTCATCAAGCAGAGCACCAGGCCCGGTGCGAAAGCACCGAACCCAGCGATCCCATCACACCATGCACGAAAAATACGTTCCCTCCGACGTCGAATCCGCCGCGCAAGGGCAATGGCGCGCCGTCGACGCCTATAAGACAACGGAAACCACCGACAAGCCCAAGTTCTACTGCGTCTCGATGCTGCCGTATCCGTCGGGCAAGCTGCACATGGGCCACGTGCGCAACTACACGATTAACGACGTGATGTACCGCTATCTGCGGATGAACGGCTACAACGTGCTGATGCCAATGGGTTGGGACGCGTTCGGCATGCCGGCGGAAAACGCCGCGATGGCCAACAACGTGCCGCCGGCCAAGTGGACCTACGACAACATCGCTTACATGAAGAAGCAGATGCAGTCGATGGGTCTGGCGATCGACTGGTCGCGCGAAGTCGCGACCTGCAGCCCGGACTACTACAAGTGGAACCAGTGGCTGTTCCTCAAGATGCTCGAGAAAGGCATCGCGTACAAGAAGACCGGCACGGTGAACTGGGACCCGGTGGATCAGACCGTGCTCGCCAATGAGCAGGTGATCGACGGGCGCGGCTGGCGCTCGGGCGCGCTGGTCGAAAAGCGCGAGATTCCGATGTACTACATGCGGATCACGCAGTACGCCGATGAACTGCTGAACGACCTCGAAGGCCTCGGCTGGCCCGAGCGCGTCAAGATCATGCAGCAGAACTGGATCGGCAAGAGCTTCGGCGTGAACTTCGGGTTCCCGTACGAGATCGACGGCGAGCAGAAGGTGCTGCGTGTGTTTACGACGCGTGCCGACACGATTATGGGCGTGACCTTCTGCGCGGTCGCCGCCGAGCATCCGCTCGCCACCCGTCTCGCACAAGACAAGCCTGAACTGCAGGCCTTCATCGAAGAATGCAAGCGCGGCGGCGTCGCCGAAGCTGATGTTGCGACGATGGAAAAGAAGGGCATGGCCACCGGTTTCTACGTCACGCATCCGCTGACGCAGGAGCAGGTCGAAGTGTGGATCGGCAACTACGTGCTGATGAGCTACGGTGAAGGCGCGGTGATGGGCGTGCCTTCGCACGACGAGCGCGATTTCGCCTTCGCGAAGAAATATGGTCTGCTGATCAAACAGGTGGTGGCGCTCGAAGGTAAGGAATACTCGACCGACGCCTGGCAAGAATGGTACGGCGACAAGAACGGCACACTGGTCAACAGCGGCAAGTACGACGGCATGACCTACACGCAGGCCGTTGATGCGATCGCCAGCGACCTCAAGGAACTCGGCCTCGGCGACAAGCAGGTCACCTACCGTCTGCGTGACTGGGGCGTCTCGCGCCAGCGTTACTGGGGCACGCCGATTCCGATCATCTACTGCGACACCTGCGGCGACGTGCCGGTGCCGGAGCAGGATCTGCCGGTGGTGTTGCCGGAAGACCTCGTGCCGGACGGCACGGGCAACCCGCTCGCGAAGTCCGAAGCGTTCGTGAACTGCACGTGCCCGAAGTGCGGCGCGCCTGCGAAGCGCGAGACCGACACGATGGACACGTTCGTGGATTCGTCGTGGTACTTCTACCGCTATGCGGCGCCGGATGCAACGACTATGGTCGACGCGCGCACCGACTACTGGATGCCGATGGACCAGTATATCGGTGGCATCGAACACGCGATCCTGCACTTGCTGTATTCGCGCTTCTGGGCGAAGGTCTCGCGCGACCTCGGCATCGTCAAGTTCGGCGAGCCGGCCAAGAACCTGCTCACGCAGGGCATGGTGCTCAACGAAACCTATTACCGCGAAAACGAAGCGGGCAAGAAGACCTGGTACAACCCGCTCGACGTCACCGTCACACACGACGACAAGGGCCGCCCGATCGGCGCCACGTCGATTGCGGATGGTCAACCCGTGGTGCTGGGCGGCGTCGAGAAGATGTCGAAGTCGAAGAACAATGGCGTCGACCCTCAGGTGCTGATCGACCAGTACGGCGCCGACACTGCACGTCTGTTCGTGATGTTCGCGGCACCGCCTGAGCAGCAGCTCGAATGGTCGGGCGCCGGCGTGGAAGGGGCGAGCCGCTTCCTGCGCCGGGTGTGGGGCTTCGGCCATGCGAACGAAGCTTCGCTGCGTGAACGCGGCTCGTTCGACGCCGCGCAACTCGCCGAAACGGACAAGGTCCTGCGCCGCGAGATCTACAGCGTGCTGAAGCAGGCCGATTTCGACTACCAGCGTCTGCAGTACAACACGGTGGTGTCGGCGGCGATGAAGATGCTCAACGCGCTCGACAGCGCCAAGGGCGCCCAACCGGCGGTGCTGCGCGAGTGCTATGGCGTGCTGCTGCGCGTGCTGTACCCGGTCGTGCCGCACGCCACCTTCCAGTTGTGGCAGGAACTCGGCTACGCCGACGAATTCGGCACGCTGCTCGACGCACCATGGCCTAAGGTCGACGAGAAGGCGCTGGAACAGGCCGAGATCGAACTGGTGTTGCAGGTGAACGGCAAGGTGCGCGGCGCGGTCAAGGTCGCGAAGGACGCGCCGCGTGACGCGATCGAGCAGGCAGCCCTCGCGCACGAGATGTTCGCCAAGTTCAGCGAAGGCAACGCGCCGAAGAAGGTCATCGTCGTGCCGGGGCGTCTCGTGAACATCGTCGTCTGACCGGGCCGCCGGGAAAAAGCAGTGCGTCGCAGCGACTTGAGGCGGCGCACGAATGTAGGACAGGATTTACTGCGAACCAGGAGCCAATGTGACTCGCAGATCGTTTTTGACGCTTGCGTGCGGGGTGATGGTGCTGTCCGCCTGTGGCTTTCAGCTACGAGGCCAGCAGGACTATCCGTTCAAACGCCTTGCTCTCGTGGGCGCACCGCCCGCGTTCGTGGGACGTATGACCCGCATGGTGCAGGGCGGCAGCGACACGGTGATCGTCACCTCGACGGCCAATGCGGACGCCATCCTGCGCGTGACTGAAGGTCTCGGCAATAGTGTGCTGGCGATGAATTCACTGGGCGTCGTCGAGGAGTACCAACTGAACTACACGCTCAACTATTCGCTCGTCGGTGCCGACGGCACGGTGCTGATTCCGGGCAGCGTGATTGCGCTGAATCGTGCGATGACCTATAGCGACCAGTTCTCGCAATCGAAGAGCTCGGAAGCGGACCTGCTGTATGCAGACATGCGCAACGACGCCGTCGATCAGTTGACGCGCCGTCTCGGCGTGGTGCATTCGCTGCACCCGGCGCCGGGCCAGGGAGCGCCAGCTGTCGCGCCGCGCGCGCCGCTGCCGCCACCACCGCTTTGATCACCAGTGCCCGTGCTCTGCGCACGAAGCCTTGCGAATTTTGTTGACCTATAGCCATGCAACTGCGACTTGACGCGCTCGAAACGCACCTCGCGAAGGGACTCGCCGGCCTGTACGTCGTGTACGGCGACGAGCATCTGCTCGCGCAGGAAGCGTGCGACCGCATCCGCGCCACCGCGCGCGCAGCCGGCTACACCGACCGTTCGGTGTTCACGGTGGAGCGTGGCTTCGACTGGAGCTCGCTGCTTGGGGCGAGCCAGTCGATGTCGCTATTCGGCGACCGGCAACTGGTCGAACTGCGTATCCCGTCGGGCAAGCCGGGTAAAGAAGGCGCGGATGCGCTGAAAGCGCTTGCTGCGGCAGTGAATTCGGACGTGTTGACGATGGTGTCGCTGCCCCGGCTCGACGCAACCACGCAAAAGGCCACGTGGTTCACTGCGCTCGCTGAGGCAGGCGTTGCGCTGAAGATCGATCCGGTCGAGCGTGCGCAGTTGCCGAACTGGGTGGGTCAGCGGCTCTCGCAGCAAGGGCAGCGTGTGGCTGCCGGTGAAGAAGGGCGGCGCGCGTTGCAGTTCATCGCGGAGCGGGTGGAAGGCAATCTGCTCGCGGCGCATCAGGAGATCCAGAAGCTCGGGCTGCTGTACCCGGCCGGCGTGTTGAGCTTCGAGCAGGTTCAGGACGCGGTGCTTAACGTGGCGCGCTACGACGTGTTCAAGCTGAACGAGGCCATGCTGGCCGGTGACGTGGGACGGCTTTCGCGCATGCTCGACGGCTTGCGCGGCGAAGGCGAAGCCGCCGTGCTGGTCTTGTGGGCCGTTGTCGAAGAAGTACGCACGTTGTTGCGGATCAAGCGCGGTGTTGCTGCGGGCAAGCCGCTCGCCATGCTGACCCGCGAAAACCGCGTGTGGGGACCCCGTGAACGGCTGATCGGACCGGCGCTCTCGCGTGTGACCGAAGCCGCACTGGAAAAAGGGCTTGCGCTTGCCGCGAAGCTCGACCGGCAGGTCAAGGGGCTCTCCGGTGGCACACCGGGCAACCATCGCAACGATCCGCCGCCTGATCCATGGGACGGGCTCTTCGAGCTGGCGATGACGGTGGCCTCACCCACGAAGTCCGCGCCAGTGCCACTGTCGGCGAGGCCACGTCCCGCAGCGCCGGTGCGCAGGCCGGCTTGAACTGGCCGGTCCGGGTCGCATGCGGCGTGGTGTCACCGAGCAGGTCGGCGTCACCCGTCTTACAATCGTTTGATCTTTCGCTAACTCTGCCTGTCCGCCGCATATCAGAGACGTGCGCGGCACCACGAGAATCACCATGGATATCGACCAGTACATGACCGACCTCGGCCGCCGCGCCCGCCACGCTTCGCGTGCGATGGCGCGCGCGTCGACGGCTGCGAAGAATGCCGCGCTCGAAGCAGTGGCCCGCGCAATCGAGCGCGACGCCGCGCAGTTGAAGGAAGCCAATGCACGCGACCTCGCGCGTGCGCGCGACAAAGGTCACGACGCCGCTTTCATCGACCGCCTGACGCTGTCGGACAAGGCGTTGAAGACGATGGTCGAAGGCCTGCGGCAGGTGGCCGCACTAGCTGATCCGATCGGTGAGATCAGCAACCTGAAGTACCGCCCGAGCGGTATTCAGGTGGGCCAGATGCGTGTGCCGTTGGGCGTGATCGGGATCATCTACGAATCGCGGCCTAACGTGACGATCGACGCCGCCGCGCTGTGTTTGAAGTCTGGCAACGCGACGATTCTGCGCGGCGGTTCGGAAGCGCTCGAATGCAACACGGCGCTCGCGAAGCTGATCGGCGACGCGCTCGAAATGGCGGGCTTGCCGCAGGACGCCGTGCAAGTGGTGGCTACTTCGGATCGTGCGGCAGTCGGCAAGCTGATCACCATGACGGAATACGTCGACGTGATCGTCCCGCGCGGCGGCAAGAGCCTGATTGCGCGTCTGATGGACGAAGCACGCGTGCCGATGATCAAGCACCTCGACGGCATCTGCCACGTCTACGTCGACGATCGCGGGGATCTCACGAAAGCGCTGACCGTCTGCGACAACGCGAAGACGCACCGCTACGGTACCTGCAACACGATGGAAACGTTGCTGGTAGCGCGCGGCATTGCAAACGAAGTGCTGCCGCCGTTAGGCAAGCTATATCGCGGCAAGGACGTCGAGCTGCGGGTGGACCCCGCGGCGCGCGCCGTGCTGACGGAGGCCGGCGTCGGCCCGCTGGTCGATGCAACCGAGGAAGACTGGCGCACTGAATACCTCGCGCCGGTGCTGGCCATCAAGGTGGTCGACAATCTCGACGCCGCGATCGACCACATCAATACTTATAGCTCGAAGCACACGGATGCGATCGTCACCGAAGACCACGACCGCGCGATGCGCTTCTTGCGCGAAGTGGATTCAGCGAGCGTGATGGTCAACGCCTCGACGCGTTTTGCGGATGGCTTCGAGTTCGGTCTCGGCGCGGAAATCGGCATTTCGAACGACAAGCTGCATGCACGCGGGCCGGTGGGGCTGGAAGGGCTGACGTCGCTGAAATACGTGGTGCTGGGGCACGGCGAAGGCCGTCAGTGACCCCTCGCTTCACGTGAGAGCAAACAACAACGCTAACGAGTCGCACAAGGACCGCCGATGCTCTGGGTAAAAACGTTTCACATCATTCTGATTGCTTCCTGGTTTGCCGGCCTGTTCTATCTGCCGCGCATCTTCGTCAATCTCGCGATGGAAACGGAACCCGCTGCCACGGCGCGCCTTCTGCTCATGGCGCGGAAGCTGTATCGCTTCATGACGATGATCGCGGTCCCCGCGCTGGCCTGTGGGCTTTGGTTGTGGCTCGTGATCGGCATAGGACGCGGCCAGGGCTGGATGCATGCGAAGCTGACCGTCGTCGTGCTGCTGATCGTCTATCACTTTTATTGTGGCCGGCTGCTGGCTACCTTCGAGCGCGGCGAGAATCGCCGCTCGCATAAGTGGTATCGGATGTTTAATGAGCTGCCTGTGCTGGGCATGCTGGCAGCGGTGGCATTGGTTGTGATTAAGCCGTTTTAAAAATAGGAATATTCCTATTTACTATTATTCTGCGTATTCACTTATCCGCGTGCGGTTGTTTGGGCGCGCGGAATTTCACTTCAGACATACCTCTTTGTAAGCTGACATTTTTCTAGAATTGTCAAACTCATTTCGGCCATTTCTGCGCCGTCTCTGTTCCCATCGATCTGCCACTCTGCTAATCGTTGCCTTCGGAATTTTCTTAATCTGAAGTGCGACTCGATCGGGTTCGTGTGTGTCTTTCTCGCGAGCCATGTCGTCTCTGATCCTTGTGGACATAGGATCTGAGACGAATGCGTGTCCAATAGAGCCTCGTCTCTCGTGGGAAAAATCCGATCAACGATGGTTCTTGTTTAAGAAGCGTCCTATTAATCGGCGAAATTCCTAAATCTATAGTGGCTTCATCCCGGAAGGATTAATGGGATGGTCCGAGAATATCTATTGAGACGGCCCCGATTTCAATCCTTCTGCGACCGACTGATGCGTGTAGGTCTCCATTAAGACACCCCGCGCCGCACAGAACCTGCTACCCGATATCCAGAAGGATGAAATCATGAACAAGTCATACAAGAGCGTGTGGAACGAAACCACCGGAACGTACGTGGCCGCATCTGAAACGGCGAAGAGCCGTGGCAAGTCGAGCCGGAGCCAGAAGGCGCTGGTTGCAGCACTGTTGGCGGCTGGGGTGGGATTTGGCACCGCTGTGAAGTCTGAAGCGGCCGCGACGCCCAACTCCTACGCGGCGGGCGTCTTGGGCACTGATTCCAGCAACTCGGATTGCATCTCCTCTGCAGACGGCGCGCAGGTCAGCACGGGTGCCGATTGCACCTCCGGCAGCGCAGCGCAGGAGGCAGGGATTGTTTCTTACGACGCGAATGGCAATGCGGGTGCGTATTTCACGGTGACCGATCCCAACACCGCTCACGTGGGCGTTGGTGGCGTCGACCAGCTGCTGGTGACGAACAACGGTTTGTTCGTGCTGAACGCGCTCGACATGGGCAGCAATAAGATCACGAACCTGGCAGCGGGTACGGCGGCTACTGATGCGGCCAATTTTGGCCAGGTGACGGCTACGGCGCAAAGTATCGCGGCTGCGTTGGGCGGCGGCGCTAGCGTGGATGCGAGCGGCCGCGTGACTACGCCGACTTATACGATTGGCGGTTTGTCCTATAGCGATGTCGGGAGTGCCCTAGGTGGTCTCGATGCGCGGATGACTAGCGACGAAACGGCGATCGACAATCTTGCTGTGAGTGGCAGCAAGTACATTGCCGTTGGCACTGGGGGGAACAGCGCGAGCGCGACGGGCGCCGGGTCGCTGGCAATTGGCCCGAATGCCAAGGCACCGGGCAATAACGCACAGGCATTTGGTTCGAATTCATACGTCAGCGGCCAAAACTCCATTGGCATGGGCTATAACTCCACGGTTAGCGCAGCCCAATCGACCGCCCTCGGTTACGCCTCTAATGTTGGAAGCAGCGCCGCTGGTTCCACCGCGCTGGGTTGGTACGCCACTTCAACTGCTGCGAGTGGCGTCGCGGTAGGCGGCGGTGCCGCCGCGACCGCGGCGAACTCGGTGGCACTCGGGGCGTCTTCGTTGGCCAATCGTGCCAACACGGTATCCGTGGGTACGGCGGGCGCGACGCGCCAGATCGTGAATGTTGGGGCGGCGACGCAAGCTACCGATGCGGTCAACTACGCGCAGTTGCAGGCGGCGGGTCTGAAGACCGACTCGAGTGGCAACGCAACGAACTCCTTCGTCGCCTACGACGATACGACGGAAGGCAAGGTCACGCTGGGCGGTTCGGCGGGCACAACGCTTACGAACGTCGCAGCCGGTGCAGTAACGTCGTCGAGCACGGATGCAATCAATGGTTCGCAGCTGTATGCGACGAACCAGGATGTGGCGCAGAGTGCTGCTGCGATCGCACAGAACACCAGTGACATCGCGCAGAACACCGCCGACATCTCGGACCTCGACACGCGGGTCACGACGGTTGAAGGCTCGGTCAACGACCTGGCCAACCAGCTCAATTCGGGCACGGTGGGCCTGGTGCAACAGGATCAGACCACGGGCGCACTGACAGTAGCCAGCACCACGGGCGGCGCGAGCGTCGACTTCACCGGTACCGCAGGTGCACGCGAACTGCTCGGTGTCGCGGCTGGCACGACGAGTACCTCCGCGGTCAACCTCGGCCAGTTGAGCCCGGTCGTTGCGTCGCTCGGCGGCGGTGCCCAGGTCAACGCGGACGGTTCGATCACCAGCCCGACGTACCACATGCAGGGCGGCACGCAGACCACGGTCGGCGGCGCGCTCGACACGCTTGACACCAACCTGTCGTCGCTGGAAACGGCGATCAACAACGGCAGCATTGGCATGGTCACACAGGATCCGACCTCGCGCGACCTGCTCGTCGGTGCGACTACTGACGGTCTGCGCGTCAACATGGCCGGTACGACGGGTAACCGCGTCGTGACGGGCGTGGCAGCCGGTGCAGTCAGCGCAGCGAGCATCGATGCGGTGAATGGTTCGCAACTGTATGCGAATGCAGCCAGCACGGCAGCGGCGCTCGGTGGCGGCTCGACCGTCAACGCAGACGGCACGGTCTCGGCGCCCAGTTACAGCGTTGGCGGTACGACCGTGAACAACGTCGGGGCGGCGATTACCAATATCGACGGTCGTGTGACGCAGAACACTTCCGACATCGCCAGCTTACAGACTGCAGTGGGTACGATGAGCGGCTCGGTGGCCAATGCCGTGTCGTATGACTCGTCGGCACACAATCAGGTGACGTTGGGCGGTTCGAGCGGCGCACCGGCGGTGAAGCTGACCAATCTGCAGGAGGGCGAACTGTCGGCGACCAGCACCGATGCGGTGACCGGCGCGCAGTTGTGGAACACCAACCAGCAACTGTCAGATCTGACGCAGTCGGTGCAGAACCAGCAGCAGACCGGCAGCAGCTCCATCTCCGTGAACACGGGCAGCCAGCCGGCGGCGGCAGCGACGGGCAACAACGCGGTCGCGGTGGGTGGCGGCGCGCAGGCGAGCGGTGATAACTCGGTGGCGATCGGTTCGGGTTCGGTCGCCGATGTGGCGAACACCGTGTCGGTCGGTTCGCAAGGCAACGAGCGCCGTATCACCAACGTCGCAAACGGCACAGCGCCGACGGATGCTGTGAACCTGGGCCAGATGCAGTCGGCCATCGGCGATACCGCGCGCGCCGCTTACAGCGGTGTCGCAGCCGCCACGGCGCTGACGATGATCCCGGAAGTCGACCCGGGCAAGACGCTGGCAGTCGGTGTGGCGGGAGGTACTTACAAGGGCTACCAGGCCGCTGCAGTGGGCGCGTCCGCGCGTATCACGCAGAACCTGAAGATCAAGATCGGGGCGGGTGTGAGCGGCAGCGAAACGACGGTCGGTGCCGGTGCGTCGTATCAGTGGTAAGTCGTTGAGATTCACGGGAAGCGGTGCGGTTGGGTCGCTTTTCGAGAGTCAGGTTTAGGCGGGTGGTAGTGCAAGTGGAACGGGCTCCCAAAAGGGAGCCCGTTCTTTTTTGGACGCTCCGGCTTGACCCTCGGCGATTATCGTTGCGCTTGCCTCGCACCCCCGCGTCACCCGCGCGGATCGATCCTTCTGCGGTTGATCACTTCCTTCACCTGCGCCAGCTTCTCGACCAGTTCCGGCCCACGGCTCAGCGCCACCCCCACGGCCAGAATGTCGCCAATTGCCAGATGCGACACGCGTGAGGTCATCGGCGAAAAGATATCCGTGTCCTCGTCGACATTCGCAAACAGCCCCACCGTTGCGAGTCGCGCCAGCGGCGAATTGCCGTGCGTAATCGCGATCACTTTGGCACCTGCAGCCAGCGCCGACTTCACGGCATCCACGATATCGCGGGTGCGTCCCGTGTTCGAAATCGCCACCACCACATCGCCTTCGCCCAGCAGCGCCGCCGACATCAGAAACGTATGCGGATCGGAATACGCGACGCTTGGCATGCCGAGGCGAAAGAACTTGTGCTGCACGTCGAGCGCGGCGATGCCGGAACCGCCCGCGCCATAGAACTCAATCCGCCGCGCCTTGGCGAGCAGGGCAATGGCCGCCGCGACGCTATCGGATGAAAGGTTGTTACGCACCTGGATCAGCGCGCCGATGGTCCGGTCGAGCACCTTGGCGGCGACGCCGGGCGTCGGCTCGTCGGGCCGCACGTCGCGGTACACGGCCGGGACTTCGGCCGCGATGCCCTGCGCAAGCCGGATCTTGAACTCGCGAAAGCCGGAAAAGCCGAGGGCATGGCAAAAACGCGCGATGGTCGGCTGGCTCACGCCTGCACGGGCAGCCACCTCGTTCATCGACAGATCGAGCACCTCGCGCGGCGCTTCGATCACGTAGTCGGCCAGTTTGCGCTCGGACGGGCGCAACTGATCACGCATCTCTTCCACCTGGGACAGCATCATTGGAAAACTCGCACTATGCTGAAGAATGCGTGGACTATAGCTGATTGTCAGAGATGTACAAAAACTACATTTTATGAGTAGGTGTATTCCCTAGGTTGATTTGTGCTTTAGGTTGAAAGCCCAGCTGGCATGGTGTTGAGCGGAGTTTTGGACGGTGGCGGCGTGAGGGTAAGTCACGTTGCGATCGTGTAGTTTTTCTACTAAACTCTTGTTGTCGGCTCAATCCGACGTCCCCGCGATCCCCACCTGGCACTGCGCGCGTGTTCGCCCCAGCCAGCGACGAAGGAGCTTCGATGGTTTCCCCGCATTCGCAATTGCTCAAGGTCACGCAACGCGTGATCGAACGCAGCAAGCCTACCCGCGACGCCTACCTGGCCCGCATCGACAAAGCCCAAGGCAAGTTTCCGGCGCGCGGCGCGCTGTCGTGCGCGAACCTCGCCCACGGCTTTGCCGGCCTCGAGGGCAATGACAAGCTCGTGATCAAGCAGATCCGCGAGCCGAACATCGGCATCGTGTCCTCGTACAACGAGATGTTGTCTGCACATGCGCCGTTCAAGAATTACCCCGACCTCATCAAGCAGGCCGCGCGTGAAAACGGCGGCGTCGCGCAATTCGCGGGTGGCGTGCCGGCCATGTGCGACGGCGTCACGCAAGGTAACGCGGGCATGGAACTGTCGCTGTTCTCGCGCGAAGTGATCGCGATGAGCACGGCCGTCGCGCTCACGCACAACATGTTCGACGCGGCGCTGTGCCTGGGTATCTGCGACAAGATCGTGCCGGGTCTGTTGATTGGTGCACTGCAGTTCGGTCACATCCCCACCATCTTTGTCCCCGCCGGCCCGATGACAAGCGGTCTGGGCAACGACGACAAGGCGAAGGTCCGCCAGCAGTTCGCGACCGGCCACTGTGACCGCGGCGCGCTGCTCGAAGCGGAAGCGGCTGCCTATCACGGCCATGGCACCTGCACCTTCTACGGCACGGCCAACAGCAACCAGATGCTCATGGAAGTGATGGGCCTGCATCTGCCGGGTTCGGCATTTGTGCATCCGCACACGCCGCTGCGCGACGCGCTCACCGCGCAAGCCGCGCGCCGCGTGCTCGATCTGACGGTGGAGCGTGGCAACTACACGCCAATCGGCCACGTGGTTGACGAAAAGGCGATCGTCAACGGTATCGTCGCGCTGCTGGCGACGGGTGGCTCGACCAATCACACCCTGCACCTCGTGGCGATTGCACGCGCGGCGGGCATCGTGATCGACTGGGACGACTTCGACAACCTGTCGCAAAGCGTGCCGCTGCTTGCCAAGATCTATCCGAACGGCAAGGCCGACGTGAACCACTTCCATGCGGCAGGCGGCGTGGCGTTCCTCGTTCGCAATCTGCTGGAAGGCGGCTTGCTGCACGAGGATGTGACCACCGTGGCGGGCAAAGGGCTGTCGCACTACACGGAAGAGCCCAAACTGCTCGACGGCAAGCTGACCTGGGTACCGGGCGCCACCGAGAGCCATGAAACCGCCGTGCTGCGCGGCATCAACGAACCGTTCCAGCCGGACGGCGGCCTGCGGCTGATGCAGGGCAAGCTCGGGCGTGGTGTCATCAAGATTTCGGCGGTTGCAGCGCAGCATCGCAAAGTCAAGGCGCCGGCCATCGTGTTCGATTCGCAGGAAGCGGTGCAGGAAGCCTTCGATAAGGGCGAACTGAAGCGCGATTTCGTGGCCGTGGTGCGCTTCCAGGGCGCCCGCGCAAACGGCATGCCTGAGCTGCACCGTTTGACGCCACTGCTCGGCGTGTTGCAGGATCAGGGTTTCCATGTCGCGCTCGTCACCGACGGGCGTATGTCGGGTGCCTCGGGCAAAGTGCCGGCTGTCATTCACGTGTCGCCGGAAGCCTTGCTGGAAGGGCCAATCGGCAAGGTGCGTACCGGCGATATGGTGGTGATCGACGCCGAAGCCGGCGTGCTCGACATCGAAATCGACGCGTCCGAATGGGCCGCGCGGCCGGAAGCACAGCCGTTGCATCAGGCGGAAAACGAAGTCGGTTTCGGCCGCGAGCTGTTCGGCGTCTTCCGTGCGGCTGCTGCGCCCGCAGAACTGGGCGCTTCAGTATTCGGCCCGATGGTGGGTGAAGTTCACGCAAGCCACGCGCTGCAGAAACAAGGAGTCTGACTATGACGGCAAAGAAAGTAAGCGACATCGTGCGCCTCGGCCCGGTGATTCCCGTGTTGGCGTTCGACTCAGCGGAGCAGGGTGAGAACGTGTCGCGTGCGTTGCATGCGGGTGGCGTGAAGGTGCTCGAAATCACGTTGCGCACCGCAGCAGGTCTCGAGGCGATCGAGCGCGCGAGCCAACTGGCGGAAGACATCGTCGTCGGCGTGGGCACGATCACGAAGCCGGAGCATTGCGCGCAGGCGAAGAAGGCCGGCGCCCAGTTCGGCGTTTCGCCGGGCCTCACGAAGGACATGCACAAGGCCGCGCAGGACGCCGGTCTGCCGCTGTTGCCGGGCGTGATGACGCCGAGCGACATCATCGTCGCACTGGAACTCGGCTACGAGATCGTCAAGTTCTTCCCGGCGCAGCAGGCAGGCGGTGTGCCGATGCTGCAGGCATTTTACGGCCCGTTCCCGGCGCTGAAGTTCTGCCCGACCGGTGGTATCACCGCTGAAACCGCCCCCAATTTCCTCGCACTGCCGAACGTTGTGTGCGTGGGCGGCTCCTGGCTCACACCGAAGGCTGCGCTGGCCGCGCAGAATTGGGATGAAGTCACGCGTCTCGCGCGTGCGGCGAGCCAGCTGGCTGCGCCGGCGCATTGAGTTGAGACTGGTTGAGTCCGGCGACGCTGGCGGTAGCGCGGCTAGCGTCCGCGTCAGTGACTCATGAAGCCGATACACGACGTCAGGGTTGTTCTAAAGCCCTGGAAGCCTCGCCGTTGCAGCCGTCCAGGCCGCGATGACGAGGCTTCTTTTTTATTCTGTGTTGAGCGTTTCACGCGCTCATCATGCAAACAGACAGTAAAATTCAGCGACCACGCGACTGTTCCGGTTAGTCCGGCTTCGCGTGAGGCGTAGAGACAGGCAGCGCGACAGGGCCCGCACCAGGCGTTTGCACCTCGCAAGAAAGCGCCGGGCCGCCCCAGGCTTTCTTGTCCCCCTCGGGGGGGCGGCCGCGAAGCGACAGGTTTGGGGGCGCTCATAACTAACAATGCAAAAGGAGGAGCTCCATGGGAGCTAGCCATGGCAGCTTGCTGCTGATTTACGCGGTGATCGCCATCGGCGCGCTGATCCTGTTGATCACGCGCTACAAGGTCTATCCATTCCTCGTCCTGATCATCGTTTCACTGCTGCTTGGTCTCGTGGCCGGCATGCCGATGGGCACCATCGTCAAGTCGTTCGAAACCGGTAATGGCAACACGCTCGGCCACATTGCGATCGTGGTCGGCCTCGGCACCATGCTCGGCAAGATGATGGCCGAGTCCGGCGGGGCGGAACGCATTGCCACGACCCTGATTGACAAGTTCGGCGAAAAGCATATCCACTGGGCGATGATGGTGGTGGCGATTATCGTCGGCTTGCCGGTGTTCTTTGAAGTGGGCTTCGTGCTGCTGATTCCGATCGCGTTCAACGTCGCGAAACGCACCGGCAAGTCGCTGTTACTAATTGGCCTGCCGATGATTGCCGGTTTGTCTGTCGTACACGGACTGATTCCGCCGCACCCTGCGGCAATGCTCGCCGTGCAGGCGTATCACGCGGATATCGGCAGGACGATCGTGTTCGGCCTGATTGTCGGCGTGCCATGCGCGATTGTCGCGGGACCGCTGTTCGCGCTGCTGGTCAGCCGCTACATCAAGCTGCCAGAGAACAATCCGCTTGCCGCGCAGTTTCTCGGTTCTGCTGCAGAAGACAAGGAGAAGGCAACGAAACGTGAGTTGCCGAGCTTCGGCATCACGCTATTCACGATTCTGCTGCCAGTGATTCTGATGTTGATCGGCAGTTGGGCGAATCTCGTGTTCGCGCCGAAAACATTGCCGAACGACCTGCTGCAATTTGTCGGCAATTCGGACGTGGCATTGTTGATCGCGGTGCTGGTCAGCTTCTGGACGTTCGGAGCGAAGCGTGGCTTTACCCGTGAGCAGATCCAGAAATTTTGCGGCGAATGTCTGGCGCCGATCGCCGGCATTACGCTGATCGTGGGCGCAGGCGGTGGCTTTGGACGCGTCTTGATGGATAGCGGCATTTCGAAGGAAATCGTCAATGCGGCCACTGCGGCGCATTTGTCACCGCTGTTGTTTGCATGGGCTGTGGCGGCGCTGATTCGTCTTGCGACCGGCTCAGCGACGGTTGCGATGACGACTGCTTGCGGCATCGTCGCCCCCATCGCGGCGGCAGGCGCTGTGCAGGTGCGCCCGGAATTGCTGGTGTTGGCCACGGGTTCGGGTTCGCTAATCTTCTCGCACGTCAATGACGGTGGATTCTGGCTGATCAAGGAGTACTTTGGAATGACGGTGGGGCAGACGTTCAAGACGTGGTCGCTGCTCGAAACGATCATTTCGCTTATGGGTTTAGGTTTGACCTTCGCACTGGCGACGGTTCTGTAAGGAGTATCAAATGATTCTGATCGCAATGGGCGTGTCGGGCGCAGGCAAGACGCGGATTGGCGAAATGCTGGCGGAGCGCCTGCAATGTGCCTTCACCGACGGCGACGCGTTTCACAGCGCGGCCAACAAGGAGAAGATGCACAAAGGCATTCCACTGACCGATGAGGACCGCTGGCCGTGGCTCAAGACGATTCGTGCTGCGATTGAGGAAAAGCAGCGAGCACTTGAGACGGCGGTGTTTACGTGCTCGTCGCTGAAGCGGTCGTATCGCGACATCCTGCGCGGTGGCGACAGGGACGTCGTATTTGTGTATCTGAAGGGCTCGTACGAAGTGCTGCACGAGCGCTTGCAGACGCGTACCGGGCACTTCTTCGATCCTTCGCTGCTGACGAGCCAGTTGGATACTCTGGAAGAGCCGGCTGCGGATGAGGCGATTACGGTGAGTATCGAACTGTCGCCGGAAGCGATTGTGGATGAGGTGTTGGTGCAGATGAAGGCGCGTTGAATCCCACGGCTTTAAGGCACCTTGAAAACGAAAATGGCGCTCCGAGGAGCGCCATTTTCACGTTAGCTAGCTACTGCTAGCGGGTAGAGCGTCGCGCCGCTTATGCAATCCGCTTCGCCAGCTCAACCGCCTTACCCACGTACGAAGCCGGCGTCATCGCCAGCAGGCGCTCTTTCGCGTCAGCAGGAATGCTTAATCCGCCAATGAAGGTCTGCAGCGCTTCACGCGTAATACCCTTGCCGCGCGTGAGCTCCTTCAACTGCTCATACGGATTCTCGATGCCGAAGCGGCGCATCACCGTCTGCACCGGCTCAGCCAGCACTTCCCAGCAGTTATCGAGGTCTTCGTTCAGACGTGCCGGGTTCACTTCAAGCTTGTCCAGACCGCGAATCAAGGCGTCGTATGCGAGCAGCGAATAACCAAACGCGACGCCGATATTGCGCAGCACCGTCGAGTCGGTCAAATCGCGCTGCCAGCGCGAGATAGGCAGCTTGTCTGCCAGGTGGCGCAGCGTTGCATTCGCGAGGCCGAGGTTACCCTCCGAATTTTCGAAGTCGATCGGGTTGACCTTGTGCGGCATCGTCGACGAACCGATTTCGCCGGCCTTCAGACGTTGCTTGAAGTAGCCGAGCGAGATGTAGCCCCACACGTCGCGGTCCAGATCCAGCAGGATGGTGTTGGCGCGCGAGACGGCGTCGAACAGCTCAGCCATGTAATCGTGCGGTTCGATCTGGATGGTGTACGGGTTGAACTTGAGCTTGAGGCGCTTCTCAACCACTTCGCGCGAGAACGCTTCCCAATCGAACTCAGGATACGCAGACAGATGCGCGTTGAAGTTGCCCACTGCACCGTTCATCTTGCCGAGCAGTTCAACCTTTTCGATCCGCTCGATCGCACGCGCGAGACGCGCTGCGACGTTGGCGATTTCCTTGCCGAGCGTGGTCGGGCTGGCCGGCTGACCGTGCGTGCGCGACAGCATCGGCTGTGCGGCCTGTGCGTGCGCCAAGGCGACGAGGCGCGCATGCACCGAGCGCAGCGCCGGCACGATCACGTGCTCGCGAGCGCCGGCCAGCATCAGGCCGTGCGAGGTGTTGTTGATGTCTTCCGAGGTGCACGCGAAGTGGATGAATTCGCTCGCGCGTTCCAGTTCGGGCTGACCCTTCACCGATTCCTTGAGCCAGTATTCGACGGCCTTCACGTCGTGGTTCGTGACGCGCTCGATTTCCTTGATGCGTGCGGCGTCGTGCGCAGTGAAGCGTTCGGCCAGTTGCAGCAGGAATTGCTCGGACGCTTCGGAGAAGCGCGGCACTTCGGCGAAGCCGGCGTGCGACAGCGCGATCAGCCAATGGATTTCGACCGTCACGCGATGGCGCATGAACGCGGCTTCCGAGAGCCAGTCGCGCAGGGCTTCGGTTTTCGAAGCATAGCGGCCGTCGAGAGGGGAGAGCGCGGTGAGCGCGAACAAGGTTTCGGGGCGGGTGTCGGACATGATGGGGGCGTGACAGCTCGGTGAGCAGATCGGAAACGGAGGGAACCGCGAATTTTACCACTGGACGGCGCCCGGGCCTGATTCGACTGGCTGTGGGGGAGGCTCGCCCGGCTAGAATGCTGACTTCTTCTCTCCCGCTCGTCGCAGGGTCCGCATGGAACTGAAATGGCTCGAAGACTTCGTTTCGCTCGCGGAAACCCGCAGTTTTAGCCGTTCCGCGGAGTTGAGGCATGTCACCCAGCCCGCATTTTCGCGCCGCATTCAGGCGCTGGAGGCGTGGCTCGGCACGGAACTGATCGACCGTTCGGTTTATCCGACGCGTCTCACGGCGGCAGGGCAGATCTTCTACGAGCAGGCGCTCGCCATGCTCTCGCAGTTCCACGAGGCGCGCACGCTGCTGCGCGGCCACATGGCAACGCCAGCCGCGACCATCGAGTTCGCGGTGCCGCACACGCTCTCGCTGACGTATTTCCCACGCTGGCTGCAACGCATCGAGGCGCAACTCGGCCCGGTGCACACCCGCCTGCGCGCGCTGAATGTGCATGACGCGGTGCTTTCACTGGTGGAAGGCGGCTGCGATCTGGTGATGGGCTACCATCATCCGAGCCATCCGGTGGCGCTCGATCCGGCCCGCTACGACATGCTGACGCTCGGCATCGAACCGATCAGTCCGTTCTCCGCGCCGGGCCGCGCCGGACGCGCGCGCTACACGCTGCCGGGCACGCCGGATCAACCGGCGCCGTATCTGTCGTACACGCCGAACGCGTATCTGGGCCGCATGACCGAGGTGATCATCGCGAACGCGCCGGGCCGGCTGTATCTCGATCAGCTCTACGAAACGGACATGGCCGAGGGTCTGAAAGCGATGGCGCTGGCCGGTCATGGCATTGCATTCCTACCGCATAGCGCCGTCGAAGATGCAGTTGCGGAAGGCAAGCTGATCCGCCTCGATCGCGCCACACGCGGCACTCCGGAAGGGCAGTACACGCTAACCATGGAGATACGTCTGTATCGCGACAAGCTCGCCGCGCAGGGTGAGGATCCACGCCAGGTACTAGTACGGCAACTCTGGGACGCGGTGAGCGGAGAGCTTGCCCAGGGCGCCGCAGCGTAAGGTCTCCGGAAGCTGCATCGGCGTAGCACTCGGTGCTGACGTGCCTATGCGGTTCAGTTGCATTGTTGCTGCCTCATTGTTGCTACCTAAGCGACAGCTTTTTGCGGATTTTTAACGTTATGCACAAAAGACATAACGGGATGATCAAACGGCATTGGATTTCAAATTGGCCTTTTTCGACAATGTCGTCATTCGGTCAAAACGCTTGGAGCGTTCATGTCATCCCAACCGCAGTCCGCATCGTCGTTGCAATCCGTCCCGTCGTATCTGAATAGCGACAACCTCGGCCCGTGGGGCAACTACCTGCGTCAGGTCGACCGCGTCGCGCCGTACCTCGGCTCGCTGTCGCGCTGGCTCGAAACCCTCAAGCGCCCGAAGCGCATTCTCGTGGTCGACGTGCCTATCGAACTCGATAACGGCACTGTCGCTCACTTCGAAGGCTATCGCGTGCAGCACAACGTCTCGCGCGGTCCGGGCAAGGGCGGTGTGCGTTACCACCAGGACGTGACGCTGTCGGAAGTGATGGCACTGTCCGCATGGATGTCGGTCAAGAACGCAGCGGTGAACGTGCCATACGGCGGTGCCAAGGGCGGTATTCGCGTCGATCCGCGTACGCTCTCGCGTGGTGAACTCGAGCGCGTCACGCGCCGCTACACCAGCGAAATCGGCATCATCATCGGACCGAACACCGACATCCCCGCGCCGGACGTGAACACGAACGAGCAGATCATGGCGTGGATGATGGACACGTACTCGATGAACCAGGGCCAAACGGCTACGGGCGTCGTAACCGGCAAGCCCATCACGCTCGGCGGTTCGCTCGGCCGTAAGGAAGCAACCGGCCGTGGCGTGTTCGTGGTGGCCTCGGAAGCCGCGCGCCGTATTGGTGTCGATATCGAAGGCGCACGCATCGCTGTGCAGGGCTTCGGTAACGTGGGTGGTATCGCCGCACGTCTGTTCCAGGAAGCCGGCGCGAAGGTCGTCGCGGTGCAGGACCACACGGGCACGATTTTCAAATCGACGGGTATCGACGCGGTCGCGTTGCTGGCGCACGTGGCTAAGACCGGTGGCGTAGGCGGCTTCCCGGAAGCGGACGCGATTGCGGCGGACGATTTCTGGACCGTCGAGTCGGACATCCTGATCCCAGCCGCACTGGAAAATCAGATCACCGAAAAGAACGCCAGCAAAATCAAGACGAAGATCGTCGTGGAAGGCGCAAATGGCCCGACCACGACTGCAGCGGATGACATCCTGCATGACAAGGGCATCCTCGTGATTCCGGACGTGGTGGCGAATGCCGGCGGCGTGACTGTGTCGTACTTCGAATGGGTGCAGGATTTCTCGAGTTTCTTCTGGACCGAAGACGAGATCAACCAGCGTCTCGAGCGCGTGATGCGCGAAGCATTTGCCGCTGTGTGGCAAGTGTCGAGCGAACAGAAGGTATCGGTGCGTACGGCAGCCTTTATCGTCGCCTGTAAGCGCATCCTCGAAGCGCGCGAACTGCGCGGCCTGTATCCGTGATCAGCTAGTTTCAGTTTCGCTTCAGTTTCCCCTGTGGTTTGCGCGGTCCGAAAGACCGTGGGTCTCCTCGGCGGGCGGCATCGTAACGATGTCGCCCGTTTTTTTATTGGGGCGTTGGATTCACGCACGAACTGGGTGTGCGCAAAGCCCGCGGCAAGGTAACCTGTCGGCACTTACTTGGACTGCAGCAATGGTTTCAATTTAATTACAGTTCTGAACGGATACGGGTCGACAGGAGATCACCTATGAAGGTTAGGAAAGCTGCGCTGTTGGTTGCGACCCTCGGGCTGTTTGCCGCGGGCGCGCATGCGCAGGACGCCGGCACACTAAAAAAGATCAAGGATACGGGCGTCATTTCTCTGGGCTATCGCGAATCATCGATTCCGTTTTCGTACTACGACGACCAGCAGAACGTTATTGGTTACTCGCACGAGTTCATGATGAAGATCGTGGACGCGGTCAAGCAGAAGCTCAATACGCCTGACCTGAAGATCAGGGAGACCCCGGTCACGCCGCAAAACCGCATCCCGCTGGTGCAGAACGGCACCGTCGACATCGAGTGCGGCTCGACCACGAACAACACCGAGCGCGCCCAGCAGGTCACGTTTTCGAACACGATCTTCGTGATCGGAACCCGTCTGATGACGAGGAGAGATTCGGGCATCAAAGGCTGGCCGGATCTCAAGGGCAAGACGGTTGTGACGACGGCCGGCACCACCTCCGAGCGTCTCTTGCGCAGGATGAATCAGGAGAAGGGCATGGCCATGAACATCATCAGCGCGAAGGATCACGGGGAGGCGTTTCAGACGCTTGCCAACGGCCGCGCCGCCGCGTTCATGATGGACGACGCACTGCTCGCCGGAGAGCGCGCGAAGTGGGGCAATCCAGCTCAATTCGTGATCGTTGGGGCGCCGCAGTCGGAAGAAGCGTATGGCTGCATGATGCGCAAGAACGACCCGGAGTTTAAGAAGGTGGTTGACGGCGCCATCGCGAAGATAGAAACCTCGGGTGAAGCCGATCAGATCTATCAGAAGTGGTTCCAATCGCCGATTCCACCCAACGGCCTGAATCTGAACTTCCCGGAAAACGACGCCATCAAGGCGCTTTTCAAGAACCCGAATGACAAACCCATCGACTAGCCGGCGATAAACTAACCGGGCGCCGGGGCAGCGCTTCGCCGGGTTTTTCCGCGCCGCCGCGAATATTGACGACCGTGACGGCAGGAATGCCGAAATGTTACTGTTCGCGAGCGCGTGTTATTTCGTGGTCTGCGTGAAATGCCTCGAGCCTCGTTAAAGGTCTTCAGAAAAAGGTAGCAAGATGATTTCTCTCAAGAACGTGTCGAAGTGGTACGGTCAGTTTCAGGTACTGACCGACTGCACGACGGAAGTCAAAAAGGGCGAAGTGGTGGTGGTGTGCGGCCCGTCGGGCTCGGGCAAGTCGACCCTCATCAAGACGGTCAACGGCCTCGAACCGTTCCAGAAAGGCGAGATCACCATTGACGGTCAATCGGTCGGCGACAAGAAGACCAACCTGTCGAAGCTGCGCGCGAAGGTCGGCATGGTGTTCCAGCACTTCGAACTGTTTCCGCACCTGTCGATCACGGACAATCTGACGCTTGCGCAGGTCAAGGTGCTGGGCCGCTCGAAAGACGAAGCCACGGCGAAGGCGCTCAAGCTGCTGGATCGCGTCGGCCTGCGTGCCCACGCGGACAAGTTTCCGGGGCAACTATCCGGCGGTCAGCAGCAGCGCGTGGCGATTGCCCGTGCGCTCTCCATGGACCCGATCGCCATGCTGTTCGACGAACCGACTTCGGCGCTCGACCCGGAGATGATCAACGAAGTGCTCGATGTGATGGTCGAACTGGCGCAGGAAGGCATGACCATGATGTGCGTGACGCACGAAATGGGCTTCGCGAAGAAGGTCGCGCACCGCGTGATCTTCATGGACAAGGGGCTGATCGTCGAGGACGACCGCAAGGAAGATTTCTTCGCCAATCCGAAGTCGGATCGGGCGAAGGATTTTTTGGCGAAGATTTTGCACTGAGGGCGAGGAGGCGGCGCCGGACGCCGTGCTGGACGAGAAACGGCCGCTCTTTCGAGCGGCCGTTTCGTATATAACTCGTACGTATTTCGTATGACGCCGGGCGCCGGTTAAACCGCGCTGCTGACTTCAGGACTCGAACGCCGCGGCGTCATCCGCGGCTTCGACGTCGAGCGTGACGGACTCACGAGTCGACGCGGGATGAATGGACGCAGTCGCCATCGTTGCCGACGCCGACGCATCCAGGGCCGGATTGCGCAACTTCTCGAGCACACACGGCGGCACCGGCACATTCACGCGGCTTACCACGTCGCCATGCTGGAACATCAGCAGGTCGCCGGGCTTGAACGCGGTCCACACTTCGTTGTCGGTCAGCGGCGCGGTGGCGATGACTGCGACGCGGTCTTCCGGCGTGGTGTACTTGGCGAAATCGATCGACACGTCTGCGTCGACCAGATGCGCGGTCGAGAACGGCCAGCTACGCACGATGTAGTGCAGGTTGGTCGAACAATGCGCGAATAGCGCCTGGCCATTCGACATCAGAAAGTTGAACACGCCGAACTGCGTGATCTCGCGCGTGAGCGTACCGAGTACGGCAAACAGTTCATCAAGAGGCGGCTGCGTGGTTGGGAACGCCTTACGCAGACCTTGCAACAACGCACAGAAAGCGAGTTCGCTGTCGGTGGTGCCTACCGGTTGATACACGCCCGTCAGGAATGGTGAATAGTCCTTGAGGTCGCCGTTGTGCGCAAAGATCCAGTGACGGCCCCACAGTTCACGCATGAACGGGTGGCAGTTCTCCAGCTGGATATGCCCTTGCGTAGCCTTGCGAATGTGCGCGATCGTGTTCTTCGACTTGATCGGGTAGCGCTTGACCATTTCAGCGATCGGCGAGGTGGCCGATGATTGATGGTCAATGAACAGGCGGCAGGCCTTGTCTTCGAAGAAGGCGATGCCCCAGCCGTCTGCATGGTGGTCGGTGACGCCGCCGCGCGCCGCAAAGCCGGTGAACGAGAACATGACGTCCGTCGGCGCGGCGCAGTTCATTCCGAGAAGTTGGCACATGTTGCTAAGGCGGAGCGTCTTAACGGCCGGCCCGTCTGGGCGCGACCCGTTACAATGATGATTTTCCAAGCATATCACCGCGCCAGGCGCGTCAAATAGCTAAATTGACCTATGTATAGGCCGCAACGTTGCGGTTTGTTCACGTCAATGCTGCTGCTGCGCCGGGTTCGTCAACTTCACGCCATGACTGCCTCCACTGTTTCGATCGATTCCCTGACATTTGCCCGCCCCGACGACTGGCATCTGCACGTGCGCGACGGCGCAATGTTGGCGGCTGTGCTGCCGGACACCGCGCGCCAGTTCGGCCGCGCGATCATCATGCCGAACCTGAAGCCGCCGGTCACGACCACGGCGATGGCGCAGGCCTACCGCGAGCGCATCGTCGCGGCAATTCCGGCCGGCGTGAAGTTCGAGCCGCTGATGACGCTGTACCTGACCGACAACACGCCGCCCGACGAAATTCGCCGTGCGCGCGAAAGTGGTTTCGTCCATGGCGTGAAGCTGTATCCGGCGGGTGCCACGACCAATTCGGACGCGGGCGTCACGGACATCATGAAATGCGCGAAGACACTCGAAGTCATGCAGGAAACCGGCATGCCGCTATTGGTGCACGGCGAAGTGACGGACTCCTCCATTGATCTGTTCGACCGCGAGAAGGTGTTCATCGACCGCGTGATGACGCCGCTGCGCCGCGCGTTCCCGGCGCTGAAGGTGGTGTTCGAGCACATCACGACCAAAGACGCGGTGGACTACATCCGCGAGGCCGGCGCGGCGCCGGAGCTGCTCGGCGCGACGATCACCGCCCACCATCTGCTGTACAACCGCAACGCGATTTTCCAGGGCGGCATCCGTCCGCACTACTACTGCCTGCCTGTGCTGAAGCGCGAGACCCATCGCGTGGCGCTGGTCGAGGCGGCAACGTCGGGCAATCCGCGCTTCTTCCTCGGCACGGACAGCGCGCCGCATCCGAAGGGGCTGAAGGAGCATGCATGCGGTTGCGCGGGCTGCTACACGGCGTTGCATGCGCTCGAACTGTACGCGGAAGCATTCGATCAGGCCGGCGCGCTCGACAAGCTCGAAGGGTTTGCGAGCTTCTTTGGCGCGGACTTCTACGGTCTGCCGCGCAGCGGCGAGCAGGTCACGCTGCGCCGTGAGCAGTGGACGCTGCCGGCCGAGCTGCCGGTTGGCGATACGCCCGTCGTGCCGTTGCGCGGCGGCGAGTCGATCGGCTGGCGGCTGGTCTGAGGTAGGGGCGTGGCGGGGCAAGACGCAGTGGCGCGCTCGAGCGCAGCGTGCGCCGGGGGAGATGAGGCGGTCGTTGACGGCTCAGGCTCCGCTGCGCATGTGCGGATGGCGGCAGGGGGTGCCACGGAAAAATCTTCGGCCGGCGCCCTGGGCGCAAATCCCCTTGGGGATGCGCTGCCAGCGAAGGGCCGAGCCACGGCTAACGCGGCTACCCATGTCGCCAAGCCCGGCTTCGCCGACATCGACTGGTCGCTGCCATGGTTCGTGCAGTTCTGCGCGCGGGGTATTCGCTGGCAGCAGGCCGCGCTAAAGAGCTACGCCGCGTTGCTCGTCGAAATGAACGCCGACGCGCAGCAGTCACAGCAGATCACCGGCCGCGGCCAGCGCCTTGCCTTCATTGCGCAGGATGATCTCCCGCCAGGGGCGGCCTACGAGGCGCACATTGCCTCGACCGGCTGTGTACCCACCCGTCATAACCTGCACGACTTCTTCAACGCTTCGGTCTGGTTTGCGTTCCCGCGCATCAAGGCGGCGCTGAATGCGCGTCAATCGGCGGCCATCGATGCCTTGGGCGTCGGTCCGACGCGCGGCGGTGTGCGGGACGCCCTGACCTTGTTCGATGAGAACGCGCTGCTGTTCGCGTGCGCCGATCCTGCGCTCAGCCAGGCGTTACGCGGCTTCGACTGGTCGACGTTATTCGTCGCAAACCGTGCCGCGTGGGGCGAACGGTGCGAGGTGCGCTGCTTCGGTCACGCGCTGCTGGAAAAGCTGATTTTGCCTTATAAGGCGTGCACCGGACATGCATGGATGGTCGACGTTCCGGACGAGTACTTCTCGTGGCCCCATGCGGCCCGCGATGCGTGGCTTGACGATGCGATCAGCCGCGAGCTGTCATCCACGCAGGAATTGACGACGCGCCTGTTCGCGCCGCTGCCGGTGCTGGGCACCCCCGGCTGGTGGCCCGCTAACGACACACCCTCTTTCTACGACGATCCCGCCGTATTTCGCGCCGGACGACGTCAGGCTTGCTGACCGGCTGGTATGGCGGTGCGGCAGCCTGTCGGTCTGCCCTCCAGCTTTCTATTTCGGCCTTGCGCGCCGCCTCAGCGACCTGCAGGTGTTAAAATCCACGCCAGCAAAGCAGGTCAGGCAGTCGCGGCCTCTGCGGCTTCGGTCAAAGAGGGCGAGGAAAGTCCGGACTCCACAGGGCAGGGTGATGGCTAACGGCCATCCGTGGCAACACGCGGAACAGGGCAACAGAAAGCAAACCGCCGATGGCCCGGCGCAAGCCGGGATCAGGTAAGGGTGAAACGGTGCGGTAAGAGCGCACCGCGGCTGCTGCGAGGCAGACCGGCACGGTAACCTCCACCCGGAGCAATTCCAAGTAGGCAGGCTAGCATCTTCGAGATGCAGGATGGGGCCCCCGTCACGTCTGCGGGTAGGAAGCTTGAGCGCGTCAGCAATGGCGCGCCTAGAGGAATGGCTGCCACGCGCGCGGCGCTTCGGCGCGGCGCGTGCACAGAATCCGGCTTATCGACCTGCTTTGCCGCTGAATAGAAAAATGCCGGCGTCCGTGAGGATGCCGGCATTTCCTTTTTGGTTCTTCCTTTGCTGCCGCGCTTATTGGTGCGTGAATTTGCGCATGACGCGGGCGCTGGTTAAACCAGTTGGCCGACGCCGTGGCGATCAGCCCGCGACGATCTCGAACGAGTGCGTCAGTTCAGCGGTCTTGGCGATCATGATCGAAGCCGAGCAATACTTGTCGTGCGACAGGTTGATGGCGCGCTCGACCGTAGCCGGGTTGAGGTTCTTGCCGGTCACGGTGAAATGGAAGTGGATCTTCGTGAACACTTTCGGATCTTCGCTGGCCCGCTCGGCCTTCAGCGTCACCGAGCAGCCGGCGATTTCCTGGCGGCTCTTCTTCAGGATCATCACCACGTCGTACGCGGTGCATCCGCCGGTGCCGAGCAGAACCATTTCCATGGGCCGCGGAGCCAGATTGCGGCCGCCGCCCTCCGGCGCGCCGTCCATCGTGACGAGGTGGCCGCTACCCGTTTCGGCGGCGAACGCCATGCCGTCTTGCCCCATCCAGCTTACTTTGCATTCCATGCCTGTACCCCAGCTCGCATAACTTGTATTCGAAATGCCATTGTAGCCCGACGCCTGCGCGCTCGCCCGAGGGCACTTCGGCGCGCCATCATGCTCGGCGACATCTTGCGTGTTGCGGTGCGGCATGGTTACACGCGTGCGGGATTGCCCTGATGTCGTTAGGGGTTTTACTCTAGTTTTGGCACGGGAAAAACGCGCCGGATCATGGTTATCTATTTGATGTTAAAAGCTTTGTCGGCTTTTTTCGGCCGCGGGATTGATTGTCACATTATGAAATCACGTTTCGCAATGCAAATAATCTTGCGTCGCACAAGGTCGGCTCATATAATCCTCTCCATTGGTTGTCGCAGTTCGGCAACCTCCGCATGTCTCCTCCACCCTCCTCCTTTGGTGGATTAAACCCGAACCGCTCGTTCGGGTTTTTTTTCGCCTTTTTCGCCCTTCACGAACGGCTTGATTGTCGTGGCGAATCGTTGTCGAGGGGCGGGGTGGTGAGCTAAGCGTCCGGTCAACGACGGCCGGGCCAATGACCGAAAATGCCACTTTTGGCATGTTTCCGGAGTCCCCGTACTCGCCTCGCGCGGCAAATTTTGACTCGTGTCGGGAATTTCCTTTATAATTCAGAGCTTTTCCGCATTCGTGCCCGCGGAGGAAGAACAGGGAGAGCCTGCACGCGCCTCGATGCGCACATTACAAGCAGGAAAAAACACAGGGCGCAGCAATTATTTTTGGATCGATCATGAAGACATTTTCCGCAAAGGCCCATGAGGTTACGCGCGAATGGTACGTGATTGACGCGACGGATAAGGTTCTCGGGCGTGTCGCCAGCGAAGTGGCACACCGTCTTCGCGGCAAGCACAAGCCAGAATTCACTCCGCACGTCGACACCGGTGATTTCATCATCGTTATCAACGCCGGCAAGCTCCGTGTCACGGGCAACAAGTCCACGGACAAGAAGTACTATCGCCACTCGGGTTACCCGGGCGGTATCTACGAAACGACGTTCGGCAAGATGCAGGAACGCTTCCCGGGCCGTGCGCTCGAGAAGGCGGTCAAAGGCATGCTGCCGAAGGGCCCGCTCGGCTACGCGATGATCAAGAAGCTGAAGGTCTACGCTGAAGCAACGCATCCGCATTCGGCACAACAGCCGAAAGCGCTCGAGATCTAAGGGGAGCCCACATGATCGGTAACTGGAATTACGGCACGGGCCGCCGCAAGAGCGCCACTGCACGTGTGTTCATCAAGGCAGGCAAGGGCGACATCGTTGTCAACGGTAAGCCTATCGCTGAGTACTTTTCGCGCGAAACGTCGCTGATGATCGTGCGTCAGCCGCTGGAACTCACGAACCACGGCGTCACGTTCGACATCAAGGTCAACGTGTCGGGTGGCGGTGAAACGGGTCAAGCCGGTGCGGTTCGCCACGGCATCACCCGCGCGCTGATGGACTATGACGCAACGCTGAAGCCGGAACTGTCGAAAGCTGGTTTCGTCACGCGTGATGCTCGTGAAGTCGAACGTAAGAAGGTCGGCTTCCACAAGGCACGCCGCAGGAAGCAATTCTCGAAGCGTTAATCGCTTCGGCGTGTTCTGGCTTTCGGGTCAGGCCGCTGCAAAAGCCGCTGGCGCTTTCGCGTCGGCGGCTTTTTTCATATTGGGCTGCCGTGTTTGGGGCATGCGTCGTGGCTTTGGCGCGCCACCGGTCCATGCGCTGTTTGTTGAAGAGAACCCATTGATTTTGTGGGCTTCGGCACGATATCGAGATCAGCCCTACAATAGCGGTTAGAAGCTTTTTTGGAGAGTTCGAATGAACGCAGTCACCGACACCCCCGTGACCGAGATGCCTAGCCCCTTCGTTTTTACCGACGCAGCGGCTGACAAGGTCAAGCAGCTGATCGACGAAGAAGGCAACCCGGAGCTGAAACTGCGCGTATTCGTGCAGGGCGGCGGCTGCTCGGGCTTTCAATACGGTTTTACGTTCGACGAAGCCGTCAACGAAGACGACACCGTGATGAACAAGAGCGGCGTCCAGTTGCTAATCGATTCGATGAGCTACCAGTATCTGGTCGGCGCTGAGATCGACTACAAGGACGATATCAACGGCGCCCAATTCGTGATCAAGAATCCGAACGCCACGACCACGTGTGGTTGCGGCTCGTCGTTCTCGGTCTAAGTGATCGAAAGCTGAACCAGCGGGATAAGGAAACGGGGCTTCGGCCCCGTTTTTATTTTTGGCTGAGTTCGCGTGTGAGGCACCAGCACGCTCCTGTACCTTCGGTCAGTGCGGCATTAGAGCGCTTCAGCGGCACTGCAACACGGGATAGCCCGCTGTGCTGTGTGCTGCTTCCCGCATGTCCCTAAAGCCCCTCAGCGCGGATAAATCGCCCCCAGCACCCGTTCGCCCGCAGCTCCTGTGACGGCCGCCAGATTGCCCGGCTCGCGCGCCACGCAGCGCATCGCCAGCCACGCGAATGCCAGCGGCTCGACCTGCTGGGGCGGCACGCCGAGCGCCTCGGTGGTGAGCACCGGCACGCCGCTCACGCCGCTCTCCTCGAGCGCGGCCTGGATCGCCTTCATCAAGACCGGATTGCGCGCGCCGCCGCCGCAGACGTAGACCGCACGGGCGTCCGACGCGTGGCGCTCGATCTCGCGTGCGACCGTGATCGCCGTTAGCGCGACGAGCGTCGCCTGCACGTCGGCAGGTGGCAAACCGGCAAACGCCTGCAGTTTCGCGTCGAGCCACGCGGGATTGAACAGGTCGCGGCCGGTGCTTTTGGGCGGCTGCTGCGTAAAGAACGGCTCGTCGAGCAGCGCATTCAGCAAGGGCCGATGCACCTGGCCGCCGGCTGCGAAGTGCCCGTTTTCGTCGTAAGGCTTGCCGAGATGGCGGTGCGCCCACTCGTCGAGAAGCGCGTTGGCCGGCCCGCAATCGAAGCCACGCACGCTGCCGGTGGCGTTCAGAATGGTGATGTTGCTGATTCCGCCCAGGTTGCAGACCACGCGTGTCTCGCCCGCCGCTCCGAACACGGTCGCATGGAAGGCCGGCACCAGCGGCGCGCCTTGGCCGCCCGCGGCGACATCCCGGCTGCGGAAGTCCGCGATGACGTCGATATGGGCCATTTCCGCCAGCAGCGCCGGGTTGTTGATCTGACGCGTATAGCCTTTCTCCGGACGGTGCCGCACGGTCTGGCCGTGCACGCCGATCGCCCGTACGTCGACGGCAGACAGATTGCCCGCGCGTAGCAGTTCGTGGCAACAGACCGTATAGCGTGTGGCGAGCGCATTGGCTGCCAGTGCCTCGCGCTCAATCTCGTTCTCGCCCGGTTGTTGCAGGCCAAATAGCGCGTCGCGCAGCCCCTCTGCGAAGCCCACAAAGGCCTCCGCGAGGACGACCGGGGGCTTGCCCTTGGCGAATTCGACGGCGACGCCGTCCACGCCATCCATGCTGGTACCCGACATTAATCCAAGGTAGACGCCATCCGCCGTGCTGTCTTGCGCCACGTTGCTGCTCCTGTCAGTCGTTCGTAGTGAACCGTGTTCGCAGATTATCAGCGCTGACGCCCGCGAGGTAGTGTCTGCGACTGCAAACTCTGCGGGGCGGCGACATTCCGTCGGCGCGCCGATCGTTAGCACAGCGGTGCCCAATACGCCCGTTTCAGGCCGCGCAAATACCCGCCGCCACCGTCTGCGGACGCGGCGGCGCGCATCTATGGGACAATCTCACTTTTTGCGACCTCACGTTCCAGCATGAGCACCGAGTCCACGTCCAAGCCCAGTCCCGCCTTTCCGATCACCGACGAAGTCCGTCACGCGCTCGCCGTCACCAAGCGCGGTGTCGACGAGTTGCTGATCGAAGAAGAGTTCGCACAGAAGCTCGCGAAGAGCGCCGCCACCGGCGTGCCGCTGCGCATCAAGCTCGGTCTCGACCCGACGGCGCCCGACATCCATATCGGCCATACCGTCGTGCTGAACAAGATGCGCCAGTTGCAGGATCTCGGCCACACGGTGATTTTCCTGATCGGCGACTTCACCTCGCTGATCGGCGATCCGTCCGGCCGTAACGCCACGCGTCCGCCGCTCACACGCGAGCAGATCGAATCGAACGCCAAGACGTATTTCGAGCAGGCCGCGCTGGTGCTGGATCGCGAGAAGACCGAGATTCGCTACAACAGCGAATGGTCGATGCCGCTCGGCGCCGACGGCATGATCAAGCTCGCCTCGCGCTACACGGTGGCGCGGATTCTCGAGCGCGAAGACTTCACGAAGCGCTATCAAGGCGGTCTGCCGATCTCGATCCACGAACTCCTGTATCCGCTGATGCAGGGCTACGACTCGGTCGCGCTCAATGCCGATCTCGAACTCGGCGGCACGGACCAGAAATTCAACCTGCTGGTGGGCCGCGAACTGCAGAAGCAATACGGTCAGGAACAGCAGTGCATCTTGACCATGCCGCTGCTCGAAGGGCTCGACGGCGTCGAGAAGATGTCGAAGTCGAAGAATAACTACATCGGTATCAGCGAAAAGCCGACGGATATGTTCGGCAAGCTGATGAGCATCTCCGACGACTTGATGTGGCGTTACTTCGAACTGCTGTCGTTCCGCCCGATGGATGAGATCGCCGGCTTCAAAAGAGAAATCGAAGCGGGCCGCAATCCGCGCGACTTCAAGGTGCTGCTCGGGCAGGAGATCGTCGCGCGTTTCCACTCGCCGGCCGACGCCGAGCGCGCGCTCGAAGACTTCAACCATCGAGCGAAGGGCGGTGTGCCGGACGATATTCCGGCGGTCACATTAGCGGGCGCACCGCTAGCGATCGGTCAGTTGCTGAAGCAGGCAAACCTGGTGCCGTCGACCAGCGAAGCGTTGCGCAATATCGACCAGGGCGGCGTGAAGATCGACGGCGCAACCGTGTCGGACAAGGGTCTGAAGGTCGAAGCGGGTGAGTACGTCGTGCAGGTCGGCAAGCGTCGGTTTGCACGCGTGACGCTGACGGCGTGATGGAGCATTGCGTGATGAGGCGTGACGAGCGCGGTATGTACGGGCTGCGCAACACAGTGACTGCGGATAACGGTGTCGTTTTGTCTGCGCCATCCGTTGGCGTCGTTGTCACCGTCAAGCCGGGGTGTCGCGCATGATCGCGCTAATCCAGCGCGTGAGGCGTGCGGAAGTGCGCGTCGGCGAACGTGTCACCGGCGCGATCGAAGCGGGACTGCTCGCGCTGGTGTGCGCTGAGCGTGGCGATACCGACGTAGTCGCCGACCGGCTGCTGGCGAAGATGCTCGGCTACCGCGTATTTAGCGACGCGGCTGGCAAGATGAATCTCTCCGTGCAGAACCTCGACGGGACAGGGCGCGCCGGCGGTCTCCTGCTGGTCTCACAGTTCACGCTAGCCGCGGATACCAACAGCGGCCTGCGCCCGAGCTTCACGCCGGCTGCGCCGCCCGATGAGGGCAAGCGCCTGTTCGACTACTTCGTTGCGGCCGCCCGCGCGAAGCATCCGATTGTTGAGACCGGCGAGTTCGGCGCGGATATGCAGGTGTCGCTCGTGAATGACGGACCGGTGACGTTCTGGCTGCAGACGAACCCGTGATGTCCAGATCACTTTTGCGACCATAACGGATTGCCATAACCGGCCTCGTTTCCACTCATTCCTATGTCCACGCAGATCCTTTTTATCCGGCACGGTGAAACCGACTGGAACCGCATCAAGCGCATCCAGGGTCACATTGACATTCCACTCGCGACGACCGGAATCGAGCAAGCTCAGCGCCTCGCACAACGTCTCGCTGACGAAGCGGCGCAAGGCAAGCGGCTTGACGCGATCTATTCGAGCGACCTCCAGCGCGCACAGCAAACCGCCCAGCCCATCGCCACTGCACTCGGCTTGCCGCTGCAACTGCGTGAGGGTCTGCGCGAGCGGTCGTACGGAGCGTTTGAGGGCTACGACCGCGATCAGATCGCCGAACGCTACCCGGACGAATTCGAGTACTGGCAAACGCGCGATGGCGGCTTTGCGCCGCCGGACGGCGAATCGATGCGAGCTTTCTATCACCGGGTCATGGAGACCGTCACGCCAATCGTCGCGGCGCATCCCGGTGGGCGAATTGCGTGCGTCGCGCACGGTGGCGTGCTCGATTGCGTCTACCGGTTTGCGCGCGACCTGACGCTCGAGGTGCCACGCGACTACGTGTTGCTCAACACGAGCGTCAATGTGGTGGATTTTGCTGCCGGGAAGGGGAAGGTGGTGTCTTGGGCGGACGTTTCGCATCTGGATACGCCGAGCGACGACGACACGTTACGACGCATTCCAGAACCGGGTCGTTGAGCGGATAGATTCAGATTCGACCAGATCACGCACACCGCGTGATGATGTCTAGCGCCGCGCTGCCGCTACCCGCCGCCGCGCCCGCTTCGATACGCCGTTGGTCAGCGCCCAGCGAATCACCGGTGCGACTAGCTTCACCCCCGGTCTGACTATCGCGCGGCGCACGCCGGCCAAGGTGTCAAAGCCGAGCATTTCCTGCGCCCACGGCGGCAACAGATCTACCCCGGCATTGAGCATCAACGCCCCTGCAGGCCGCAACGACGCGCTTGGCGGCCGCGCATCCATCAGAATCCGCACCACTTCACGCGTGCGCGTGCCCGTTTCCAGTTCGGGCCGCATCGCAAGCAGATAAGCATCGATCTCGGCCCGCGAGCGTGGGATATTCGCGGCGCCGAGCATCTCGGCAATATGCGCCGTCTCCGCAAAGTACTGATCCTGTTCGGCCATGGGCAGCGCGGGATTCACATAGTGCAGATGAGCCGTTAGAAAGCTCGATACTTCGGCAACGTGCACCCACGTCAGCAACGCCGGATCGCTCGCCCGGTAGGGCCGTCCGTCCGGTGCGATGCCTGTCACGCCAAGGTGAATCTGCTTGACCCGCTCAATAAGTCCCAGCGCGTCGCGCCGGTTGCCGTAGGTGGTGCCGGCAATGAAGGTGGCGGTGCGGCGCAGGCGCCCCAAAATATCCGTGCGGAACGAAGAGTGATCCCACACGCCGGCCAGTGCCAGCGGATGCAACGCCTGCAGCAGGAGGGCGCTGATACCGCCCGTCATCATCGAGGTGAAATCCGCGTGGATTTTCCAGCAGATCGATTCGGGGCCGAAGAGACCGGGGTCTCCAGGTGGGGAGGAGTAATCGAGCGTCGGGCCGCTGCCGGTTGTCAGGTGAGTGACGCCGCTTGCCACCTTTGAGCGCACGCGTTGCGCGAGGCGTTGTGCAAGGCCGGCGCGCTCATCTGGGTAGCTGGCTTGATCGGACATTGCTGGCTTTCCTGGCTTTCTTGATTCTTCTGATGCGACGCGCGGTGGGTCAGGTCGCGCCTGAGTCCCAAAGATCGCGTACCGGACTGGATGAATCTGGCGCAGCGAGGCCGAAGTGGCGGTAGGTCAGCAGCGTCGCGACGCGACCGCGCGGCGTGCGTTGCAGAAAGCCTTGCTGGATCAGATACGGTTCGAGCACGTCTTCGATGGTGTCGCGCTCTTCGCCGATGGCCGCGGCGAGGTTGTCGACACCGACCGGGCCGCCGTCGAACTTGTGCAGGATCGCCTCGAGCAGTTTGCGGTCCATCAGGTCGAAGCCGACCGGGTCCACATCCAGCATCCTGAGCGCGGCATCGGCTACTTTCGCGGTGATGTTGCCGTCTGCCTTGACCTCAGCGAAGTCGCGCACACGGCGGAGCAGCCGGTTGGCGATCCGCGGCGTGCCGCGGGCGCGCTTGGCGATTTCGAACGCGCCGTCCGGGTGTATCTGTGCGTGCAGCAGCGACGCGGACCGCGTGACGATGCGCGCCAGTTCCTCTGCGTTGTAGAACTCGAGCCGCGAGACGATGCCGAAGCGGTCGCGCAGCGGGTTGGTCAGCATGCCGGCGCGCGTGGTGGCGCCTACCAGCGTGAACGGCTGCAGATCGAGCTTGACGCTGCGCGCCGCGGGCCCTTCGCCGATCATGATGTCGATCTGATAATCCTCGAGCGCCGGATACAGGATTTCCTCGACGACCGGCGAGAGCCGGTGGATTTCGTCGATGAACAGCACGTCGTTCTTTTCGAGGTTCGTCAGCAACGCGGCAAGGTCGCCAGCGCGTTCGAGCACGGGACCGGACGTTTGCCGCAGATTCACACCCATTTCCCGCGCGATGATGTGCGCGAGGGTGGTCTTGCCCAGGCCCGGCGGCCCGAATAGCAGCACGTGGTCGAGCGATTCGGAGCGGCGCTTGGCGGCCTCGATGAAGATTTCAAGCTGGCCGCGCACCTTTTCCTGCCCGACGTACTCGTCGAGCTGGCGCGGGCGCAACGCACGCTCGAACGCTTCTTCGTTCGGCGATACGGGCGTGGCAGCGATGATGCGCTCAGCGGCGAGTTTGTCGGTTTCGATCATGGGTGCATTGTACAGCGCGGCGCTTATCGCCGAAGCTGGCCGAACGGCCAGGGTGTGCTTTGGACTGTGGCGTGCGAAGCTTTAGTCCGTCGCAAGCAAGACGCTTAACTTCCGCTCAAGTCTTGGAGAGCGCTTTCAGGGCGAGCTTGATACCTTCGGACACCCCCGTGCCCGCCGGCACGTGTTTGACCGCGGCCAAGGCTTCTTTTTCGGAGTAACCCAATGCGAGTAATGCGTTCAGGATATCGGAAGCATGGTCGGATGCCGACACTGCGCCCGCCATCGCACCCAGGTCGGCACCGATCTTGCCCTTCAGTTCGAGGAGCAAGCGTTCCGCCGTTTTCTTGCCGATGCCCGGCACGCGCGTCAGCCGCGCTGCGTCCTGCATCGTGACGGTCTGCGCCAGTTCGTGCACGCTCATGCCGGAGAGCACGCCGAGTGCCATGCGTGCGCCGATGCCGCTGATCTTCAGCAGTTCGCGGAAGGTGGCGCGTTCTTCGGCGGTGCCGAAACCGAACAGCAGGTGGGCGTCTTCACGCACGATCAACTGGGTGAGCAGGACCACCCGTTCTCCGGTCGAGGGCAGGTTGTAGAACGTGCTCATCGGCACGTCGACCTCGTAGCCCACGCCGTTGCAATCGACAAGCAGGTGTGGCGGATTCTTTTCCAGCAGGACGCCGGCAATGCGACCGATCATGGCGGATTCAATCGTGAGAGAAAGGGCGAGTGTAGCGCAGGGCGCAGGCGTCCGGACGGACGGGACAGGGACTAACCGACAAGCCGCCCGCGTCGCACCCGCAGGCCCTTCTTGGCGAGCGAGGGCGCGATGCTACCCAGCGTGCTGAGCGTGCTGCCCCCGTGAGCATGGCAGATCGCCATGCCGAGCGCGTCGGCGGCGTCGGTGCTCGGCACGCCGGAGAGATTCAGGAGGCGCACCACCATCTGCTGCATCTGCTCCTTGGTGGCGCGGCCATAACCCACCACAGCCTGCTTCAACTGCAGCGCGGTATATTCGGCCACCGGCACGCCGCCCGCCACGAGCCCGCAGATTGCGGCGCCGCGCGCCTGGCCGAGCAGGAGCGTGGATTGCGGGTTGACGTTGACGAATACCTTTTCGATGGCGGACTGATCGGGCGCGTGCTGGCGGATGAGCGTCGAAATGCCTTCGAAGATCGTGCCCAGGCGCGACGGCAAGTCGGCATCGGCGGTCTTGATGACGCCGCTTGCCACGTAGGTGAGGTGATGACCGTTCTGGTCGATCACGCCGAAGCCGGTCACACGCAAGCCGGGGTCGATGCCGAGAATTCTCATGAGATCCGCTGCGAACTAAGTGCCTGCGATACTACAACGAACGGGACGCGCGACGGAGTGCGCAAGCCGCCGAGCGACGAATAAAGGCTCGCCAGGTTCGTGACCGCCGGACGAAGCGAGCGAGCAGGATAGTTGGGGCAACCGGAAAGCAGCTGAGGAGGCATGCATGGAACGCTATCGAAATCTAAGCGGTGACTCAGGCGTCGACGCATACGCGCTCGGTGTCGGTTGTATTGCGGTTCGCTTCAAGTCGGGTGCGACCTATTGGTACACAGACGCAAGTGCCGGGGCCGAACATGTGGCTGAGATGAGTCGATTGGCTCAGCGCGGTTTGGGTTTGAGCACGTACATCAGCACCCATCCCGATGTAAGCGCTGGTTACGCCAGGAAAGACCCCGACGATTGAGCGGCTTGCAAGCAAAACGGCCCGGCAGAAAAATCTGCCGGGCCGTTGCGTTCAAGTTACCGCGTCTGGCTCGTTAGCCTCACAACAAGCTACAACGCACCATCGCAGGGTCCAGAAAGAATCAATGGCGGAAGTGACGCACGCCCGTCAGCACCATTGCGATGCTGTGCTCGTCGGCCGCAGCCACGACTTCATCGTCGCGCATCGAACCGCCCGGCTGGATCACGCAGGTTGCGCCTGCAGCGACCACCACGTCGAGACCGTCGCGGAACGGGAAGAACGCATCCGACGCCACAGCCGAACCTGTCAGCGTCAAACCCGCGTTCTGCGCCTTGATGCTAGCAATCCGCGCCGAGTCCACACGGCTCATCTGGCCTGCACCGACGCCCAGCGTCATACCATTGCCGCAAAACACGATCGCATTCGACTTCACGTACTTCGCCACGCGCCATGCGAACAGCAGATCGTCCATTTCCTTCGGCGTCGGATGACGCTTCGTGACGACGCGCAGTTCATGCGGCTGCACATTGTGCGAATCGAGCGATTGCACCAGCAGACCGCCGCCCACGCGCTTCAGGTCGAACGTGTTGTGACCGTCGCCCAAAGCGATTTCCAGCAGACGCACATTCTTCTTCGCTTCGAACACCTGACGCGCTGCCGCGCTGAACGAAGGCGCAATCAGCACTTCGACGAACTGCTTGGCCACGGCTTGTGCCGCCGCTTCGTCCACTTCACGGTTAAACGCGATGATGCCGCCGAATGCCGAGGTCGGATCGGTTTGCAACGCCTTCGAATAGGCTTCGTGCGCATCCGCGCCCACAGCTACGCCACACGGATTCGCGTGCTTGACGATGACGCAGGCCGGCACGTCGAAGGTCTTCACGCATTCCCACGCAGCATCGGAATCGGCGATGTTGTTGTACGACAGTTCCTTGCCTTGCAACTGCTCGTAATTCGCCAGCGCGCCAGCCGGCACGGAGAGGTCGCGGTAGAACGCGGCGCTCTGATGCGGGTTCTCGCCGTAGCGCAGGTCCTGCACCTTGTCGAACGCGAGGTTGAAGGTGGCCGGGTAGGTGTTGCGCGACGAATGCTGCAGTTCTTCGGTCAGGCTCGTCAGGTAGTTCGTGATCGCGCCGTCGTACTGCGCGGTGTGCGCGAACACCTTGGTTGCGAGGCGAAAGTTTGTCTTGTACGAAACCCCATTGCTGTTTGCGCGCATCTCTTCGAGCACAACCGCGTAGTCGACCGGATCGACCACCACCGTCACGTCGCGATGATTCTTCGCCGCGGAGCGCAGCATAGTCGGGCCGCCGATGTCGATGTTCTCGATCGCGTCTTCCAGCGAGCACTCTTCCTTCGCCACGGTCTGCACAAACGGATACAGATTCACGACCAGCAGGTCGATCGTCGGAATGTCGTGCTTTTCAAGCGCTGCCATGTGTTCCGGCAGGTCGCGGCGCGCGAGGATGCCGCCATGCACCTTCGGATGCAGCGTTTTCACGCGCCCGTCGAGCATTTCCGGGAAGCCCGTGTAGTCGGCCACTTCGGTGACGGCGAGGCCCGCGTCCGCGAGCAGTTTCGCGGTACCGCCGGTGGACAGGATCTTGACGCCGAGGTCCGACAGCGATTTGGCGAAATCGACGATGCCGGACTTGTCGGAAACGGAGATGAGCGCTTGCTTGATCATGATGAAGAATGAGAAGCCGAAGAGATGGACGTGGCAGGGCGCCAAGAAATCACAATGAGCTACAGCAAACCGTGCTGTTGCAGCTTCTTGCGCAGCGTATTGCGGTTGATGCCGAGATACTCGGCGGCCAGCGACTGATTGCCGCCGGCCTGCTCGAGCACCACCTCGAGCAACGGTTTCTCGACACACGAAATAACCATGTCGTAGACGTCGTGCGGATTGGAGCCGTCGAGGTCCTGGAAATACATGCCCAGGCTGTCGCGGACTGATTGTTCGATATTGTTCTTGCTCATGCTGCTAGTCGGTCGGAGTGGTCCGGTTCGCCGTTCGGGTTGACATCCTCGTCCACGTAGACGAGGCGGTCGGAGAGCGCCTTTTGAGCGTCGAAGAACTCGTTGACGGCGAGGAGTTGTTCGCGCGTCGTGTCCAGCGTATTCATACGGTGCCGGAACACATTGGCGCCAGAAAGGCCGCGAGTGTACCAGCCGATGTGCTTGCGCGCAGTGCGCACGCCCGTAAATTCGCCATAGAACGCGTAGTGGTCTTCCAGATGCTCGTTCATCACCTGCTGGATCTCATCGATCCGCGGCGGCGGCAACAACTCGCCGGTTTGCAGGAAATGCTCGATCTCACGGAACAGCCACGGGCGGCCCTGCGCCGCGCGCCCGATCATGATCGCGTCGGCACCGGTGGCGGCGAGCACTTCGCGGGCCTTCTGCGGCGAGGTGATGTCGCCATTGGCGACCACCGGGATGCGCACCGCGGCCTTCACCGCGGCGATGGTTTCGTACTCGGCGTCGCCGTGATAAAGGTCGGCGCGGGTACGGCCATGCACGGTCAGCATAGAAATGCCGGCGTTTTCGGCCAGATGGGCGACGTTCAACGCGTTCTTGTTGTCGCGGTTCCAGCCGGTGCGAATTTTCAGCGTGACGGGGACCGCATCCGGCCCCACGCCCACCGCGCCCACCACCGCCTCGACGATCCGTTGAACCAGCGGCTCGTTCTGCAAGAGCGCGGAGCCCGCGGCCACATTGCACACCTTCTTGGCCGGGCAGCCCATGTTGATGTCGATGATCTGCGCGCCGTTGGCGACGTTGTAGCGGGCCGCCTCGGCCATCATGGCCGGATCCGCGCCGGCAATCTGCACGGCGATCGGCTCGACCTCGCCCGCGTGATTGGCGCGGCGCATGGTCTTCTCACTTTTCCACAGCTGCGCGTTCGACGCGACCATTTCCGACACGGCATAGCCCGCGCCCAGCCGCTTGCAGAGCTGGCGGAACGGCCGGTCGGTCACGCCCGCCATGGGGGCGACAAACAGGTTGTTGCGCAGATTGTGGGAGCCGAGAGTGGGCATGGCCAAGACGCAACCGCCTGACATCTGAATGATGGGGACGGGCGCGAAATACGAGGGAAAACAGCTATTTTAGCGTTAACGGAATGCCGACACCCGACTTGAGGCTGTCGTAACCCATTAAATCTTCTATGAAAGTGTCCTGGCTCATAGAACCGCAGAACGCGAACGCCTAGCGGCGTTGCCCGAATATCATCTGCCGTGCCAGCGCGGTTTTGACCGGCGGCACGAACTCGAGCGCCGTCAGCGCGAGTCCGCGCAGCGTGGCGAGGGCGGGGAAGTCGACCGTGAAGAGGCGCGCGAGCGTATCGGTTGAGCGAATCGTCAGGCGCCGGTCGAGCGAACGGCGCTGCGCGAACGCAGCGAGCGCGAGCGGTGTTGCGCCGTGCTGCGAGAGCGCGTCGGCGAGCGCATGCGCGTCGCGTAGTCCCAGATTCAGTCCTTGGCCTGCCACCGGATGCAGCGTTTGCGCCGCATTGCCGATCGCCACGATGCGTCCCTTGACGAGCGTATCGAGCGCATTCAGGCCGAGCGGAAACGCCGCACGACCCTTGATCTGCGTAAAGCGTCCCATCCGGTCGCCAAACGCCGTGCCGAGTTCGCGCAGAAACGCGTCGTCGGGCAATTGGGCGCGGCGTGCCGCCTCGTCCGGAGAGCAGCACCAGACCAGCGCGTAGTCGGCGTCACGCGCGCCGCCTGTAGGCAGCAGCGCAATCGGCCCTTGCTCCGTAAAGCGCTCCCACGCGACATGGGGGCGCGGCGCCGACACGCTGACCGTGCCCACCAGCGCGGTTTGGCCGTAGTCGCGCGTGCCACCCGCGCTGCTGCTTTTCTGCTGCTCCTGAAACAGGCCGCCTTCGGCGTTCACCAGAATGCGGGTGCGCAGATTGCGTGGGCCTTGTGCGGTTTCGACCGGCAGCGTCACGCCATCGTGTTCCTGAACCGGCGCTTGCGCAGAGGTTGACTGCAACCAGTGCACGGAGGTCGGCCGCACGGCGTCGGCGAGGGCCTGCACGATTGAGCCGTAGCGCAGCACATAGCCGAGGGCCGGCAGGCCGTGCTCGGTGTGATCAATCAACGTGCGGCCAAAATGCCCGCGTTGCGATACGTGGATGCGGTGAATCGCGGTGGCGTCCGACGGCCAGCGCAGCGGCTCGAGAATCATCCGGCTGCCGTGCGAGACGGCTATGGCGCGCGGATCGCCGAGCGCGTCTTCCGGCTTGCGTGCGTCGATCAGCGCAATCGACAGCGCCTGGGTCGCGCTGCGGCGCGCGAGCCAGCCGGCCAGCGCCAGCCCGACCGGCCCGGCGCCGACAATTGCCACGTCGAAGTCGAACGGCGCGTTATGCGTACGGGACGCATCAGGCGAGGCTGGCTGCGGCGTACCGGGCGCTTGGGAAACGTCGTTCATGGGCTATTGGTTCCGTCTCTTCACGCCGCGCGGGTTTCGCCGGCCGCGGCAAGCGCTTCCTGCATCAGCGCTTCGATTTCGTCGGCCTTGACCGGCACGCCGCGCGTGAGCAGCTCGCAACCGTCCGGCGTCACGACAGCGTCGTCCTCAATACGGATGCCGATATTCCAGTACTTCTCGGGGACGTTTTCCGCCGGGCGAATGTAGAGACCCGGTTCGATCGTCAGCGCCATCGACGCCTGCAGGATGCGCGCAGGCAGCGCGCCTTGTGCATCGCGCGGCGCACCGCGTTCGCGATAGTCGCCGCAGTCATGCACGTCCATGCCGATCCAGTGGCTGGTGCGGTGCATGTAAAACGGCGCAAAGGCGCGTTCCTCGATCACGTCGTCGACTGAGGAAAAGAGCGCCCGGTCGACGATGCCCGTGTCGAGCAGGCCCTGCGACAGCACGCGCAGAGCCGCGTTATGCGGGGCGTCGAAGGAAGCGCCGGCGCGGGTGGCGGCGATCGCGGCCTGCTGCGAAGCGAGCACGATGTCGTACAGCTCGCGCTGCGCCGGTGTGAAGCGGCCGTTCGCTGGGAACGTGCGCGTGATATCGGAGGCGTAGCCGTCCAGTTCGCAGGCGGCGTCGATCAGGATCAGGTCGCCGTCCCGCGCAACCGTGTTGCCGGCCGCGTAGTGCAGCACGCAGGCATTGGCGCCCGCGGCGACGATCGAGCCGTACGCCGGCCCTTGCGCACCGTGTTTGCGAAACGTGTACAGCAGTTCGGCTTCCAGTTCGTACTCGCGCACGCCAGCGTGCGACGCGGCCATGGCGCGGCGATGCGCGAGGGCCGAGATTTCACCGGCGCGACGCATGATGGCCAGTTCGTGGTTGTCCTTGAAGAGGCGCATCTCGTCGAGGATCGGCAGAAGGTCGTGCGCGGCGTTCGGCGCGGCGAGGCCGCTGCGGCCTTTGGCGCGCACCGCGTCGAGCCAGCGGCGCACGTTTTCGTCGAGCTCCGCCGAACTGCCGAGGGCGTAGTGCAGCGCCGGCTTGTCCGCGAGGATTGCCGGCATCTGGCTCTCGATTTCGTCGACCGCAAACGCCGCGTCGAAGCCGAACGCCTCACGGGCAGCCTCGGGACCGAAGCGGAAACCTTCCCAGATCTCGCGCTCGGCGTTCTTGGCGCGGCAGAACAGGATCGAAGCCGGGCCTTTCTCACCCGCGCTGGCGTCCAGCACGAGCAAGCCTTCGGGCTCGGTAAAGCCCGTCAGGTAGTAGAAATAGCTGTCGTGCCGATAGGGATAGTCGGCGTCCCGGTTGCGCACCACTTCCGGCGCGGTGGGGACGATGGCGACGCCGCCGCCTGCCGCGCGCAGCGCAGCTAGCACGCGCTCGCGGCGCTTGCGGTAAACGTCGATGGCGAGAGTGGGTTCGTTCGGCTGGTTCATGGTGCGATTGTAGCGCCCAATCGGCATCCGGATTCGGCACCCTGGCCATCCGGCCAGATGGACGGATGACGCGGGAAGCCGCAATGTTGCAATCCGTCCACAGGTCCAGTGGGGCGTTGTTCCGGAAGATGGGGCGCGGTGCTCAGGAGGGCCGCCAACCAACGTATACTTCCGCCCAATTCCAGAAGCAGAAAAGGCAGATGTGATGATGAAACTCATCGGTTCGCTCGGCAGCCCGTTTGTCCGCAAGGCGCGGATCGTGTTCGCCGAGAAGAAGATCGACTACAAACTGGTGCTCGAAAACGTCTGGGCGCCGGACACCACCATCCATACCTTCAATCCGATCGGCAAGGTGCCGTGTCTCGTGATGGAGGACGGCGAGGCGGTGTTCGACTCGCGTGTCATCTGTGAATATGTCGATACACTGTCGCCGGTCGGCAAGCTGATTCCGCCGTCGGGGCGCGAGCGCGTCGAGGTGCGTTGCTGGGAAGCGCTCGCCGACGGAATCCTGGATGCGGCGGTGCTGATTCGTCTCGAAGGCATGCTGCGGCCGGCCGAACAGCGCTCGGACGCCTGGCTAGCGCGCCAGCAACGCAAGATCGACGACGGCCTCGTGGCGATGTCGCAAGGACTGGGCAGCAAAACATGGTGCGCAGGCAACCGCTACACGCTGGCGGATATCGCCATGGGATGCGCGCTCGGCTATCTGGATTTCCGCACGCCGGGTCTGAACTGGCGCGAGCCGTACCCGAATCTCGACAAGCACTTCCAGAAGCTGTCGCAACGGCAGTCGTTCGTCGATACCTTCCCGGCAGACTGAGCGCGCGCTGCGCGAGCGAGACCGCGGCCTCGCCTCCACCGCGGCGCGGGCGCGATACCGCCGGCCGCTCAGTTCACCAGATTCATCAGCGCGTGCGTGGTCGAATCGGTCACCTCGGTGAAGCCGGTGATGTCGAGGTCGAGTTCGCGGGGCAGCGCCAGCATGTTGCACGACAACAGGCCGCCGTAGATGTTCTCTGCACGTCCGAAAAAATTTCCCGGATTGAAGAGTGGCGGCAGATGCCACCACATCCGGTAGTCTTTGGACCACAGCCATTCGATCAGTGCTTGCGACCGCTCCAGCCGGTCATTCTCGACATAGAGCGTTGGACGGCAGCGCGCGATCGTCTCCTGCGCACCTTGCAGCGCGGCCAGCTCGAACCCTTCCACGTCGATCTTGATCAGACCCACGGTATGCGTGCGCAGCACGTCGTCCATCCGGACGCACGGTACGGGAATCGTGTCGGTGCCCGGTTTGGTCTGCATTTCCACACTGCCGAAATTGCCAGGCGCTGCGTAGTCCGGTCGCTCGAAATAGAGCGTGCTTGCATCGCTGCCGCACGCGTAGGGCCACGCGAGCACGTTGGTGATGCCATTGGCCGCGAGATTCGCGCACAGGTTCTGGAAGATCACCGGCTGCGGTTCGAAGGCGACCAGCACCTGGCGCCGCTGCTGCGTTTCCCGCGCGAGCATCACGGTATGCACGCCGATATTGGCGCCTACTTCGACGACGACGCCCGGCTGAACCAGTAACTGCCGCAGAACGGCGGACTCCAGTTCGCCGCACTCGCCGTATTCCAGCAGCGCGCGGCCGAGATAGAAATCGTTGGGATTGGCAAGCATCCAGCCGTGGCGGGTCTGGACAAGCTGCGTGTGAGCAGCGAGGGGAAAAGATGCGACGGGCGACGTAAGCATATCGTTGAGCGGGGGCAAAATAACCCCCGAATGTACGATTCGGCGCGTCCGCTGTATATAAGACGAATTCCTAAGGAGTCTTATGTTTCTCTGAAAAAAGCGCAGACCTTTGCGATTGCTGTCAGGCGGCTGCAGTCGCCTGACAGTGAGTGGCATCCAGGCGGTGAGGTTGTGCTGACGTTACGTCGAAACTGCGTGAAAGGTGCGCCGCGCCCAGGCGCCTTCCCTCCGCAAACACGCGTCAGGTCGCCGCGAGTTCCACCTTCGGTGCGAAAGACTCGGCGCTCGCCACCGGCCACCACTTTTCGTATATCGAGTAGCGGTAGTTGCCGTTCACCAGATCGTTCGGCTCCAGGTACTTCAGCAGATCCGACATCAGGCTAACCTCATGCGACGACACCCGTCGCACGATATGATGCGCGCGCAATTCGGCCGGATGCTTGAGGCCGGCGGCCTGGATGATTTCCTGCAGCGCGTGCAGGGTGTTGTGGTGGAAGTTGAAGACCCGGTCGGATTTGTCCGGCACGACGAGTGCGCGTTGACGCACCGGATCCTGGGTGGCAACGCCGGTCGGGCAGCGGCCGGTGTGGCACGTCTGCGCCTGGATGCAGCCCACCGCGAACATGAAGCCGCGTGCCGAGTTGACCCAGTCGGCGCCGATTGCGAGCGTCTTGGTGATATCGAACGCGGTAATCATCTTGCCGCTTGCGCCAATGCGAATCCGTTGCCGCAGGCCGATGCCGACCAGCGTGTTGTGCACCAGCAGCAGTCCTTCCTGTAACGGCACGCCGACGTGATCGGTGAATTCCAGGGGCGCTGCGCCGGTACCGCCTTCTGCGCCGTCCACAACGATAAAGTCCGGCAGGATGCCGGTCTCCAGCATCGCCTTGGCGATGCCGAAGAACTCCCACGGATGGCCGATACACAGCTTGAAGCCAGTCGGCTTGCCGCCGGACAGCGTGCGCAGCCGCTCGACGAATTCGAGCAGGCCGCGCGGGGTCGAGAATTCGGAGTGGGTGGCGGGCGAGATGCAGTCGCGGCCCATCGGCACACCACGTGTCTCGGCGATTTCCGGCGTGATCTTGGCGGCCGGCAGCACGCCGCCGTGGCCTGGCTTCGCACCTTGCGACAGCTTCACCTCGATCATCTTCACTTGCGGTTCTTGCGCTTGCCTCGCGAACTTGTCGGCGTTGAAGGAGCCGTCATCGTTGCGGCAGCCGAAGTAGCCTGAAGCGATTTCCCAGATGATGTCGCCGCCATGCTCGCGGTGGTATTTCGACATCGAGCCTTCGCCGGTGTCGTGCGCGAAGTTGCCTTTCCTGGCGCCAAGGTTGAGCGCCATGATGGCGTTGGCCGAGAGCGAGCCGAAGCTCATCGCCGACACATTGAAAATCGACATCGAGTAGGGCTGGGCGCGATCCGGACCGACCGCCACGCGGAAGTCGTGTCCGTCGAGCCTGGTCGGCGCGAGCGAGTGGCTGATCCACTCGTGCGCCACCGCCTTCACATCAAGCTCGGTGCCGTACGGGCGGCTGTCGACGTCGTTCTTCGCGCGCTGGTAGACGATGCTGCGCTGGGCGCGCGAGAACGGCTTTTCGTCCGTATCGTCCTCGACGAAATACTGGCGAATCTCGGGCCGGATGAATTCGAACAGGAAACGGAAGTGACCCCACAGCGGATAGTTGCGCAGGATCGCATGGCGTTCCTGGGTCAGATCGAACAGACCGAGCGCGACGAGCAATACGGGAACGATGATCCAGAACCACGACAGATGATGGGCCGAGGCGAGCACGGCACACGCAACGAGCAGCACGACCGCACACCACATGGCCAGATAACGTCGAGAAAACATGGGGACTCCGTTGCAGAGAGCGGTTAACCGCTGATTGTTATATGGCTGCGCTGTTCATCGTGCTGCTTATTGCACCGCTTATTGCACCGCTTATTGCGCTACTCATTGCCCGACTCATTAGGCTATTTACCGCGCGGTGAGAAGCGCAGCGGTCTGCGGCTGCCGCACGGCCGGTTGTGCGGTAACCGCATGTTCGATGATGCCGCCGCCCAGACAGATCTCGCCATCGTAGAGCACGGCCGATTGCCCCGGTGTGACAGCCCACTGCGCATCTTCGAAATTGAGCGCGAAGTGGCCGTCTGCTTGCTCCGCTGTGCTGAATGTGCAGGCCGCGTCGGCCTGCCGGTAGCGCGTTTTCGCCCCACACGCGAAGTCTTCGGCGGGCGGGTGGCCGGCCACCCAACTGGTATTGCCCGCGCTCAGCGTGTGGCTCAGCAGCCATGAATGATCGTGGCCCTGGGCAACGTACAGCGTGTTCGACGGAATATCCTTGCCGGCGACGAACCAGGGCTCGCCGCTGCCTGACCGGCTGCCGCCGAGACCGATACCCTTGCGCTGGCCGAATGTGTAGAACGCGAGGCCGATATGCTCGCCAACTATCTTGCCGTCGGTGGTTTTCATCGGGCCCGGCTTGGTCGGCAGGTAGCGGTTCAGAAAATCGCGGAACGGCCGCTCGCCGATAAAGCAGATGCCGGTCGAATCCTTTTTCTTCGCGTTTGGCAGGCCGATCTGTTCGGCGATTTCGCGCACTTTGGTCTTGGGGATTTCGCCGAGCGGAAACATCGTCTTCGACAGTTGCGCCTGATTGAGGCGGTGCAGGAAGTACGACTGATCCTTCGTGTGGTCCAGTGCCTTCAGCAATTCGAAGCGGCCGTCCATCTCGCGCACGCGCGCGTAGTGGCCGGTCGCAATGGTTTCCGCACCGAGCGACATGGCGTGGTCGAGGAAGGCCTTGAACTTGATTTCGGCGTTACAGAGCACGTCCGGATTCGGCGTGCGGCCGGCCGAGTATTCGCGCAGGAATTCGGCGAACACGCGGTCCTTGTATTCGGCGGCGAAGTTGACCGCTTCGACGTCGATGCCGATCAGATCGGCCACCGAGACGACATCGATCCAGTCCTGCCGCGTCGAGCAGTACTCGCCGTCGTCGTCGTCTTCCCAGTTCTTCATGAAAAGGCCGACGACATCGTAACCTTGCTCTTTGAGCAGCCATGCGGTAACCGACGAATCGACGCCGCCCGACATGCCTACTACGACTTTCTGCTTGCTCATGGGTTGCCTGACTTGCTTGATCGGGTGGGCCCGACCGAATGCGTATGCACGAAGTCGAGCGGGAAACGCTGGCCTGCGAGGTAATCGTCGATACAGCGCATCACGAGCGGCGTGCGGTGCCGCTCGGGGCACGCGCGCAACTCGTCGGCGCTCATCCACAATGTGCGGACGATATCGGGATCGAGCGCGCGGTTGGCCTCGGCCTCCCCGGCGCTGCCGCAATACGTGAAGCGCAAATAGGTGACGCCCGCTGAGGCCGGGCGCTCGAAATGCGTCATATAGACGCCCACCAGCGCCTCGGGCGTGAACGGATGCGCCGATTCTTCGAGCGTTTCGCGCACGACCGCCTCGGCGAGCGTTTCACCCGCCTCCAGATGGCCGGCGGGCTGGTTGAGACGCAGCCCGTCGTCGGTGTGCTCCTCGACGAGGAGAAAACGTCCCTCGCGCTCGACAATGGCGGCCACGGTGACGTGCGCAGCCCAAGTTTCCGGATTCATGGGGCGGTATTTTACCGTCTATGGCGGCTGGCTGCCCGGAAGCGGGCGAGTCGGCCGTGGCCGCGCTCCGTGCGCCGGGCTGGGGGGCGAGGGGCGCGCCGCCCGGCCACGCCCCCCCGGATTGTCCCTGATTTCTGTCAACCCCCCGGTTTCGGTTACAGTGCTGTGGTAGCCGTTGCAATTGCAAGCCGGCGTGCCTCGTCGGCAGCTCTGTCGTAACAACAGGAAGGCCGAGGAGGAGTCAAAGATGCACATCGGAGTGCCAGCCGAGACGCGAGCGCACGAAACACGCGTTGCCGCCACCCCCGAGACGGTGAAGAAATACGTGTCGCAGGGCCACCGGGTCACGATCCAGAGCGGTGCCGGAACCGGCGCCAGCTTTCCTGACGAAGCTTTCAGCGCAGTCGGCGCGGAGATCGTCGATGCAGCCACCGCATTCGACGCCGAGCTTGTTCTCAAAGTCCAATCGCCTACTGACGCCGAACTGCCGCATCTGAAACGCGGCGCGGTGCTGGTCGGCATGCTCGATCCTTTCAATGCCGACAACGCCGCGAAGCTCGCTTCTGCTGGCGTGACCGCCTTCGCGCTCGAAGCCGCGCCGCGCACGACGCGTGCGCAAAGTCTCGACGTGCTGTCGTCGCAGGCCAATATTGCCGGCTACAAGGCCGTGTTGCTTGCCGCGGACCTCTACCCGCGCTTCATGCCGATGCTGATGACGGCCGCGGGCACTGTAAAGGCGGCGCGGGTGCTGATTCTCGGCGCGGGCGTGGCGGGCTTGCAGGCGATTGCGACCGCCAAGCGCCTGGGCGCAGTGATCGAGGCCTCAGACGTCCGTCCGGCGGTAAAAGAGCAGATCGAGTCGCTCGGCGCGAAGTTTCTCGACGTGCCGTACGAAACCGATGAGGAGCGCGAGGCCGCGCAAGGTGTGGGTGGTTATGCACGGCCAATGCCGCCTTCCTGGCTCACGCGCCAGTCAGCGCTGGTCCACGAACGGGCCAAACAGGCCGATATCGTCATCTCGACCGCGCTGATTCCGGGCCGCCCCGCACCGACGCTGATCTCGGTCGACACCGTGCAGGCCATGAAACCGGGCTCCGTGCTGATCGATCTGGCCGCGGGCCGTGGCCCCGAGTACGAAGGCCGGCGCGGCGGCAACTGTCCGCTGACCGAGGCCGACAAGATCGTGACGAAAAACGGCGTGCAGATCGTGGGCTTCACGAACCTGGCGTCGATGGTGGCCGCCGACGCCTCCTCGCTCTACGCCCGCAACCTGCTCGACTTCCTGAAGCTGATCATCAACAAGGAAGGCGCACTCAACATCGATCTCGCGGACGACATCGTCGCGGCCACGCTGCTGGCCCGCGACGGCGAAGTCACGCGCAAGGCTTAGCAACTACGTTGCATGGGACCAGAGTAACGCGCTAAAGCGCGAACTCTGGTCGACAAGGGAGAAAGGCAATGGAAGTCATCAACCATACGGTGATCAACCTGATCATCTTCATCCTGGCGATTTACGTCGGCTACCACGTGGTCTGGAACGTGACGCCTGCACTGCACACGCCGCTGATGGCCGTGACCAACGCGATCTCGGCGATTGTCATCGTGGGCGCGATGCTGGCTGCGGGTCTCACCGTGGGCGACACGGGCAAGTTCTTCGGCACGCTGGCTGTGGCACTGGCTGCGGTCAACGTGTTCGGCGGATTCCTCGTCACCAGGCGAATGCTGGAGATGTTCAAGAAGAAAGAGCCGAAGAAGCTTCCCGCAGCGGCAAAGGAGAAGGCGCAATGAGTCTGAACCTGGTTACGCTGCTTTATCTCGTTGCTTCGGTCTGCTTCATCCAGGCGCTCAAGGGGCTGTCGAACCCGAAGACCGCGCGCATCGGCAACACGTTCGGCATGGCCGGGATGGCGATAGCGATCCTCACCACCATCGCGCTGATCCTCAAGCAGGCCGCAGGTTTGGGCTCGAATCTCGGGCTTGGCCTCGGACTGCTGTTCGCGGCACTGGTGGTCGGCGGCGCGATCGGGGCATTTGTCGCCGCGCGCGTCGAGATGACCAAGATGCCCGAACTGGTTGCGGCCATGCACTCGCTGATCGGTCTAGCGGCGGTGTGTATTGCCTACGCGGTGGTGTCGGAGCCGTCGGCGTTCGGCCTTGTCGATCCGGACAATCCGATCCCGGGTTTCCTGCCGTACGGCAACCGCATTGAGCTCTTTATCGGCACGTTCGTCGGCGCCATCACGTTCTCCGGTTCGGTGATCGCATTCGGCAAGCTCTCGGGCAAATACAAGTTCCGCCTGTTTCAGGGCGCGCCGGTGGTCTATGCAGGACAGCACCTGATCAACCTGTTCCTCGCGCTCGGGATGCTCGGCTTCGGCGTGATCTTCTTTCTCACGCAAGCGTGGCTGCCGTTCATCATCATGACGCTGATCGCGTTCGCGCTCGGGGTACTGATCATCATCCCGATCGGCGGCGCGGATATGCCGGTGGTCGTGTCGATGCTCAATTCGTACTCGGGCTGGGCGGCGGCGGGCATTGGCTTCTCGCTGAACAATCCGATGCTGATCATCGCCGGTTCGCTGGTGGGTTCGTCCGGTGCGATCCTCTCGTACATCATGTGCCACGCGATGAACCGCTCGTTCTTCAACGTGCTGCTGGGCGGCTTCGGTGCGGAACCCGGTGCGGCCGCTGCGGGCGGCGCGCAGGAGCAGCGGCCGGTCAAGTCGGGCTCAGCCGAAGATGCGTCGTTCATGCTCGGCAATGCGGAAACCGTGGTGATCGTGCCGGGCTATGGTCTGGCCGTGGCGCGGGCGCAGCATGCATTGAAGGAGCTCACCGACAAGCTGACGGAGAAAGGAATCGACGTGCGCTACGCGATTCACCCGGTGGCAGGGCGCATGCCGGGGCACATGAACGTGCTACTGGCCGAAGCCGAGGTGTCCTACGACATGGTCTACGAGATGGATGACATCAACAGCGAATTCGGTCAGGTGGACGTGGTGCTGGTGCTCGGCGCGAACGACGTGGTGAATCCGGCGGCGAAGACCGATCCGAAGTCACCGATTGCCGGCATGCCGATCATCGAGGCGTACAAGGCGCGCACGGTGATCGTCAACAAGCGTTCGATGGCGGCCGGCTACGCGGGTCTCGACAACGATCTCTTCTACATGGACAAGACCATGATGGTCTTCGGCGATGCGAAGAAGGTCATCGAGGATATGGTGAAGTCGGTGGAGTGAGGGGTTGGGGCCGCGGTGCGCGGCCCCGAAGTGGCCCAGAATTCACCGCTGTTTCACTTCGACGTGCCTTAGAAAATCCGCGAGCCGTCTGCCCTCCATATCGGGGAACGGCTCGAGCACCAGCAACTCGCGAATCTCTTCGACGTCGAAATTGCGGAAGTCTCCGCGCAATTCACACCACGCGCCGATGGTCCAGCGCGCACCCCAATACACCAGTCCGAGCGGCCAGACGCGCCGCTCCGTTTGCGCGCCTTTACGATCCCGATACGCAAAGCTCACGACCCGTTTGCCGTCGATGGCGAGATGCAGTGCATCGACCTTCTCTGCAAACTCGCCCTTGATATGAAACGACGGCGCGAAGATCGGTAGCCGGTCGAGGGTCGCGCGCTTGTCGGCGGGCATTGTCGAAGCGATCTTCGCCAGCGCGCCGCGCGCACCTTTTGCGAAGCTCGCGCCGCCCCAGGTTTCGAGCATGCGTGCGCCGGCGGCGAGCGCCGCGAGTTCGTCGACGGTGAAGGTGAGCGGCGGCAGGCTCGCCGAGCGGTTCAAGCGGTAGCCGATACCCGCTTCCCCCTCGATCGGCACGCCCGATAACTGCAGATCACGCACATCCCGGTAGACGGTGCGGGGCGAGATATGCAGCCAGTCGGCGAGTTGTTGCGCGGTCGTCAGACGCCGGCCGCGGAGCAGCTCGGCGATCTGGAACAGGCGGTCGGCACGGCGCGTCATCGTGGGCGTCTGGTTGAGGGGAGCAGGGCGGTCCCGCGATCATAGCGCTGCAGGATGCCCATGGGCGCTGCATGGGCACTGTGGGCGCCAGATCGCGCGTCGGCTAATCCGTCAGGCATTCTTCGGCGAATGCAGTCCGATGCGATTGCCTTCGGTATCGGTGAAGAAGCCGATATAGCCGATATCCTGCGGCAGCTCGATGACGGGCCCTTGCACCTTGCCGCCGGCCTTCTCGACACGTGCCAGCACGGCATCGACATTCGGCTGCGCGTTCAGATAGACCACCACGCCGTCGGTGGAAGGCTTGGCCGTGGGGCTGTGGATGACACAGCCGCCGGTGGCCGGCTCGGTGTACTGAAAAATCCCGATCGGCTGATCGCCTACATTCTCGCGCCGCAGCTCGGTGGCGAGCACGGTCTCGTAGAAGCGCACGGCGCGTTCGAAGTCGGTGGACGGAATTTCGAACCAGGAAATGATGTGGGTTGCGGCTGCTGACATGACACTCTCCTTGGGGCGGTGGGTAGGTCCAAGTCGCCTGGCATGGCGCGGGGGCGGCCCGGGGTGGTTCTTGTGACGCGCCGGATGGCGTGATCAGGAGTGTGCGGTGGCGCTACTGACAACGTTCTGTCAGTAGCCTTCGATTTTTCCGGATGTCCTTGACATGCAACCATAAGGTTGCATAATGAAGCACACCACAACGCCATCTGCATGGACACCGTATTCAAGGCGCTCGCCGATCCCACCCGCCGCCAGTTGCTCGACCTGCTCCACGCGCGGAACGGGCAGACGCTCGGTGATCTATGCGAGGGCCTGGCCATGAGCCGTCAGGCGGTCAGCAAACATCTGGCGCTGCTGGAGACGGCCAATCTGGTTGCGACGCTCTGGCACGGTCGCGAGAAATTGCATTACCTGAATCCGGTGCCGATTCATGAAATCAGCGAGCGTTGGATCGGCAAGTTCGAGCGCACACGCCTTGCCGCGCTCGCGGAACTCAAGCGGACGCTTGAGCGCGATGGCATGGGACCAGAGTAACGAGCTTTGCATGGGACCAGAGTAACGCGCTGAAGCGCGAACTCTGATCGACAGCTGAAGCGCGAACTCTGGTCGACAGGAGACGATCATGACTAACCCGGCCGCAAGCACGTTTGTTTATGTCACGTTCATTCGCACGACCCCCGAGCGCCTGTGGACGGCGCTGACTGACCCGCAGTTCACGAGGCAATACTGGTTCGGCGTGCATGCGGACAGTGACTGGAAGGCCGGCTCGCCATGGCAACTGGTCTTCGCCGATGGCCGGATTGCCGATACCGGCGAGATCGTCGAGGCTGATCCGCCAAGGCGCCTTGTCATCAAATGGCGCAACGAGTTTCGGCCTGAGCTGAAAGCCGAAGGCTACTCGCGCTGCACGATGTACCTCGAACCGCTCGGCGGCGTCGTCAAGCTGACCATCACCCATGTGATGGATCAACCGGAGTCGAAGCTTATCGAAGCCGTTTCCGGTGGCTGGCCGCACATCCTCTCCAATCTCAAGACGCTGCTCGAAACGGGTGAGGTGTTGCCGGAACCGAAAGCGTAAGAACGCCGCCAGGCGGCGTAGAACGCTTGTGCGGACGGGGCCGGCGGCGAATCGCGCCTGATTGGCCTGTGCAATGAAAAAGGCTGCGGACATGACATCCGCAGCCTCTCAATCAGTTGACGTACAACCCGCTTATATCAAGCCGCTGGCGTATCGTTCGCCGGACGTTGCCTGACGCTGCCGGCGATCAGATCGAAGCGGAACAGCCGGCATTCGAGCGCGCCGTTGAACAAGGGCGTCTTGGTTGACTCACGCAGCCGCAATTGACCGGGCAGCTTGCGATCCGAGGTCAGGATGAACGCGTGCCAGCCGGTGAAACGCTGCTTGAGCGCATCGCCGAGCGACTTGAAGAATTCGCTGTCCGGCGCCTCTTCCTGAGCACGGCGAAAACTGTCGTCTTCACGGTTCTCACGCGTCTCGCGGAGTTCGCCGCGCGCGTTGCGGCCGCGCACTTCGATCCGCTCGCCGTACGGCGGGTTGGCGACGAGGATGCCCGGCTCCGACGACGGCGGCGCCATGCCGCGTGCGTCTACCTGCTTAAGCGAGACCGACGGCAAACCCGCGCGCTCGAAGTTGGCGCGTGCCTTGATGAGCATGTCGCCGGAAATGTCGCTGCCGAAAATCTGCAGATCGGCACGCGACGCATGTGCTGCGTGCTTCGCATCCAAAGCAGCCGCTTTCAGCGTCTGCCACGTTTTGGCTTCGTATTGCTTGAGCTTCTCGAAGCCGAACCGACGCTCCGCACCCGGCGCGATATTCAACGCCACTTGCGCGGCTTCCGCGAGGAACGTGCCGCTGCCGCACATCGGATCGTACAAGGGCGTACCGGCTGTCCAGCCGGTCAGGCGCAGGATGCCCGCCGCGAGGTTCTCGCGCAGCGGCGCTGCACCCTTGTCGAGACGCCAGCCGCGCTTGAAGAGCGGCTCGCCCGAGGTGTCGAGGTACAGCGTGCAATCGGTGGCGGTGAGGAAGACAAATACGCGCACGTCCGGCGCGCTGGTGTCGATGTTGGGACGGTCGCCGCTCACTTCGCGCAGACGGTCGCAGATCGCGTCCTTGACGCGCAGCGTGGCAAATTCGAGGCTGCGCAGCGGCGACTTGATGGCCGTGACGTCGACGCGCAGGGTCTCACGCGCGGAGAACCATTGTTCCCAACGCTGCTCGAGCGCGAGTGCATAGATATCCTGCTCGCTGCGATACGGCCGGTGGGCGATTTTCAGCAGCACACGGCTGGCAATGCGCGAATGCAGGTTGGCCGCCATGCCGGCAGCCCAGCCGCCGCGGAAATGCACCCCACCCGGGACCTGCGCGCCCGCGGTGAACGGCGCACCATTCAGGTGGCGCGCGGCGATTTCGGCGAGTTCGGCCGCCAGCGCGGCTTCCAGGCCGCGAGGGCAGGGGATGAAAAAATCGAAGGACATTGAAGTTGCCGGGAGGCGTTGAATAAGGCGCTATTGTACGCGGTCGGGCTGTGTCGGCCGGGCATTCACCGGCCACACCAGATCCAGCGGTCGCTGGAACGCCCGCCGCCAGATTGCCCCGCGCAACGAGCGCACATAGTTACGCCGCAGGTCGCGCGAGCGCACGGCCATATGAAACGCGAGCGCGAAACTGACGGCGACGTTCAGGATGGCCATGCTGCATACGCCCGCTATCGCCCACCAGAACTCCGGCAAATCCAGTGCCCCTTTGCCGAGCACGCCGAGCGCCACACCGATCGACCCCGCGCTCAGCGTCACGTGCCGGACCTCGAAGGTGAAGGCGAGCGCAGTCAGGACGGCGGGCACGAGGCCGAGCATCAGGCCGAGGGTGATATTGCCCACCACACCGGCCACGTTCGAGCGGCAGAATCTCGCGAGACGCGCGGCGCCGGCCGGCCCGAGCGTCATGCGCAAGCGGCGGTTGTACGTGAGCGCATCGGCGACCCGGTGCAGGACGAACCAGTTGTCGGCCCAGCCGGCGAGCAGGCTCGACGACCACAGCAGCACGCCGGTCAGCGCCGCATAAAACGGCGTGGGCCCGATCAGCGAGAACGAATGCAATGTCGCGTGAGCTTTCTCCGGCGAAATGATGTTCGCGTGAAATATCATATGCCACAGCAACTGCACGCTCAGACACACCGGGAAGACCAGCATCACGTTGCCGAACACGGCCGCGGCCTGGGTGCGGATCAGCGCGACCACCGAGCTTACGAAACTGTCCACGCCTTCGGGCGTACCGGCGCCGTCGAGCTCACGGGCGATCGTCGGTGCCGTCATGGCCGGCTGTTTGGTGGCGAGCGAGAAATGCAGGAAGTGCATCAGCAGAAAACTGGCCGCATAGTTGATGCCGGCGAGCAGGCCCTCCAGCATCGACTGCAGATGCGCGCCGGTGATCGCGAACTTCAGGCACACCGTCACCACGGTGACGAGGCCTCCGCCCGCGGCCATACGCAGCATTTTCAGATACTCGGCGCGATCTCGCGCAATATAGTGCTCGCCGGTATCGGCGCTGTATTCGACCACCTTGCGCGCCAGCAGGGAGAAGTTGCTGCGCATCAGGTGCGCGACGCTCTGGCTAGCATGGTTGGCGCTCACCAGTTCGGCGACGAGACGCGAGCTGGCGTGCAGATCGTCGGACGCCATCCACGCGTCCAGCAGATGCTCGGCGCGCTGGATACGCATGCGCATACGTTCGACCTGAAACACGATGTCGACGCTCACGCCGTTGCGGTACAGATGGCTAAAGACGTTATCGGTGGCAATGCGGCATTCGTCGAGCAGCACGCGCAGATAGTTGACCTCGTGCAGCAGCTTGCCCGGCTCCGCACCTTCCTCTTCCACCTGATGGGCCGCCTCAACGGCCAGCATCGCGCGCGTGAGACGGTAGAACGGCTGCTTCTCCATGGCCATGCGCACGTCGGCGTCGCCCAGACGACTGCGCACCGTTTGCGACAGTCCGGTTGAGCTGATCTGGCAAGTCAGGTTATGCAGAGCTGCGAGCAGATCGAGCGAGAAGGGCACACCCTCGCGCGGGTTGCCGGTGTCCAGCTCATAAGTGAACAGATCGCGAATGCGGGCGAGCAGATCGGTGGGCAGCGCGGCGATCCAATCAGCATCTTGCGCGGCGGTGAACATCAGCGTGAAGATCGCCGACAGGTCGCGGCGGTTCGGAGCGGGCGGAATCAGTGAGGATTCCAGACGCTCGAACAGCGCGCCGAAAAAGGCCGAATGCACCGGCATGCCGGCGTCGCACAGCAGCGAGATGCCGTCGCTCTCGCGCAGCAGCGCACGCAAAATACCCGCCACGTTCGCCTTCCACGCCGGGTTGCGGTCCAGCACATGCAGCAGATAGCGCAGGCGCGTGTGCTCGGGCAGCCGGCGTGCCTCGTCGGCGAGCGGCTCCTGCGTCACGGCCTGGACGGTCCCACCGCGATGGATCCAGTGCGCCAGTTCGATCAGCCATTCGCTGCGTTCTGCATACGGCGCGTGCTGATCGGCGATGGCCAGCAACGCGTCGAGCTGGTGCCCGCTATTGCATGACGCGCGCCATTTCTTTACGAAGGTTTTGAGGGAACGAAACATGGAGTGTTCAATGCGTGACGAGTCGCGATCCTTGGGATTGAAGCACTCAGGATCGCTAAACAGAAAGGATCCGGCAAGCTGGCCGGATGGGATAGGTCGCTACAGCGCCCCGCGTTAGGCTCGCGACGCGGAAGCAGGTTCGTTGACGTCAAGAGGTACTGCTGCAGATGTCGCAGCAGAGAGTGCGGCAGACGCTCGATGCGCGTCCGCCGCAGCCATGCTGACAGATCAGCTGTTCGCGCCAGTACGCATGCTGGTCAGTCCAAGCGCAAGACTGGCAGCAAGACCGCCGGCACCGTCGAGCGCGGCGCTCGGACCGCCCGGCAGTGGACAAGGGATCGTCGCCGGAGACATCCGCGCCGGCGCGCCGGCAGCGGCTTTCGCAGACGCGCCAGTGGGCACTCGAGGCGCGGCAGCGGCCATCGCCTCTATGCCGGCGGCGATCTGCGTGGAGATCTGCTGCACGGCCTGGCGATGGCCGTCGACCAGCGCGTCATAGCCTGCCGTCACCGGTTCGGTGATGGTGCTGCGGCACGTCATGATGGTCTCGCTGCGCACCGCACGCACGCTCCAGACGGCGTCGATCAATGCATGGGAGCCTGGCCACGACTCGAAGCGTTGCACGTTGACGGTGACCCGGTACACCGGCGTGCCTTCCGGATACGCGGTGCCGTACACGTCGATCGTGCCCAACTGCTGCGTGAGATCGGACGACAACGCGCGGCGGATCTCGTCGCCCGGCAGCGAAGCCCAGCGTTCCTGCTCGAGGATCTGCACCTGGGTCGAACCCGCCTGTACTACGAGCTGATTTTTCGCGACCTGCGACGGCACGTCGACCGGCGACACTTCGATCAGCAGCGCCGAGGCGGCGGCGCTGCGCGTGGTAGCGGGCGCAGCGTCGGCGCCCAGGGTGTAGAAGTGGCTCGGCGGCGACGACGAGCACGCCGCGAGCATCAGCAGTCCGGCACATGCGGCGAGGCACGCGGCGGCGCGGGCAAGCCCACGCGGCGAACGGGGGAGCCGGGCAAACATCATGGTTTATCTCCTGGTTTTCCGCGTAACAGCGATTCCGGATGGCGCTCCAGATAGTCCGACAGCGCATTCAGCGATTGCAGCGTGCGGGTCAGTTCCTGCAGCGCCTGATGCACGTCCGATTGCAGCGGCGAGTCCTGCTGCAGCGTCGCCTGAGCCGAGCCGAAGGTCTGCTTGGCGGCCGCCAGCGTGTCGCGTGCCTGCGGCACCACCTCGTTGTTCAGGCGCGTGAACAACTGATCGGCGTTCTTCAGCGAGCTGTTCAGGTTGGCCCCGATCTGGTCGAACGGAACCTGATCGAGTTTCTTCGCGATATCGGCCACCTGCAATTGCAACTCGTCGAGCGTGTTCGGGATCGTCGGCAGCTCGAGCGGATCGCTGTGGACATCGACCGAGGCAGGCGCCGCCTTCGGGAAGATATCGAGCGCGACATACAACTGGCTCGTAATCAGATTGCCTGTGCGCAACTGGCCGCGCAATCCATTCTTGACGAGGCGTTCCAGCAGATCCTGCCCGGCTACGCTGCCCGGCTCCGGTGCCGAGTCGCGGAAACGCTTGCCGAGGCGGTCGGGGTACAGGTTCATCGTCACCGGCATCGTGAAGTTGCGGGTCTTCGGATCGTAGTCGATGCCGATGTTGGTCACCTGGCCCAGCACGATGCCGCGGAAATCGACCGGTGCTCCGACCGACAGCCCACGCAGCGACTGGTTGAAGTTCATCACCACGCGCAGCGGCACGCCGTCGGGTTCGCGCATCGCGTCGGTTTCATCCGAGCCGAGGCGGAAGGTCATGTTTTGCGGCGCCTGCGCACCGACCGGCTGCCCCGGCGGCGACTGGAACGACAGACCGCCCACCAGCACCGTGGCGAGCGACTGCGTGTTCAGTTTGAAGCCGCTCGAATCGAGCCGCAGATCGACGCCGCTCGCATGCCACCAACGCGTGTTGACGCCGACATACTGGTCGTAAGGCGCGGCGACGAACACCTGCATAGTCACTCCGGTGCCGTCCTTGTCGAGCGAGAAGCCCACGACCTGGCCGACCTGCACGCGGCGGTAGAAGATCGGCGAACCGATATCGATCGAGCCGAGCGAATCGCCATGCAGCGTGAAGCGGTGACCCTTCTGGTCGCCGGTAATGGGCGGCGGTGTTTCGAGCCCGACGAAATCCTTCTGCGTATCCTGCGAATGACCGGCATCGACGCCAATGTACGCACCCGACAGCAGCGTGGTGAGGCCGGTGACGCCGCTTGCGCCAACGCGCGGACGCACCACCCAGAAGCGCGTGTCCTTGACGGCGAAGTTTTCGGCTTCCTTGGTCAACTGGACCTGGATCAGGACGTGCGAGAGATCCTTCGACAGCGTGACGTTCTTCACGAGGCCGATATTGACGTCCTTGTACTTGACCTGGGTCTTGCCGGGTTCGAGCCCTTCGGCATTGCTGAAGCTGATACTGATTTCCGGTCCCTTTTCGGTGACCGATTTGATCACGAGCGCGATGCCGATCAGCGCGGCGATCAGCGGGATCACCCAGACGAGCGACGGCAACCAGTGGCTGCGCGGTTCGATCTCGGGATCGGGCAGGTTGGGCGGCAGCGTGGGTCCGTTCGAATCGTTGCGCGGCGCGCTGGGGGCGGGCGTCGGTCCTTGCGGGCTAGTCATGTTTGGGGTCCTGAGATTGTTGGATGCTGGCTTGCGTGCCTTCTTGCGGGCCTGTCACGCGCTTCGTCTTCTTTTTTACACTGTTGTCCGCGCCATCCACGGTGTCCCAGATGAGCCGTGGGTCGAACTGCATCGACGCGATCATGGTCAGAATCACCACCGAGCCGAACGCAATGGCGCCAGGGCCGGCTGTGATCACCGCGATTGACTTGAAGCGCACCAGCGCGACCGTCAGCGTGACGACGAACACGTCGAGCATTGACCAGCGCCCGATCCGCTCGACCATGCGGTACAGCATGGTGCGCTGCATCGGGCGCCAGCGCGAGCGGCGCTGGGCCGTGACGGTGAGGAGCACGAGCACGCTCAACTTGAGCATCGGCACCATGATGCTGGCGATAAACACAATGACCGCGAGCGGCCAGTCGCCCGAGGTCCAGAAGTAGACGACGCCGCTCATGATCGTGTCGTCTTCCGAGCCGAGCAGCGAGGAGGTGTGCATCACCGGCAACAGATTCGCCGGAATATACAGCAACGCAGCCGCAAGCAGTAGCGCCCAGGTGCGCATCAGGCTGTCCGGATTGCGCCGGTGCAACCTCGCGCCGCAGCGCGAGCAGTGCTGGGGGGTGATGGAACGGATGCGCGGTTCGACGCGGCCGCAGGCGTGACAGGAAACCAGGCCCGCGCGTAACGCGGTGACGTATTTCATCGTGCAGTCATCCCTGGTGGGGTACGGAGGGCTGGCCTGCGGTGTTCGTGAGCGTCGCGTTGACCGCTGCCGCCGCGCTGTCGGCGGTCGTGCGCGGCATCGGCCGGGCGCGCCGTGCGGTCAGCTCGTCGGCGATGTCCCACAAGGTGCGCGGGTCGAACATGAGCACCACCGCGAACATCAAGGTCAGCGCGCCGAATGCGAAGAGCGCCGCCTCGGGGATCACGCGAGCAAGGCTCACCATCTTCACGATGGTGATCAGCACGCCGAGCATAAACACCTCGATCATGCCCCATGGCCGCACGAACTGGATGGCCCGCAGCACCTGGTTGAAGGCTGGCGGCACATAGCCTGAACGGATCGGGATCAGCACGTAGAGCAGCGCAACGAGTTCGGTCAACGGGAACAGCGTGGTCGCGCAAAACACCATTACCGCGACGATCTGCATATCCTGGTCCCAAAGGGCGACGAGCGCGCCGAACAGGGTGGTTTGCGAGGTGATGCCATTGGCATCGAGTTCGAGAATCGGATAGCCCTGGGCGATCAGAAAGGTGAACAATGCGGCCAGCGTCATGGCGCTGATGCCGTCCAGCCGCCGCGACGCGCTCCGATACAGGGTCGCACCGCAACGTGGGCAGCGCGCCACGGAGCGGCTGCCGAGCAGGCGCGGCTTCTGGAAAAGGGTGTCGCACTCGTGGCACGCGATCAGGTTGTCATGTTCCATGCGGCTGAAGGGCAAAACGACGTGAGCGGGGGCGTGCAACGCAAGCTTGCACGGTGGGGACTGGCGAAAGCCTGGAGCAATAGTACCAAAGGCATCCTCCATGCGTGCTTTGCTCGGCGCGAGAAGCCCGTCAGACAAGCGTACCGCTTCCTTAAGATTTCCGACAGGTATCGGACATTTTCGGGCCCTAATTGTTCAATCGCTTTTATAGCGCCTGCTTGAGCGCGTGGGACGCTTCGCTGAACTACGCCTGCCGGCTTTTTCGGCTTGGGGTAGCATGGCGGCCTTGGCGTGTGTCGCGGCAGGCCGGCGATTCCGGCTGCAGCGACCCTACGCAATTCGCATATGGGACGACCCGCCTGCTTTGGACTGGATTGTCATCCGCTTGCGCCGCTAACCTTTCAGCTTGCGTTGACCTGTCATGGCAATCAAATCCACCTTCGGCGCTCGCGAGTCCTACACGCGAACAGCCATTGCATTTCACTGGCTGATCGCGCTCCTGATCGTGTGCGGCTTCGGGCTTGGCTGGGTGATGACCGATATCCCCGGCTTTACGCCTGCCAAGCTGCGCTATTTCTCCTGGCATAAATGGATCGGCGTGACGGTGTTCGCGCTGTCGGTGCTGCGCATCCTCTGGCGCGCCACCCACGGCGCCCCCCCGTTGCCTCGCCGCATGGCGTCGTGGCAACGCACCGCCGCGCATCTGACGCACCTGTTGCTCTACGTGCTGATGATTGCGATTCCTGTGTCCGGTTATCTTTACAGTTCCGCAGCCAATGTGCCGGTGGTGTACCTGGGCCTCGTGCCGCTGCCGCGCCTGATCGCACCCGATCCCGTTCTCAAGGTAGTGCTGAAGAATATCCACATCACGCTCAACTACACGCTACTCGTACTGTTCGTGTTGCACGTGGCCGCGGCGCTCAAGCATCAATGGCTGGACCGCGACGGTCTGCTGTCGCGCATGATCCCTTTCATCAAATAAGGAATAAACGACATGAAGGTTTCGTTTTATCGCTACATGCTGGCGGCGTTCGCTGCCGCGTCGCTGAGCGCGGCGGGCAGCGCGCTCGCTCAGGTCGATGTCTCGAAGAGCACGATTACCGCGACCTCGAAGCAGATGAACGTGCCGGTGGACGGCAAGTTCAACAAGTTCACCGCGCAGGTCTCCTTCGACCCGGCGAAACCGGCCGAAGGCAGCGCGCAGTTCAGCGTCGACGTGGGCAGCTATGATCTGGGTGACGACAGTTACAACGAGCAGGTGCGCGGCAAGGACTGGTTCGACGCGAAGACTTTCCCGCAGGCGACCTTCGTCTCGAGCGCGATCGCACCGGCGGGTGGCAACCAGTTCAAGGTGACCGGCAAGCTGACCATCAAGGGCAAGTCGCAGACGGTGGTGGTGCCTGTCACCGTGACCCAGCAGGGCGCCACCCAGGCCTTCGACGGTTCGCTGCCGATCAAGCGCACGCAGTTCGATATCGGCACCGGCGAGTGGAAAGACACCTCGGTGGTGGCCGACGACGTGGTCATCAAGTTTCATATCGTTGCAGCACATAAGTGACGTGACGCGTACTGCGGTGACACCTGCCGCAGCCGCACTGCGAACCCGCCGCGCGCCTCGCGCGCTGTGCTTTCCTGAAAGGAGCATGCCTTGAAAAAAACTCTGCTGATCGCTGCTGCCGCCCTGACGGCCTCTGTCTCGTTCAGTGCTGTGGCGGCTGACACGTATATGCTCGACCCGACTCACACCTATCCGAGCTTCGAGGCGGATCACTTCGGCGGCCTGTCGGTGTGGCGCGGCAAGTTCACGAAAAGCTCCGGCATGGTGACGCTCGACCGCGCGGCAAAAACCGGCACGGTCGACGTGACGGTCGACCCGGCTTCGGTCCAGACCGGCAACCCCAAGCTCGACGAGCATCTGCAATCCAACGAATTCTTCGACGTCACGAAATATCCTTCGGTAACCTACAAAGGCACGGACATCAAGTTTGACGGCGACAAGCCGGTCGAAGTAATCGGTAGCCTCACGATGCATGGCGTCACCAAGCCGCTGAATCTGACGATCGACACGTTCAAGTGCATGCAGCATCCGGTGCTTAAGCGCGAAGTGTGCGGCGTGGAAGCGAGCGCCCATTTCAACCGCGCGGATTACGGCATGGACTTCGGCAGCAGGTATGGTTTCAGCATGGACACCAAGCTGGATATACAGGCGGAAGGCATCAAGCAGTAAGAGGCGCTGGCGGCGCTGTCGTGCCATTGCAGAAGAAACCGCTTCGTTCGCTATGCGACGAAGCGGTTTTTTTAAAACGATAATTTCGCGCGCAACGGAGATCTGCATGAACGTAACGACGTCTGCAAGCCTGGCGGCGAGCCGCCCGGATTCCTGGCGCGTGGTGGTTGCCGCGTCGATCGGCAACGCGCTCGAATGGTTCGATCTGGTTGTCTACGGCTTTTTCGCGGTCGTGATCGCGAAGCTGTTCTTTCCCACCGGCAACGACACCGTTTCGTTGCTTCTGACGCTCGGCACTTTCGGGGTGTCGTTCTTCATGCGGCCACTCGGCGCCATATTGATTGGCGCCTACGCGGACCGTGCCGGGCGCAAGGCAGCGCTCACATTGTCAATCCTGCTGATGATGAGCGGCACGCTGATCATCGCCATCCTTCCCTCGTACCAGACCATCGGCCTCGCGGCGCCGCTGATCCTCGTGGCGGCGCGCCTGATGCAGGGCTTTTCCGCGGGTGGTGAGTTCGGCAGTGCGACGGCTTTTCTCGCCGAGCACGAGCCCGACCGCCGTGGGTTCTTCGCGAGCTGGCAGGTGGCAAGCCAAGGGCTGACCACGCTGCTGGCGGCAGTATTCGGCGTGGTGCTGACGGGCAAGCTGTCGGCTGAGCAGATGGCTTCATGGGGCTGGCGCGTGCCGTTTTTCTTCGGTCTGCTGATTGGGCCCGTGGCGTGGTACATCCGGACGCGCCTCGATGAGACGCCGGAATTCCTGGCTGCGGAGCCCACCGCCACACCGCTGCGCGACACTTTTACGAGTCAGAAGCTGCGTTTGCTGATTGCGATGGGCGTTGTGGTGCTCGGTACCGTGTCCACCTACCTCGTGCTGTTCATGCCGACTTACGGTGTGAAGCAACTAGGCTTGGCGCCTTCGGTCGCGTTTGCCGCGATCGCCTTGACCGGCGTGATTCAGATGCTGTTTGCGCCGCTAGTCGGGCGTCTGTCGGACCGGCATGGCCGCACGCGGATCATGCTCGTGTCGGCGGTCCTGCTGCTGGTGTTGATCTATCCGGCGTTCGTCTACCTGGTCGCTCATCCGAGCTTCGGGACCCTGATCGTCGTGCAGATCGTGCTTGGCTTCCTGATGACCGGTTATTTCGGCGCGTTGCCGGGTTTGCTGTCGGAGATTTTCCCGGTGCAAACACGCACAACCGGCATGTCACTCGCCTACAACATTGCGGTGACGATCTTCGGCGGGTTTGGCCCGTTCATCATCACGTGGCTGATCGGCGCCACGGGGTCGAAGGTCGCGCCCAGTTTCTACATGATGTTCGCCGCGGTGGTGAGCCTCGCTGCCTTGATTGCCGCGCGGCGTAAGCTTGGGTTTAGTTGAAGGGTTGAAGGACGCGTTCAGCGGCGGTAAACGAAAAAGGCCGGTTCGACTGAACCGGCCTTTGCATTTACGACTGGCAGTGCTTTGTTGACAATCCGCAACTGCTTCGAACCTCAGACCTGCGCGCCCGCGTTCGGGTCGTTCGGATCGTGGCGTTCCTTCTTGTCCTTCACCAGATCTTCGCGTTTCACGCCGAGCCACATTGCCAGCGCTGCCGCAACGAACACCGACGAATAGATACCGAACAAAATACCGACGGTCAGTGCCAATGCGAAGTAGTGCAGCGTCGGACCGCCGAACAGGAACATCGACAGCACCATCATCTGCGTACAGCCGTGGGTGATGATGGTCCGCGACATCGTGCTGGTAATCGCGTGGTTGATGACTTCGATGACCGTCATCTTGCGTTCGCGGCGGAAGGTTTCGCGAATCCGGTCGAAGATAACCACGGATTCGTTCACCGAGTAACCGAGCACCGCGAGCACGGCGGCCAGCACCGAGAGCGAGAACTCCCACTGGAAGAACGCGAAGAAGCCGAGAATGATCACCACGTCGTGCAGGTTGGCGATCACACCGGCGACGGCGTACTTCCATTCGAAGCGGAACGACAGATAGATCACGATGCCGGCCACCACGCAGGCAAGCGCGAGCAGGCCGTTGGTGACGAGTTCCTTGCCGACCTGCGGGCCGACGAACTCGACGCGTTGCAACTGCACCTGGGCATCTTCACCCTTCAGCGCGCCCATCACCTGATCGCTCTGCTGAGCGGAGGTCAGGCCGGCCTTGACCGGCAGACGGATCAGCACATCGCGCGAGGTGCCGAAATTCTGCACCTGGGCGTCCGGGTAACCGAGCTTGGCGAGCGTGCCGCGCACCGGCTCGAGGGGCACGGTGCCCGGATACTGGACTTCGATGACCGTACCGCCGGTGAACTCCACCGACAGATGCAGCCCGCGATGCAGCAGGAAAAACACAGCAGCGATAAACGTCAGCAGCGAGATCGCGTTGAACACCAACGCGCGCTGCATGAGCGGCAAATCTTTGCGAATGCGGAAAAATTCCATGGTCTTGTTCTCCGGGACTCAGCGGGATGAACCCGGTTTCTGCGGCGTGTTGCTGTTGCGGCGGCGCACCGTCGGCTTGCCGGCGGCGGCGCGAGTCTGGGCTGCGGCCTTCGGCTTGGCAGAGGCCGCGGCGACGGCGCGTGCCGTGTCCGTAGCGGCATCTTCGCTGCCAAGATACGCAGCAGCGCCTGCAGCCTCGACCGCTGCCGGCCTCCAGACCTGGCCAATCGCCAGCGACTTCAGCTTCTTCTTGCCGCCGTACCAGAGGTTCACGAGACCGCGCGAGAAGAACACCGCGGAGAACATCGAGGTCAGGATGCCGATACAGTGCACGATCGCGAATCCGCGGACCGGACCCGAGCCGAAGGCGAGCAGCGCCAGACCGGCGATCAGCGTGGTCACGTTCGAGTCGAGAATGGTTGCCCATGCATGCGCGTAGCCGTTCTGGATGGCCAGTTGGGCGGGCGCACCGTTACGCAGCTCTTCACGCACCCGCTCGTTGATCAGCACGTTCGCGTCAATGGCCATACCGAGCGCCAGTGCGATAGCGGCAATACCCGGCAAGGTCAGCGTGGCCTGCAGCATGGACAGCACGGCGACCAGCAGCAGCAGGTTGACCGACAGGCCGATCATCGAGATCACGCCGAACAGCATGTAGTACGCGATCATGAAGACGGCGATGGCGGTAAAGCCCCAGATCACCGAGTGGAAGCCCTTCTTGATGTTATCGGCGCCAAGGCTCGGGCCGATCGTGCGTTCTTCGATGATGTCCATCGGCGCCGCCAGCGAACCGGCGCGCAGCAGCAAGGCGAGGTCGGCGGCGGCTTGCGGCGTCGGCTGGCCGGTGATCTGGAAGCGGTCACCCAGTTCCGACTGGATCGTCGCGACCGTCAGCACCTGGCCCTTGCCCTTTTCGAACAGCACCATCGCCATCGGCTTGCCGATGTTGTCGCGCGACACGCTCGCCACGGCCCGGCCACCGGCCGAATCGAGACGGATGTTGACCGACGGACGTTGATGTTCGTCAAAGCCCGCCGACGCGTCGATGATGCGGTCGCCGGTGAAGATCACCTGTTTGCGCAACAGCACCGGTACCTGGTTGCCTTCGGTGAACAGTTCGTCACCCGGCGGCACCGGATCGCCCGGGTTCGGATGGAGGTTCACCGGATCCGCCAGACGCGCTTCGAGCGTCGCCGTGCGGCCGATGATGTCCTTCGCCTTCGCCGTGTCCTGCACGCCCGGCAATTCGACCACGATGCGGTCGGAGCCTTGCTGCTGGATCACCGGTTCGGCCACACCCAGTTCGTTGACCCGGTTATGCAGCGTTGTGATGTTCTGCTTGAGCGCCGCATCTTCGACGGTTCTCTGCACCGCCGGCGTGAACGTGCCGACCAGTTGCATGGTGCCGTCAGGCGCCGTCTGGGTCGCCCACTGGAGTTCGCTGATGCTGCGCGAGAGCTGCTTGCTCGCCGCGTCCGCCGTGTCCTTGTCGGCGAAATTGATCACCACGGTCTGGTTGACGCGGTTCACGCCGCCATCACGGATGTTGTTGTCGCGCAGCAAGGTGCGCGCGTCCGAGGCGTCGGAATCGAGCTTCTTGTTCAGCGCGCCTGCCATGTCCACCTGCAGCAGGAAGTGCACACCGCCACGCAGGTCGAGGCCGAGGTACATCGGCAGTGCGTGCAGGGCGGTCAGCCAGCGCGGTGACGCGCTTTGCAGGTTCAGGGCGACAACGAAGTTAGGATCGGTCGGGTCGCTGTTCAGCGTCTTCGACAGCAGGTCCTTCACGCGCAACTGCGTGTCGGTATCCGACAGACGCACGCGAATGTTCGCGTTGCTCGACGAGTTGTCGAACGTCACGTCGGAGGCGGTGATCTGATTGGCAGCCAGTGCGGCTTCGATTTGCGACAGTGTCGACGAATCGAGCTTGACCGTTGCCTTGCCGCTCAACACCTGCACCGCCGGCGCTTCGCCGAAGAAATTGGGCAATGTGTAGATGAGGCCGATGGCAAGCGCCACGACCATCACGACATATTTCCAGAGGGGGTAACGATTCATGGAGTGGTCCAACGGGAAGGTTGGCTTGGAAGCGATGCGTCCGGCGATGAGCGCGGGAGCCGCAGCGTACCTGTTGGCATGGATGACATGGCAGGCATTCTGGCTTCAGTTCCGCGAGGCCGCGCCGGACGCGAGAGAGCAGGCCTTACAGCGACTTGATCGTGCCCTTCGGGAGAATCGTCGTGACCGACGCCTTTTGCACGGTGATTTCCGTGCCTTCAGCGATTTCGACGCCGACATACGCGTCGCTAACCTTGGTCACCTTGCCGACGATGCCGCCGTTCGTGACCACTTCGTCGCCCTTCGCCATGGCGGAGAGCATGTTGCGGTGTTCTTTCTGGCGCTTCATTTGCGGGCGAATCATGATGAAGTACAGCACGCCGAACATCAGGATCAGCGGCAGGAAGCTCATCAGGCTCGATTCTGCACCACCTGAGCCTTGAGCGAAGGCGTTGGAAATGAACGACACGTTGGTCTCTCCGTTATAACGATCAAAAAAATCAGCCGATTATTCTACCACCGGCATTTGGTACGACGGCACGGCAAATGGGCTTTCCGATCAAGCTGTTAAAGCTTATTTGGGTGGTGTCGTAACGTAATTGTAATATTAAGGCTGTTGCACCGACGGTTTCTTCGGGGGAATCCGTCAGCGGGCGCTATTGTGCGCCTTCCTCGGGGCTTGTTTGTGCCCTTATCTTTGGTTGAGCACAGGCCTTCGGCGAAGCCCTTTCTGCGGGGCTATGGTAGGAACCCTCTAGGCGGCCTGCTCAACACCTCTTGCCCGGTTCTCGTGGAAGCGTTTGCGGAAGGCTTCGAACCCGTGCGCCTCGATGGACTCGCGGATTTCGCCCATCAGTTCGAGGTAGTAGTGCAGATTGTGAATCGTGTTGAGCTGCGCGCCAAGAATTTCGCCGACCCGATGCAGATGATGCAGGTAGCCGCGAGTGAAATTTCGGCAGGTGTAGCAGCCGCAAGTTTCGTCGAGCGGGCGCAGCGAGTTCTTGTGCGTCGCATTGCGGATCTTGATGTCGCCAAAGCGCGTGAACAGCCAGCCGTTGCGGGCGTTACGGGTCGGCATCACGCAGTCGAACATGTCGACGCCGGCCGCGACGCCGGCCACCAGATCTTCCGGCGTGCCCACGCCCATCAGGTAGTGAGGCTTGTCGGCTGGGAGCTTCGGACCGATGTGGTTGAGCACGCGCATCATGTCTTCCTTGGGCTCGCCGACCGACAAGCCGCCGATGGCGAGGCCGTGGAAGTCCATCTCCGCCAAACCGGCCAGCGATTCGTCGCGCAGGTCTTCGAACATGCCGCCCTGGACGATCCCGAACAGCGCGTTCGGGTTGCCGAGGCCGTTGAATTCGTTGATGGAACGCTGGGCCCAGCGCATCGACATGCGCATCGAGTCGGCGGCGTCCTTGTGCGAAGTGGGCACGTTGTTGGTCGCGTACGGCGTGCATTCGTCGAACTGCATGACGATGTCAGAGTTCAGCACCTTCTGGATCTGCATGGACACTTCAGGCGACAGGAACAGCTTGTCGCCGTTGATCGGCGATGCGAATGTGACGCCATCCTCGGTGATCTTGCGCAGATCGCCGAGCGAAAACACCTGAAAGCCGCCGGAGTCCGTGAGGATGGGTTTATTCCAGCCCATGAAACGGTGCAAGCCGCCGTGTGCGCCGATCGTCTCCAGCCCTGGACGCAGCCACAGGTGGAAGGTGTTGCCGAGGATGATCTGCGCGTGCATTTCCTCGAGCTCGCGCGGCTGAACCGCCTTCACTGTGCCGTAAGTGCCCACCGGCATGAAGATCGGCGTTTCGACCACGCCGTGATTCAGCGTCAGGCGACCGCGACGCGCCTGGCCGTCGGTGGTGAGTAGCTCGAATTTGAGGCCATTGGCGGGGCGTTCGGCGGTGTTGTCACCGTGATTGGCGCAAGTTGGGCAGGCCGCGCCTGCGGCGCTTGTATCGTGGGTATGACCGTCGGTCATGGAGACTCCTGTGCCACCGGAGAACAGTCCGGCGCAAATGAAATGCCGCCACGCGAGCCGCGGCGGCGGGGTAAAGAAAATAAGGACGTCAGGTCTTAGCCGTCGTTGCGCGTCAGCAGCATGGCGTCGCCATAGCTAAAGAAGCGGTAGCGCTCCTCGATCGCGTGCCGGTAAGCAGCGCGGATCGTCTCGATGCCCGCAAACGCCGACACCAGCATAAGCAATGTCGACTTCGGCAAATGGAAATTCGTCACCAGCCGGTCTACCACGCGGAACTTGTACCCGGGCGTGATGAAAATATCAGTCTCGGCGCTGGTCGCTGCGAGCGGCCGGCCGGCGGCCTCCGCGTCGCGGGCGGCGGCTTCGAGCGCGCGCATCGAGGTCGTGCCCACCGCGATCACGCGATTGCCACGCGCCTTCGTTGCCGCGATCCGGTCCACCAGCGTTTGCGGCAACTGATACCACTCGCTATGCATCTTGTGCTCGGAGAGCTTTTCCACCCGCACCGGCTGGAACGTGCCCGCGCCGACATGCAGCGTCAGCGTCGCGCGCTCCACGCCCCGTTCGTCGAGACGGGCGAGCAGCGCGTCGTCGAAGTGCAAGCCCGCGGTTGGCGCGGCCACCGCGCCCGGATTCTGCGCGAACACCGTCTGGTAGCGGTTTTCGTCGGTCGCGTCGGGGTCGTGCTCGATGTAGGGCGGCAGCGGCAGGCGGCCGAACTGCTCGATTAGCGTCAGGCAGTCTTCTGGAAAGTGCAGCGTATAGAACGGCTCGACGCGCTCGCCGACCGTCACGTCGAACGCGTCGGCGAGGCGCAGCGTCGTACCGGGCGCGGGGCTCTTGCTGGCGCGAATCTGCGCGAGCGCCGTGCGCTCGCCGGTCAGCCGCTCGACCAGCACCTCGATCTTGCCACCACTGGCCTTTTGGCCGAGGAAGCGCGCCCTCAGGACTTTGGTATCGTTGAACACCAGCAGATCGCCCGGCACGATGCATTCGGGCAGTTCCGCAAAGCGGCGGTCGGTGAGACGCGCGGGCGTAGCGAGGTTGTCCACTTCGAGCAGACGGCTCGCGCTGCGTTCTGGCAACGCGGTTTGCGCGATCAACTCGGGCGGCAGGTCGAAATCGAAATCGGAAAGCGTGAACATGCGGACTGGCTGGCTGCTGGACGTAAAACGAAACGGAATTGGGCCGAAGCCGGGCGGAATTGCACCGAAGCCTCACGGCGGGCGGCTATGATTGCGGGACGCCGCAGCGGCGCCTCATGGCTGGTTATAGCCGGTGCGCTGCGAGGCCGCGAAACCTTTGAAAGCCGATATTGTACTTGCGAAGCAACCCATGCCTTTGTCCGACCGCCGTTTGCCCTCTGCTACTGACGAAGTGAGCGCCGAGCCGAAGCGCCCCGCCGCCCGCGGCAAAGGGGGCGAACTGCTCAATTCCGGGCCGGGACAAGAAGCCAAATCGGCTAAGGTGACTAAAGCGGGCGAGGTGGGCAAGACACCGAAGACATCAAAAACGCCGAAGACCTCCAGGGCAGCAGATAAGGCTGCGCCGGCGCTCACCAAAACCGCGGACAAGCTCGCCAAACTCGGCCTCACGAGCGACATCAATCTGGTCCTGCATCTTCCGATGCGCTACGAGGACGAGACCTCGCTCACGCCGATCGCACATCTGCTGCCGGGCGGCATCGCGCAGACCGAAGGCGTGGTGTTCGACAACGAAATAGCCTATCGTCCGCGCCGTCAGTTGCTGGTCAAACTGCGTGACGAAGACGGCGACGAACTGGTGCTGCGCTTTCTGAATTTCTACGGCTCGCAGGTCAAGCAGATGGCGATCGGCGCGCGGCTTCGCGTGCGTGGCGATGTCCGCGGCGGCTTCTTCGGAATGGAGATGGTCCATCCGGCGGTGCGCGTCGTCGATGACGACACGCCCCTGCCGCAGGCGCTGACGCCCGTCTATCCGAGCACGGCCGGCGTGAGCCAGGCGTATCTGCGCAAAGCGATCGATAACGCGCTCTCGCGCACGGCATTGCCGGAATTGCTGCCGGAACCGGTCGCCAAGGCGTATCTGGAGCCGCTCGGCGTGCCGCCGCTGATGCAGGCGGTGCGCATGCTGCATCATCCGGGCGTGGATTCCGACGAAACCGCGCTGATGGACGGCACGCACCCGGCATGGGTGCGGATCAAGTTCGAGGAACTGCTCGCGCAACAGATGTCGCTCAAGCGCGCGCACGATGAGCGCCGCACCCGCGCAGCGCCGAGCATGTCGCGGCGCACAGCGGACGATCCCGCCTCGTTGGTGGCGCGTCTTCTGAAAGCGCTGCCGTTTTCGCTGACCCGTGCCCAGGAGCGCGTAGGCGGGGAAATTGCCCTGGATCTGACCCAGCCGCATCCGATGCAGCGCCTGCTGCAGGGCGATGTGGGTAGCGGCAAGACCATCGTCGCCGCGCTCGCCGCGGCGCAGGCCATCGACGCGGGCTATCAGGCCGCCCTGATGGCGCCCACCGAAATCCTCGCGGAACAGCACGCGCGCAAGCTGCGCGGCTGGCTGGAACCGCTCGGCGTGAGCGTCGCGTGGCTGGCGGGTAGTCTAAAGACGAAAGAAAAGCGCGCCGCAATCGAAGCCGCGGCGCTCGGCACCGCGCAACTGGTGATCGGCACGCACGCGATTATCCAGGATGCGGTGGAATTCGCGCGACTTGGGCTCGTGATCGTCGACGAACAGCACCGGTTCGGCGTCGCCCAGCGGCTCGCGCTGCGCGCGAAGGCGCAGAACGCGGCGGACGGCGCGAGCGATTTCCAGCCGCATCAATTGATGATGTCTGCCACGCCAATCCCGCGCACGCTGGCGATGACCTACTACGCAGATCTCGACGTCTCGACCATCGACGAACTGCCGCCCGGCCGCACGCCGATTCTGACCAAGCTTGTGTCCGACGCGCGCCGCGAGGAGGTGATCGGTCGCGTGCGCGAGGCGGCGCTGACGGGGCGTCAGGTCTACTGGGTATGTCCGCTGATCGAAGAGAGCGAGACGCTGCAACTCCAGACCGCCGTCGAAACCTACGAAACGCTAATCGCCGCGTTGCCCGAGCTGAACGTGGGTCTCGTGCACGGGCGGCTTGCTCCCGCCGAAAAAGCGGCGGTGATGGACGCGTTCACCCGCAACGAAGTGCAGTTGCTGGTCGCGACCACGGTGATCGAGGTGGGCGTGGATGTGCCGAACGCGTCGTTGATGGTGATCGAGCATGCGGAGCGCTTCGGCCTCGCGCAATTGCACCAGTTGCGCGGCCGGGTCGGACGGGGCAGTGCGGCGTCGGTTTGCGTGCTGCTCTACACCGGGCCACTGTCAATCACGGCTCGCGCCCGCCTGCAAACCATGCGCGAAACCACTGACGGCTTCGAAATTGCGCGCCGCGACCTCGAAATCCGCGGTCCCGGCGAGTTTCTCGGCGCGCGCCAGTCTGGCGCCGCCATGCTGCGGTTCGCCGACCTCGAGCAGGACGGCTGGTTGATCGAGCCGGCGCGCGAGGCGGCGGCGCACCTGCTGCAGGCACATCCGGATGTCGTGACCCAGCATCTGGCCCGATGGCTCGGTGCCCGCGAGCAATATCTGAAAGCCTGAAGATCTGAAGCAAGGCCTTGGTGACGGCGTCAATTGGAGCAAAGTTACGTTCGTAACCGTTTGCGGGCATTCCCTGTGCTGGGGGTGGTTGGCGAATTGGCCCCATAGGTGTATAACAGAAACCTATCGAATTCATCGCACTGATTGGTCCCCAATGACGCTCACTGAATTGAAATATATCGTCGCGGTTGCTCGCGAGCGGCATTTTGGCCGCGCGGCCGAGGCGTGTTTCGTCAGCCAGCCGACGCTGTCGGTGGCGATCAAGAAGCTTGAAGACGAACTGAATGTGCAGATTTTCGAGCGTGGTACGAGCGAAGTCAGCGTCACGCCGATCGGCGAGCAGATCGTCACGCAGGCGCAGCGGGTGTTGGAGCAGACGCTGGCTATCAAGGAAATCGCCAAGCAGGGCAAAGACCCGCTGGTTGGGCCGCTGCGGCTGGGCGTCATCTATACGATTGGACCGTACCTGCTGCCCACGCTGGTCAAGCAGATGATCAAGCGTGTCCCGCAAATGCCGCTGATGCTGCAGGAGAATTACACGCTCAAGCTGATCGAATTGCTCAAGCAGGGCGAAATCGACGTCGCGATCATGGCGCTGCCGTTCCCGGAAACGGGGCTGATGCTGCGCCCGCTTTACGACGAGCCGTTTGTCGTTGCGCTGCCGTCTGGTCATGCCTGGGAGCATCGCTCGAAGATCGATCCGGACGATCTGAAGCAGGAAACCATGCTGCTGCTCGGCAGCGGCCACTGCTTCCGCGATCACGTGCTGGGCGTGTGTCCTGAGCTTATGCGCTTCTCGCAGAATGCAGACGGCATCCAGAAGACCTTCGAAGGCTCGTCGCTGGAGACGATCCGCCATATGGTGGCGAGCGGCGTTGGTATCACGGTTCTGCCACGCATGTCGGTGCAGGAGGTGAAGCCGCACGCGGGTGGCGTCGATTCGGGGCTGCTTAGCTATGTGGCCTTCGACGAACCGGTGCCGGATCGCCGCGTCGTGCTGGCCTGGCGCAAGAGCTTCACGCGCATGCCCGCCATCGAGGCCATCTGCGATGCCATCAACGCCTGCGAATTGCCCGGCGTGAACAAGCTCGATCTGCCCGTCGCGGTGAACTGAGCGCGCCTTTAGAGGCAAGGCCGGCGCTGCCATGCGCGCCGGTCGGTAGTACCTGGGGTCAATAGCCTCGGCCCCTATCGAATAGATAAAATTAATCAAATATTAATTTTCGATAGCATTGTTATAGTCTCCTCCATGGATCAACCGATCCGACAAAACACGGAGGAAGTCATGAACCAGCCACAACCGCAGCAACCCCAGCAGGTTTCTTCCCAACGCGCCGTGCCGGCCCATCCGCTTGCAGCGTCGATGAACGGGATGCGGACCGCTGCGTTTTCGTTGCTGGTCGACCGCGCGCTCAGCGCTTAGGCCGTCGTTCGATCGCACTCTTTCCGAATCACCTTCCGCACAAAAAACCAACTCACCAGGAATACACGATGTCTGAAAGCAAACTCACTACAGCCGCCGGCTCGCCCGTCGCTGACAACCAGAATTCGATGACTGCCGGCGTCCGCGGCCCGGTGGTGTTGCAAGACGTATGGTTGCTCGAAAAGCTCGCGCACTTCGACCGTGAAGTGATTCCGGAGCGCCGCGTGCACGCCAAGGGTTCAGGCGCTTTCGGTACGCTGAAGGTGACGCAGGACATTTCGCGCTACACAAAGGCCAAAGTGTTTGCCGAAGGGGGCAAGGAAACACCGCTGTTCATGCGCTTTTCGACCGTCGCCGGGGAGCGTGGCGCTGCCGACGCGGAACGCGATGTGCGTGGCTTTTCGATCAAGTTCTACACGGAAGAGGGTAACTGGGACATCGTCGGCAACAACACGCCGGTGTTCTTCATCCGCGATCCGCTCAAGTTCCCGGACTTCATCCACACGCAAAAGCGCGATCCGTACACGAACCTGCGCAGCAACGTGGCGGCGTGGGACTTCTGGTCGCGTCATCCGGAATCGCTGCATCAGGTGACGATTTTGATGAGCGATCGCGGCATTCCGCAGAACTACCGGCAAATGCACGGCTTCGGCTCGCACACGTTCTCGTTCATCAACGCGAAGGATGAGCGCTTCTGGGTCAAGTTCCACTTCAAGTCGATGCAAGGCATCGAGAACTACACCGACGCCGAAGCAGCCCAGGTGGTTGCGCAAGACCGCGAAAGCGCGCAGCGCGATCTGGTCGACAACATCGATAGCGGCAACTTCCCGAAGTGGCGCTTCTGCATTCAGGTGATGCCGGAAGCGGATGCGGCCAAGTATCGCTACAACCCGTTCGATATCACCAAGGTGTGGCCGTACAAAGACTATCCGTTGATCGACGTCGGCACGATTGAACTGAATCGCAACGCGCAGAACTATTTCGCCGATGTCGAGCAGGCAGCCTTTACGCCAGCCAACGTGGTGCCGGGCATCGGCTTCTCGCCGGACCGTCTGTTGCAAGGGCGTCTGTTCTCGTACGGCGACACGCAGCGTTATCGCCTCGGGATCAACCATCATCAGATTCCGGTGAACGCCTCGCGCGTGCAGCGTCAGCATTCGTTCCATCGTGATGGGGGCATGCGCACGGACGGCAATCTGGGCGCGACGGTGAACTATGAGCCGAATCGCTTCGGCGACTTCGCGCAGGATCGCAACGCAGCCGAGCCGCCGCTCGCAGCAGGCGCCGTGGACCGTTACGACCATCGTGAAGACGAGGACTACTACAGCCAGCCGGCCGCGTTGTTCCGGCTGTTCGATGCGGCGCAACGCGAACGCTTCTTCGGCAACATCGCACGCCATATCAACGGCGTGCCGCAGGAGATCCTCGCGCGTCAGCTCGAGCATTTCCGCCGGATCGATCCGGCGTACGCAGAAGGCGTGGTCGCCGCGTTGGCGACGCTCAATGAGAAGGCGAAGTAAGTATCAAACGAAGTGCCACCATGCCGGCTTATGAGGTTGGCGGTGCAGCAGCTCAGGCGGCTAAAACAGACCGCCTGAGCCTCATCCGATAGTGATGGCGAGCGCGTGTGCGTCTTGCCGGTTCGAAGACGAAGCGAAGGAGAACGATCATGGTCCATATGTTGAGTATCGGCGGCGCACGGATCGCACGTGACGCACGCATGGTGTTCGGCGGCAACTTCTCGCGCAAGCTGGTTGGTCTCGCCATCCTGACGAGCGGCTACGCAGTGATAGCGTCGCACGCGCTGCAACACCTGTCAGGCCACTAGGACGGACTGGCGAAACGCTATTTCTGCACTTTTCATACGGAGATTGTCATGTCACTACATTCCACCCGCAATACTCTGCCAGAAGAGATTCGACGCAAGTCCGTGGATCTGCTTGGCCAGTCGCTCGCGACCGCGATCGACGTGCAGCGGCAAGCAAAGCAGGCACACTGGAACGTGAAGGGTCCCAATTTCATCGCGCTGCATCTGCTGTTCGACGAGGTTCACACAGCCGCTATCGAATGGGCCGATCTGTTCACGGAGATTTCCCGGGCAGTAGACGATTATCTGTGGAAGGTCGAAGCCCATAACTACGCAAAGTAGCGTGCGTGGGCGCACACCGGGGCCGCGCCCTCGTTGTGCGTGGCCAACCTCAGGTTGCTGACGGTCTGGCGTTAGTGTGCAATGCGGCTCGCGGCCAGCGGTCGCATAAAGTTCGCGTATTTGTACGATAAACTGGCGGACGTTCGCAGGTTCATGGTTTGCGCGCATTAGCGTGTCAAGCTCTGCCTGCTGCTTCACATCACTCTTCAAAGGAGTCGTCATGGCCAAGAAAGAAACCGTACAACACGTTAACATCGGTATCAGCGACAAGGATCGGAAGAAGATTGCAGACGGCCTGTCGCATCTGCTTGCCGACACGTACACGCTGTACCTGAAGACCCATAACTTCCACTGGAACGTCACGGGGCCGATGTTCAACACGCTGCACCTGATGTTCGAAACGCAGTACAACGAGCTGGCGCTGGCTGTCGATTCGATCGCTGAGCGTATCCGTGCGTTGGGTGTGCATGCGCCGGGCAGCTACAAGGAGTTTGCGAAGCTGTCGTCGATCCCGGAAGCGGACGGCGTGCCCGCAGCAGAAGAAATGATTCGCCAACTGGTGGAAGGCCAGGAAGCCGTGGTGCGCACCGCGCGCGGCATTTTCCCGGCCACCGAAGCCGCCAACGACGAGCCGACTGCCGACCTGCTGACGCAACGCATGCAGACGCACGAAAAGACGGCGTGGATGCTGCGTTCGATGCTGGCTTAAGCTCACGCAGCAGTATGATGCAGTGCCGGGCCTCCCTGAATGGGAGGCTTTGTTTTTTGTGGGCCAGACTTTGGGACTGGCGCGGCGCGCGACCGTGCTGCGCGCTTGCGCGGCCCTCCTCGCGCGCATACCTTAAAATGGCGTCACCGCCCGCACTTGACGACGCCTGCCCATGTTCGCCCGACTCCCTCTGTTTCTGCGCCTCGTCCGCATGGACAAGCCGATCGGCAGCCTGCTGCTGCTTTGGCCGACGCTCAACGCGCTGTGGATTGCGTCGGATGGACATCCTTCGCTGTCGCTGCTCGTTATCTTCACGCTTGGCACGTTCCTGATGCGCTCGGCCGGCTGCGCTGTCAACGACTACGCCGACCGCGATTTCGACCGCTACGTGAAGCGCACCGCGAATCGGCCTATCACGTCGGGCAAAATCAAGGCGTGGGAAGCGCTGGTGCTCGCCGCGGCGCTAGCACTGGTGTCGTTTCTGCTGATTTTGCCGCTTAATACGCTGACGAAAGAGCTGTCGGTGGCGGCGCTGTTCGTCGCGGGGTCGTATCCGTTCACCAAGCGTTTCTTTGCGATTCCGCAGGCGTATCTGGGGATCGCCTTCGGTTTCGGCATTCCGATGGCCTTCGCCGCCGTGCAGGGACATGTGCCGATGCTCGCGTGGCTGATGCTGCTCGCCAATGTGTTCTGGTCGGTGGCGTACGACACGGAATATGCCATGGTCGACCGCGATGACGACATCAAGATCGGCATCCGCACTTCGGCGCTGACCTTCGGCCGCTACGACGTCTTTGCGATCATGCTGTGCTACGCGTTCACGCTGGGCATCTACATTCGCGTCGGCCTGACGCTCGGGTTTGGCCCGCTGTATTGGCTGGGCTGGGCAGTGGCCGCAGGCTGCTCGATCTACCACTACACGCTCATCCGTAATCGCGAACGCATGCCGTGTTTCGCCGCCTTCCGCCATAACAACTGGCTGGGCGGGGCGTTGTTTGCGGGGATTGCGGCGCATTACGCGGCTGCGTCGTTCTGAGCGCCCCAAGCCTGACGCTTTGCGCCAAGCCCTCGTAGAAGGCAATCCGCAAGGGGACTTCCTGCGGATCGCCAAAAGTGCGGGCGGCCCGGCGTTTTCTTAAGAGGCCGGCGCAGCGCCTCGCAGGTTTAGGCCCGCCTTACTGCTTGCCGAACTCCTCGCCCATTTCCTTCGCCCGGGCATCGGCCGCCAGCACGCCACGCACGATCGCATCCTTGATGCCGCTCGCGTCGAACGAGGCGAGTGCGGCCGCCGTCGTGCCGCCCTTCGACGTCACGCGTTCGCGCAACACGCCCGGCGGCTCGTCGGATTGCGCGGCCAGTTGCGCCGCGCCGGTGAAGGTCGCGACGGCCAGCGCGCGACCCTGCGCTTCGTCCATGCCGAGCTGGCGTGCGGCCTCCTGCAGGGCCTCGACGAAGTAGAACACGTAGGCTGGTCCGCTACCCGAGATGGCGGTCACGGCGTCGATCTTTGCTTCGTCGTCGAACCAGACGGTCTCGCCCACGGCGCCCAGCACCTGGGTGGCAAGCGCACGGTCTGCTGCGTCGACACTGCCCGTCGCCGTCAGACCGGCCACGCCCATGCCGATCAGCGCAGGGGTATTCGGCATCACACGCACGATCCGTTGATGACCGTTGAGCCAACGCGACAGGTCGGCGGTGCGAATGCCGGCGACGATGCTGATTACCACCTGCTTGTCACCCAGATGCGGCGCCAGTCCTTCTGCTACCACCTTGAGGACCTGCGGCTTCACGGCCAGCACGATTGCGTCGAACGGCGCGAGGGCGGCATCCGCCCCGGCGCCGGTGCGCACGCCGAACTGCTGCTCGTTGCGCTTGCGGGCGTCTTCGTTGGGGTCGATTGCGTAAAGGTCGGCCGGCGCGACACCGTGCTTGATCAGGCCGCCGATGATTGCAGCGGCCATGTTGCCGCCGCCGATGAAGGCAATTTTCATGATGTTCCGGGAGAAGTCAGTTGGAGTAGTCGCGGTTGCCGAAAATCGCCGTGCCGATGCGCACGATGGTCGCGCCTTCGAGCACCGCGGCTTCGAGATCGCTCGACATGCCCATCGACAGCGTGTCCAGCGCGAATCCGTCGGCGCAGAGGCGCTCGAACAGTTCACGTAGCTGGCGATGTGGCGCGCGTTGTTCTTCGATGGTGTCAGCCGGCTCGGGAATCGACATGAGACCGCGCAGGCGCAGTTGCGGCAGAGCGGCGATGGCATGCGCCGCCTCGGCAGCTTCAGTCGGCGTCACACCGGCTTTCGATGCCTCGCCGCTCACGTTCACCTGCAGACACACGTTGAGCGGCGGCAAATGTGCGGGACGCTGTTCGGCGAGCCGTTGCGCAATCTTCAGGCGATCGACCGAATGCACCCAATCGAAATTTTCCGCAACCGGGCGAGTCTTGTTCGACTGCAGCGGCCCGATGAAATGCCATTCGAGCGACGCGCGCAAATCGGCCAAGGCTTCGATCTTCGTCAACGACTCCTGCACATAGTTCTCGCCGAACATACGCTGGCCGGCCGCATGCGCGGCACGGACATCTTCAGCGGGAAACGTCTTCGAGACCGCGAGGAGGGCGACCGAGCGTGGCTCGCGTCCGGTGAGTTGCTCGGCGAGGACAATACGCTGCGACACCGCGTGGAGGTTGTGTACGAGATCGGGCATGAGACGTCAGAAGAAATCTGCACAGGGGCGATGTACTGGATTATACGGACCCCTGCCGTGCCGCCTGATTGCTCATGCGTACAGCATATGCTCGACGAGTTCGATCCAGTGCGCCACCGGCGTCGACGTGCCGCTTTGCAGGTGCGCAATGCAGCCGACGTTGGCCGATACGATGACCTGCGGTTCCTGCGCCCGCAGCTTTTCGAGCTTCTGATCGCGCAACGCATATGAGAGCGTAGGCTGTGTCAGCGAATACGTTCCGGCCGAGCCACAGCACATATGGCTGTCGGCCGGCAGCCGCACCTCAATGCCGAGCGCGGCCAGCACGTGCTCGACCTGGCCGCGCAACTGCTGACCGTGCTGCAGCGTGCAGGGCGGATGGAACGCCACCGTATGGACGGCGCGGCGGCGCGTTACGGCGACGAGCGCCTCCTCGAACTCCGGCAGGATCTCGGAGATGTCGCGCGTCAGCCCGACAATGCGCTGCGCCTTCTCGGCGTAGACCGGATCGTTACGCAGCAGGTGCGCGTATTCCTTGACCGTGGCGCCACAGCCTGATGCGTTCATCACGATCGCTTCGACGCCCTGTTCAACGTACGGCCACCACGCGTCGATGTTGGCGCGGATATCGTTGAGCGCTTCGTCGTTGTAGCCCAGATGCAGGCGGATCGCGCCGCAACAGCCGGCCTCGGATGCGACGATCGTCTCGACTCCGAGCGCATCGAGCACGCGAGCGGTGGCGATGTTGACGTTCGGCATCATCGACGGCTGCACGCAACCGGCGAGCATCAGCATCTTGCGCTCGTGTTTCGCGACGGGCCATTCGAGCGGGCGCTGGCGCGCCGGCACCTTGTCGCGCAGCTTTTTCGGCAAGAACGCGCGCACGTGCTGGCCTAGGCGCATCGCAGGCGTGAACAGCGCGCTGTTCGGCACAAAGCTCGCCAGCACGCGGCGCAGCAGCCGTTGACCGAAGGGACGGTCAACCTTTTCTTCGGTGATCTTGCGGCCGATTTCCACCAGCCGCCCATACTGCACGCCCGATGGGCAGGTAGTTTCGCAATTGCGGCAGGTGAGGCAGCGGTCCAGATGGGTCTGGGTGCTGCGCGTCACCTCCGCGCCTTCGACCATCTGCTTGATCAGATAGATGCGCCCGCGCGGGCCGTCAAGCTCGTCGCCGAGCAACTGGTAGGTCGGGCAGGTGGCGGTACAGAAGCCGCAGTGCACGCATTTGCGCAGAATGGCGTCGGCTTCGGCGCCGTCGGCGGTGTGGCGAATGAATTCCGCGAGGTTGGTTTGCATCGCGCCGCTCAGAAGTCGGGGTACAGCCGGCCGCGATTGAAGATGCGGGCTGGGTCAAAAGCGGCCTTCAGGCCACGATGGATTTTCATCAGCGGTGCAGGCAACGGGGTAAACACGCCGGTACTGCGGTCATAGCCCTGGCCCGTGCGGAAGATGGTTGCGTGACCGCCAGCCTGTTTGGCGCTGATGCGCACGGTTTGCGCGTCGGTGTCGGTGATCCACCAGCGTTGGCCGCCGCCCCATTCCATCAACTGGGCGCCCGGCAGTTGCAGCGGTTCGGTGATCGACGGCAGCGCGAGGCGCCACAGGGCGTTCTTGGGTCCAATGGCCGCGAAGAACGGGTCGGTCTGCTCGCGCAAGCCGGCCCAGAAACGTTCGGCTTCGACAGCGTCGACCACCTCGCCGCCAAGCGACGAGCGCGCCGATTTGACGGCGGCTTCGGCGCCGCCGAGGCGCACCGCGAGCGTGCCGTGGCGCCACGCGCTCGCCGTGATCGGCAGCGGGCGGCCGCCCCATTCGTTGAGCTTGCGGACCGCATCGGTGCCGTTCATGTCGAATTTGAGCGTGGCTTCGGCCTTCGGGAACGGCAGCACCTTCACCGACAACTCGAGGACCAGACCGAGGGTGCCGAGCGAACCGGCCAACAGACGCGAGACGTCGTAGCCGGCCACGTTTTTCACCACCTGGCCGCCAAAGTGGAGCACCTGCCCGTGGCCGTTCATGATGACCGCGCCGAGCACGAAGTCGCGCGCAGCCCCGGCGGACGGGCGGCGCGGACCGGCGATACCGGCCGCGATGCAGCCGCCGAGGGTGGCGCTGGGGCCGAAATGGGGCGGCTCGAAGGCGAGCATCTGGGCATGGTCGGCCAGCGCGGCCTCGATTTCCAGCAGCGGTGTACCGGCGCGTGCGGTAATGACCAGTTCGGCTGGATCATAGGCGATGATGCCGCGATGCGCGCGCGTGTCGAGGATGTCTCCCTCCAGCGTCTGCCCGTACCAGTCCTTGGTGCCGCCGCCGCGAATGCGTAACGGGCGGCCTTCGGCGGTGGCCGAACGGATGCGTTCGGACCATACGGCGACGATGTCGTCCTCTTCCATGGTGTCCTGCTTCGTTGTGTTTCGCTTGATTGTACCTGGCAGGGGCGTGCTGACAACCCGGAGCGGACCCGCATCGGGTTGGTGGGTGGTAGGGCGGTTTTGAGGGGGCGGCGGTCTTTTGAATGCAGGCGCCGCCCGAAGGTGCCAAAAGCGGGCTAAAACCGCGGCAAGTCCGGATGCGGCAGCAAACCGCCGCGCACATGCATCTTGCCGTACTCGGCGCAGCGCGCCCGCGTCGGGATGCCTTTGTCCGGGTTCAGCAGGCCGGGTGGGTCGAAAGCCCGCTTGACGGCGTGAAACGCATCGCGTTCTTCGGGCGAGAACTGCACGCACATGGAATTGATCTTTTCGATGCCGACACCGTGCTCGCCCGTCACCGTGCCGCCCAATTCGACGCAGGTCTCAAGGATGTCGGAGCCGAACGCCTCCGCCCGGTGCCACTCGTCCAGATCGTTACCGTTGAAGAGGATCAGCGGGTGCATGTTGCCGTCGCCGGCATGGAAAACGTTGATACAGCGCAACTGATACTTCTTTTCCATCGCCTCGATGCGCGCGAGCAGCGGCCCGATACTGCGGCGCGGCACCGTGCCGTCCATGCAGTAGTAATCCGGTGAGATGCGGCCCGCGGCCGGGAACGCGTTCTTGCGTCCGGACCAGAACCGAAGGCGTTCGCTTTCGGAGCGCGAGATCTGAATGCGCGTCGCTCCGTGCTCGCGCAGCACGGCTGTCATGCGGACGATTTCATCGGCCACTTCCTCGGGCGTGCCGTCCGATTCGCATAACAGGATGGCTGCGGCGTCGAGGTCGTAACCGGCGTTGACGAACTCCTCGACGGCGCGCGTCGCGGGCTTGTCCATCATCTCCAGGCCGGCCGGAATGATGCCCGCGGCGATGATGCCGGCGACCGCATCGCCGCCTTTCACGACATCGTCGAAGCTCGCCATCACGACCTGCGCGGTCTGCGGCTTGGGGATCAGCTTGACGGTCACTTCGGTGACGATCGCAAACATGCCCTCGCTGCCAATCAGCACCGCCAGCAGGTCGAGCCCCGGCGCGTCGGGCGCCAGCGAGCCGAATTCGACCACCTCGCCTTCCATCGTAACGGCCCGCACCCGTAGCACGTTATGCACGGTCAGGCCGTACTTCAGGCAGTGCACGCCGCCGGAATTTTCCGACACGTTGCCGCCGATCGTGCAGGCAATCTGCGACGAAGGATCGGGGGCGTAGTAGAGCCCGTAGGGTGCGGCCGCTTCTGAGATCGCGAGGTTTCGCACGCCAGGTTGAACCGTTGCGGTACGGGCATACGAGTCCACTTCGACGATTTTTCTGAAGCGCGCCAGCGACACCACCACGCCGTGACGGATTGGCATGGCGCCGCCTGACAGGCCCGTGCCGGCGCCGCGCGGCACGATCGGCACGTCGAGCCGGTGGCAGATCTGCACGATGCGCTGCACCTGCGATTCGGTTTCCGGCAAGGCAACCGCCAGGGGCAGCCGGCGATAGGCGGCGAGACCGTCGCACTCGTAGGCGACCGTGTCTTCCTCCCGGTATAGCAGGCAATGGTTTGGCAGCACGGCCATCAGTGCCTGCACGACCTCGCGTTGGCGCTGCGCGAGCACTTCAGCCGACAATTCGGCGGGGGCATTCATTGTTCCTCTCCTCCTACTCCGTCCGTTGCGCCGGGTGCGCGGTCTTGCCGCGCGAGGTGATACAGGCATCGGTCAGCGGGCGCGGCCTAAGCTGCCCACGAGAAAATCTTGCCGGGGTTCATCAGATTGCGCGGGTCGAGCGCGTGTTTGATCGAGCGCATTGTGTCGACGGCGACTTCGCCATGTTCTTCCAGCAGGAAGCCCATCTTATGCAAGCCGACGCCGTGTTCGCCGGTGCAGGTACCGTCCATCCGCAGCGCGCGCTGCACGATGCGCTGGTTGAGACGCTCGGCTTCCACGAGTTCTTCCGGCTTGGCCGGGTCGATCAGGATCGCGACGTGGAAATTGCCGTCACCCACATGGCCAACGATCGGGCAGGGCAGCGGCGAGGCGAGCAGATCCTGTTCGGTCTCGACCACGCATTCCGCGAGCCGCGAGATCGGCACACACACGTCAGTGGTCACTGCACGGCAGCCCGGCTTCAGTTGCAGCATCGCGAAATAGGCGTTGTGCCGCGCGTTCCAAAGACGGCTGCGATCTTCCGGACGGGTGGCCCATTCGAAGCCTTCCCCTGAGTTCTGCGCGGTGATCTCCTGCACCGTTTCAGCCTGTTCCTTCACGCCGGCTTCGGTGCCGTGGAACTCGAAGAACAGCGTGGGGGCTTCACGCAACGTGAGGTTGGAATGGCGGTTGATGGAACGGATGGCGAGCGAATCAACAAACTCCACGCGCGCAATCGGTACGCCCATCTGAATGGTCTCGATGACGGCGCGCACTGCGTCGCCCATCGACGGAAACGTGCACACCGCCGCCGAGACGGCCTCCGGTTGCGGATAGAGCCGCAAGGTGATTTCGGTGATGACGCCAAGGGTGCCTTCGGAGCCTACAAAGAGGCGCGTCAGGTCATAGCCCGCCGACGACTTGCGGGCCCGTGTGCCGGTCTTGATGACGCGGCCGTCCGCCAGCACGACGGTGAGGCCGAGCACGTTCTCGCGCATCGTGCCGTAGCGTACGGCGTTGGTGCCCGAGGCGCGCGTCGCCGACATGCCGCCGATGCTCGCATCCGCACCAGGGTCGATCGGGAAGAAGAGGCCCGTGTCGCGTAGCGCTTCGTTCAGTTGCTTGCGTGAGATGCCCGGTTCGACGGTGACGGTGAGGTCTTCCGCGTTGATCGACAATACCTGGTTCATCTCGGACAGATCGATCGACACGCCGCCCTGTACCGCCAGCAGATGGCCTTCCAGCGACGAGCCGTTGCCATAAGGAATGATCGGCACATCGTGTTGCCCGCAGAGTCTGACGATGGTCTGCACGTCTTCCGTATTGCGCGCGAAAACCACGGCGTCAGGCAATTGCGGATCGAACGGCGATTCGTCGCGGCCATGGTGGGCGCGCACGGCTTCGGCGATCGAGACGCGCTCACCGAAGGCGGACTTGAGCGAGGTGAGCAACTCGGCGGGGAAGGGACGGCGCAACGGGGCCGGCGGCGCGGGATGATTCACACGTGTCTCCTGATGACGGGCTTGGCGTCTGTAGTTTCCAATCCATTTTACGCCGATCGTCCGGCGGCCGGCGCCTGGCCGGACGGCCGATCCTATAATGTCGGCGTTACGGGCAGACGCGGGGCAAACGAGCGGCGGACGAGCGGCGGACGCACGATCGCGCGGCAGACGCGCGATGGGCGCGGCTGGCACGGCGCAGTCGCACCCGACACTGAAAGGAAGGCACATATCATGGGCAATCGCTTGAACAAGATCGCCACCCGCACCGGCGACGACGGCACCACGGGCCTCGGCGACGGCCGCCGGGTGCGCAAGGACGATGCGCGGATCGCGGCGATCGGCGAGGTGGACGAGCTCAACTCGAATCTCGGCGTGCTGCTGTGCGAAACCTTGCCGGACAATGTGCGCGCGGCGCTCACCGCAATCCAGCACGACCTGTTCGATCTGGGCGGCGAGCTGTGCATTCCCGGCCACACGATGATTGCCGACAAGCATCTCGGCCAGCTCGACGGCTGGCTCGCCGAATACAACGCGACGCTGCCGCCGCTCAAGGAGTTCATTTTGCCCGGCGGCTCGCGGGCAGCCGCGCTTGCGCATGTGTGCCGGACGGTGTGCCGTCGGGCCGAACGGGCCATCGTGGCGCTTGGCCAGACCGAGACCATCAACGCGGCGCCGCGTCAATACGTCAACCGCCTGTCGGATCTGCTGTTTGTGCTGGCGCGCGTGCTCAATCGTGCGGACGGCGGTACAGACGTGCTCTGGCAGCACGAGCGCGGCGCGAAGTAAGGCGTCCGCCCAGCCGAAGCGTCGCCGCGTCAGCCGACGGCCAAGGTGACCGGCTTGCCGATCCGGCTCATCATCTCGACCAGTGTGTCGATAGTGAACTTGGCGGTTTTCTTGTTGACCACGTCGGATACCCGCGGGCGCGACACCATCAGGATCTCGGCCGCTTCGGCCTGCTTCAGATGGTGCTCGTCGATCCAGCTGGACAATTCGGTCATCAACTGTTCCTTCAAGAGCCGCGTGTCGTTGATCTGTTTCTGCGACGCCGCGTGCAGCCGCGCCGCTTCCTCAGCGGGAAATCCCAGGTCCAGGAACAGGTTGTCTCCCGGCTTCGTTACGTGACGGATTTTGGTGTCGATCGTCATTGCTATGCCTTTCTATCGTTGACTATGGCGCGATACCGCGCCTCTGCAATCTCACAGTCATGCCGGCTGGTGGCCTGCGTCTTTTTCTGGAAGCAGTGCAGTACATAAATGGCTTCCACGAACTTCGCCACGTACATCACCCGGTAGGCGCCGGTACTGTCCTTGAGGCGGATTTCACGCGTACCTGGGCCGACCGCCGCAAACGGTTTCCAGTCGTCCGGATCCAGACTTGCCTGGATTTTTCCCAGCTGAAAGCCGGCTTGCCGACGTGGCTCCTCGGGAAACGCCAGCAGATCGTCATAGCTGGAACCCACCCAGCGGATTTCTTTGTCTTGCCCCATGAGTACCTTGCACGTATAAAATTTTATACCAGACTTCCAGGGAAGGCAATATGCCTCCTATCCCGCCATGGGCAAGTACGGTACAGGGGCACGACACGGGCCACCATTCGTCCGTTCGGCTAACTAAACGATTCGCCGCGACGACCCGTGAGGACAAAAAAAAAAAAGCCCGGCTCACTGAGCCGGGCTTGCGTTGCTGCCAAAGGCTATCGCACAGCGTTACCGCTTAATTCCCGCTGCCACGCGCCACGCGGCGATGCTTGACGGCTTCGGCCAAACCTTCCAGCACGGCGATGCTTTCGTCCCACCCAATGCAGGCATCGGTCACGCTCTGGCCGTAGGTCAGCTCGCAGCCTTCCTTCAGATCCTGGCGGCCGGCGACGAGGTGCGACTCCACCATCACGCCGATAATCCGCTCGTCGCCGCCGGCAATCTGGCGGCCAATGTCCGCACATACCGGAATCTGGTTCTCGTGCTTCTTCGAGCTATTGGCATGGCTCGCATCGATCATCAGGCGTGCCGCGAGGCCCGCCTTGCCGATGTCGGCGCAAGCCGCGTTGACGCTCTCCGCATCGTAGTTCGGCGTTTTACCGCCGCGCAAAATGATGTGGCAGTCCTCATTGCCGGCCGTCGAGACGATCGCCGAGTGGCCGCCCTTCGTCACCGACAGGAAATGGTGCGGCTGCGACGCGGCCTTGATGGCATCGACGGCGATCTTCACGTTGCCGTCCGTGCCATTCTTGAAGCCTACCGGGCACGACAGTCCCGAAGCCAGTTCGCGGTGCACCTGCGACTCCGTCGTGCGTGCGCCGATTGCGCCCCACGAGATCAGGTCAGCGATGTATTGCGGGCTGATCATATCGAGGTATTCAGTGCCCGCCGGCAGGCCGAGTTCGTTGATGCGCAACAGCAGTTCGCGCGCGGTGCGCAGGCCTTCGTTGATCTTGAAGCTGTTATCCATGTGCGGGTCGTTGATGAGACCCTTCCAACCCACCGTCGTGCGCGGCTTTTCGAAGTACACCCGCATCACGATTTCGAGTTCGCCCGCGAAGCGCTTGCGCTGCTCGACGAGGCGTCCCGCGTATTCGACCGCCGCCTTGGTATCGTGGATCGAACACGGCCCGATGATCACGATCAACCGGTCTTCCATGCCGTGCAGGATACGGTGCATCGATTGGCGCGAATGGTAGATCAGGTCCGACACCGCTTCTTCACAGGCGAATTCGCGGATCAGGTGGGCAGGCGGCGTGAGTTCTTTCAATTCTCGAATACGGACATCGTCGGTGTTATGCGGGGGCATGGTGGTTCTCCAGGATTCGGTTCGTAGCGTGTGTTCGGTGTTCGCTCAGGGCGAAAAAAAACCGCCAGACTCGCTGGCGGTTTTTCGGGAATTTCGGGTGCCTTACGTGCACTAACACCCCTCTCGATCCGCCAGCGGTCTGAGATGCCAGAAAAAGTAAAAATAAAACTTGGCGGACATGGCGAAAGTAAGGTCGCTGGTGAAAAAGGGTGACTGACTTTATAACCCGGGCAGTCTCAGTTGACAACCAGGGGTCGGTAAAAATGCGGATAATCCGCATACTTCGTGAAAAACATGCACGAAGTATGCGTCAAGGTGGTAATCAGGCCGTGCCACCGACCGTCATCTTCTCGATGCGCAGCGTCGGCTGGCCGACGCCCACCGGCACGCTTTGGCCTTCCTTGCCGCATACGCCGACGCCCGAATCGAGCGACATATCGTTACCGATCATGGTGACGTACTTGAGCGATTCCGGGCCACTGCCGATCAGCGTCGCACCCTTGACCGGGTAGGTGACCTTGCCGTTTTCGATCATGTAGGCCTCGGAGGCCGAGAACACGAACTTGCCGTTGGTGATGTCCACCTGGCCGCCGCCGAAGTTCACCGCGTACAGGCCGTTCTTGACCGACGCGATGATTTCCTGCGGATCCTTGTCACCGTTCAGCATGTAGGTGTTGGTCATGCGCGGCATCGGCAGGGCGGCGTACGATTCGCGGCGCGCGTTGCCGGTCACCGGCATCTTCATCAGACGGGCGTTCAGCGTGTCCTGGATGTAGCCCTTCAGGATGCCGTCCTCGATCAGCGTGGTGCACTGGGTCGGGTTGCCTTCGTCGTCGATATTCAGCGAGCCGCGGCGGTTCGGCAGTGTGCCGTCGTCGACCACGGTGACGCCCTTGGCGGCAACCTGCTCGCCGATGCGTCCGGCGAATGCCGACGAGCCCTTGCGGTTGAAGTCGCCTTCGAGGCCGTGGCCGATCGCTTCGTGCAGCAGCACGCCGGGCCAGCCCGGTCCGAGCACGACCGTCATCGCGCCAGCCGGGGCCGGGCGGGCGTCGAGGTTGACCAGCGCGGCATGCACGGCGTCGTCGACGTACTTCGACAGCACGTCGTCAGTGAAATAGCCGTAATCGAAGCGGCCACCGCCGCCGCCGCTGCCGATTTCGCGGCGGCCGTTCTGCTCGGCGATCACCGTGACGGACACGCGCACGAGCGGCCGGATGTCGGCGGCCATCGCGCCGTCGCTGCGCGCAACCAGCACCACGTCGTATTCGCCGGCGAGGCCCGCCATCACCTGGGTGATGCGCGGATCGCGGCTGCGTGCCATCTGTTCGACGCGCTCGAGCAGCTTGACCTTGGCCGTCGCGTCGAGCGAGTGCAGCGGGTCGGACGGCAGATACAGGTCGCGCCCGGCAACGCCGGTCAGCGAAGAGGCCACCTTGATCTTCTGCTTGCCGCCGCCGGCCTTGGCGATGGAGCGGGTGGAGAGCGCCGCCTGGCGGATGGCTTCAGGCGACAGATCGTCCGAGTAGGCAAACGCGGTCCGGTCACCGGACACGGCGCGCACGCCGACCCCTTGATCGATGCTGAAGCTGCCTGATTTCACGATGCCCTCTTCAAGGCTCCACGCTTCGCTACGGGTGGCCTGGAAGTACAGGTCCGCGTAGTCGATGCGGTGCGTGAAGATTTCGGCGAGCGTGCGGGTGAGCACGGCTTCGTCGAGGCCGTAAGGCGTGAGGAGCACGTCCTTGGCGGTGGCGAGATTGCGGATACCGGGTTCGATGATATTCATGCGAGGTATGTTCTGCTCGATACAAAGGGGTTCGGTTGGCGCACGCGCATCCCATACATGGGTGGGCGGCGTCGTACTTTCAATGTCAGGTTCAGCTTTAGCTCGTTAGCACGCGGTGGCGCCACGCCGGCAGGCTTTGGCGGACCTCGTCGATGCGTGCGCGCTCCAGATTCCCGGCGACGACGCCGGCGCCTTCATCTCGGACCGCGACGATCTCGCCCCACGGGTCGATCAGCATGCTGTGTCCCCACGTGCGGCGGCCGTTCTCGTGCTTGCCGCCTTGCGCCGCGGCGAGCACATAGCACTGGTTCTCGACGGCGCGGGCACGCAGCAGCATTTCCCAGTGCGCGCGGCCAGTCGTATAGGTGAAGGCCGAGGGCACTACGATCAGCGCGCAATCGCCCATGCGGCGATACAGCTCCGGAAAGCGCAAATCGTAGCAGACCGACAGGCCGATCCGTCCGAACGGCGCGTCGAAGGTGCGAACCTCCTCGCCGGGGCGAATGGTGCGGGCCTCGTCGAACGATTCGTCACCTTTTTCGAAATTGAACAGGTGGATCTTGTCGTAGCGGGCCGCCTCCTCGCCCTGCGGGTTGAATACCAGCGTGGTATTGAGGACACGGGTGGCTTCCGGCGCGGTCAGCGGCAATGTGCCGCCGATCACCCAGACGCGGTGGCGGCGGGCGGCGTCCGCCAGAAAACGCTGGATCGGGCCGTCGCCGTAGGGTTCGCGCACACTGAGTTTGTCCGTGTCCTTGAAGCCCATGAAACAGAAGTATTCGGGCAGCAGGACGAGTTGCGCACCGTCGGCCGCGGCCTCGGCGATCAGGCGTTCCGCCTCGGCCAGGTTGCGCTCGCGGTCCGGCGTGCTCACCATTTGCAGGGCGGCGACGCGGAAGGACGGATCAGGGAATGTTGAGTGGGCGTGGTGTTCGCTCATGAGCGTTTCGAAAGACTCCCGGCAGTGAGCAGGCTGGCGCGAACTTGCAAGCGCCGCCTGCGTCGATCAAGGCTATACCGCTGCCGGTCCGGCACCGTGAGCGCGGTCAGACGGCACTCACTACGGGGCTCAATACTGGGGTCACTGCGCTTCCACGGTCGAAGCCGGCAGGTCCATCTTACCGCGATCGCTGCGGACCCGCTCGACATGCGGTTTCGACCATGAACCGGTGATGGCGTAGTCCAGCGCGAACGCCTTCGAAATCGACTTCGACAGCGCGAAATCGGCGACCAGCGCGGCCAAGCCGATCAGCGGATTGATCACGGTGGCGGCGACTACACCCGCGCCGGCGCTGATTGTCGGCACGATATGCACGTGCAGATCCTGAGTTTCCTGCGCGAGGTCGACTGAGCCGGTCATCTGGGCGCGGGCGGGCGCAGTGACCATCTGGAAATTCTCGGTGCGGCCGATGCCGTCGGTGATCTGTCCGGTGCCCTTCACGCTTTCGAACGGCAGGCCCTCGCCGATCACGTCGCGGAAATTCAGCGTCGCAAAGCGTGCGAGGCTTTGCAGGCTCAGCACGCCTAGCAGCTTGGCGACGGCCGGATCGACCTTGAGGATCTGGCCGTGCTCCAGGTCGACCGCCAGATTGCCGTTCAGCGTCGGATAGTCGATATGGGTGGGACCGCCGAGCCAGACCACCTTGCCCGACAGCGTCCCGCTGCCACCCTTGAGCGTGCGCGGCTTGCCGGCCCGCTCGAGCAGGGCGCCGGCATCCTTGATGTCGAGCTTGAAATCGAACACGGTGCGCTTTTGCAGCTCTTCGTCGGCGCTGGCGCCGAGTTGCGTCGCGGTGCGCCAGTTCGCGGTCGCGGTCAGCGTGGCGTCCGGGTTACTGATATTGAGCTTGTCCAGTTGCCAGACCGGCACGCCGTCTTCCTCGGAGTTATGCGCATCGACTTCCAGGCTGCCTATATTGTGGTCGCGCACGATCAGCTCGTTCACCACCAAATCGATTGACGGCATGTTCTGCGCCGGCGCCGACATCGCCTGGCCGAGCAGATCGTTTTCCGTGGCCGACGGAATCACCAGCCGGGCGAGGCGGGCCTGCAGCGTGCCCGGTGAGCCCTTGACCGGGCCAGGCAGCCACGCGATGTGCCCGGAAACCTGATTCGAGGCGATATTGGCCTGCCAGTTGCCGTTGTCACGCGACGCGCCGACGATCACGCTTTCCCAGTGGCGCTTGAGCAGCGTCAGGGTGCCGATGTGCACGGCAAAGCGGTTCGGCAGGAACTGCGTTAGCGTGGGGTTGGGCGCGCTTGCCGCCGATGCCGCTCCCACGGGCGCAGCGGCGGCTTCCTTGCTGCGCATCTGGTTGACGAATGCGCGCCATTGGTCGGCGTCGAAGGCGTCGATGTCGACCGCGGCGATCACCCCTTCGGTCGGCAGCTCGGCCGGCTTGTTGACGCCCACTGCGCCGACCACCACCGCCGGCGGCTGGCCCGGCGTGTGGCGCAGCAGATACGTCGCGGCGATCGGGCCAAACTGCAGATCGGCCCGCTGCAGGCCGGGGTCGCCTTCCGCGGCGGCTGGCTTGAAGCTGAAGTGCAGCGGCATCGGCGTGCCGACCGGCTTGTTGAACGGCGCGGGGAAGTCGAGCGCGAGGCTGCTCAGGTCGGAGTTCGCGGTGACGTCGGGCAGGCGACCTTTGACGCCGTTCACGCTCAGATCGTATGGCGCGCTGCCGCTCATGCGCGTGAGCACCTGCGCGGCGGGGCCGTGCAGATTCAAACCGCGCGCGGCGTCGACGGCAATGTGGCCGTTCAGATCGAGCGCGTAGGTGCCGTTGTTCTGCACGCCACCCTTGGCGTGGAGGTCGCCGCCGAGGAACTGGCCGTTCAGCCGGTCGAATTGCGCGGTGTGTTCGGTGAAGCGAACCTTGCCATTGAGTTGCGACAACGGCGGCACGTTTTCTATGCTCAGGCGGTTGTTCTGGAAGCCCAGTGCGCCCTCGACGGCGATATGCGGCTTCGGCGTGCGCGGCACGGTCAGCTTGAGCGCGAGTGACGCGGGTCCTTCGGCTTGCACCTTCTCGCCAACGTGCTTCGACAAGCCGCCGAGCGCACTCCCATTGACGTAGTCGATCATATCGGCGAGCGGGCCGTGACCGTCGCCGTTGATCACGAGGGGCGAGGCCTTGGTCCCCAGGTCGTCGATCTTGCCGCCGACCTTGGTGAGCGCGATGCGCTTGTAGTGAGCGCGATCGACGTCGAAGCGCAGCACGTTCTCCTTCAGCTCGAAGGTGCCGTCGATTCCGTCCAGCGCCGGCCACACGTTCGGCGTCACACCGTCTTTCATCACGCGCGGCGGAAACGGCGACGGGTCGAACTTGCCGCCCTTGAACGGCGCGACGATATGGAACACGCCGGCAGTCGGATCGCGCGAGTAGGGGAATTTGGTGAGGTCGCCGTGCACCTCGATCACCGCGCCACGCGACATGCCGGCCTGCAGCCCGTGACCGAGGTAATTGCGCAGCTTCTCGCTGATGCTGGTGGGCAGGTAGCGGACGATGCGCGTAACCTGGGCGTGATCGAACTGTGCCTTCAGGTCAAGCAAGCCGCGTCCATGGCCCGGATTACTGTAGTTGGCCGTGACCATCGCGGCGGTGTCCGCGTTGGCCACACGCAGTTCCGGGACGGTGATCGCAAACGCCTTATGCAGTTCGCCCGGTGCCGTCGTCGGCTTGACCGTCCAGTTACCGCGGCCCTGCAGGCGGTCGAACTTGAGGCGCGGATCGTCGAACACACCCGGCAGCGTGACTGCCACATTGTTGGTGTCGATGGTCATCGAGCCGTGGGTTTCGTCGGCATCGACGCTGCCCCACAGGTTTTCGACGCCAGGCAAGCCTGCCCGCGGGTGGCCGAGGGGGGTGAGTCCCGGTGGCGGCTCCTGGGCCGCCACGCTGATGCCCTGCAGGTCCGCCTTGAAGCGGTAGCGCACGATCGGTTCGGCGCCGTTCGCGCTATGTTCGACGGCCGCTTCGCCGGAGCTCGGCGTGGCCCGCTCGACCTCGATCAGGTAGTTCGACACCATCCCGCGCGGATTGAAGCGCACCAACTGGTTGAGCAGGCGCCCCGATAGCGGTAGAGCGCGGCTGAATTCGGCGAGGATCCCCAGGTCGACGTGGTCGCCGCCTACGCTGATCAACTGGCCGTGCTGCAGGGACGCCCTGCGGTAATGGGCGGTCAGCGTCGTCAGGGCTAGCGTCCGGGTGAGCGGTGTGCCGTCGTCGAGCGGCGGCTGACCAAGCTCGGCGTGCAGGTGGTTCAGTTGCAGCGTGTAGTCGCCAGATTCCGCCACCTCGACTTTCCACGAGAAGCTCGCAACCGGCACGTCGAGGCGCGGCTGGGTCGGACGTACGCGCATCGAGACATTGGTGCCGGCCAGCTCGCCGCTCGCCGATTTCATCCGGCCTTGGGCAAACTCGATCCAGATGGCGTTGTCAATCCGGCCCGCGAAGGTCTCGATCGGGAAATCCATGTATTGGGCGAGGGCGGGCAGGTCGACCGGGCCGGTGGACACGTAGGCCTGACCGGTCCAGTTGATCGGCTTGCCGATGTCCGACAGACGCGCGTGTTTGAAGTGGGCGCGGAAATCGAGCGGGCCGTGCAGCACCTTGCCGTCCGGCGGGGCCTGTAGCGCCAGATGGTGGTCGTCGCCGTCATTTAGGATGGCGAGGCGAATGTTCTGCAGCGCCAGTTCCGGCGCGTTATGACTCGCGTCCATCCAACGCAGGGTGCCGCCGCGCAGCACGATGGCCTGTTGACGCAGCAGCCACGTGGTGAAGGTGTCGTTGCCCGTATGCCTGCTCGGCATCGTGACGCCCGCGACCGAGAGCGAGCCGTCGCCGCGACGCCCGATCAGCACGTCGGGCTGATCGACGATCAGGCTCGAGAGGATCGGCTTGAGTCGCCATAGCGAGCTCCACGAAACCGTGGCGGTGGCGTGCGGAATGTTCAGCCCGACCTTGCCCTCACGGTCGCGAATGGTCAGATTGGTGACGTCGATGCCGGGTTGGAAACCGGTCCAGTGCGGCGCCAGTTTGCCGATGGTGAGCTGCGCGTGGATTTTCTCGGAGACCAGCGCTTCGATGCGCGGCCGGAACGCGTCGACCCGCGGCAGCAAGCCGTAGCGCAGTCCCATGAAGAGGACCGCCGCGATGAAATAGATGACGAGCGCAATTGCCGCCAGCACCCTCAAGGTGTGACGCAGCACCACGTGGTGGTCGCCGCTCACTGGCCTGACTTGTCCGGGTTCGTGTGGCGCGGCGGATTCGTTTCGCTCGGACATGCTGCGGCGGGGGTGGGCGTATGGTAGTTTTGCGGTCTGACGACGAAATGTAACACACGGGCCAGCCTCGACGAATATCCGTCAAGGCCTGTATTTACGGCGCCTCGCGACCTCAGCGACGCGGCACATGGCCCGGTGATGAGACGAATGAAGCAACCAGCGATCCAGACCTCTGATGACTGACGCCACACTCTTGAGTTCCAGCTTTTCACACTATGCGGCGCGCGCGCTGGCGGCACGTCCTGAACTCGCTGAGCGTATCGCGGCGCTGGCGGCGGAGCCGTTGACGCGCGAGTCGATCGAGGCCCGCTTCGATGAATTGTGCGCGGCGCAGGCCGGTGGTGCTGGCGGCCCAAGTGTTGCGTTGACCGAGGACGGCCTCAAGCGGGCGCTGCGCCAGTTGCGCACCGAGGTGTTTTGCGCCGTGATGGAGCGCGACCTGGCCGGCCGTGCGGACGTCGCCGAAGTGACCGGCGCGATGACCGATCTGGCTGAAACGACCATCCAGCGGCCGCTGGCGGTGTTGTCCGCCGATCTCGAAGTGTTGTACGGCGAGCCGCGCGGCCCAGAGGGCGAACGGCTGACGCTCGGCGTGGTCGGCATGGGCAAGCTGGGTGGACGCGAGCTGAACGTCTCGTCGGATATCGACCTGATCTTCATTTATGAAGAGGACGGCGAGACCGCCGGCGGTCAGCGTTCGCCGATTGCGACTCAGGATTTTTTTACCCGGCTGGGCAAACGGCTGATCGCGGCGCTTGCCGAAGTGACCGCCGACGGCTACGTCTTCCGCGTCGACATGCGGCTGCGGCCGAACGGCGATTCGGGACCGCTCGTGTGTAGTCTTGGCATGCTCGAAGAGTATTTTTACGTGCAGGGCCGTGAGTGGGAACGCTACGCCTGGATCAAGGGGCGGCTCGTGTCCGAAGGCGGCAGCGATGCCGCGCGCCGGCTGTCGAAGCAGCTCGATGCGATCGTCACGCCGTTCATCTACCGCCGCTATCTCGACTTCGGCGTGATCAGCGCGATCCGCGCGTTGCATCTGCAGATTCGCCAGGAGGCACAGCGCCGCGCATCGATGCGGCCTGACAAGGCCGACGACATCAAGCTCGGCCGCGGCGGCATTCGCGAGATCGAATTCAGCGCGCAGGTGTTCCAGTTGATTCGTGGCGGTCAGGATGCGGGTTTCCGCGTGCGGCCGACGCTCGCCGTGCTGCGTCACGCCGCGGCGCACGGCCTGATCGCGCCGACCGTGTGCGTGAAGCTCTCGCAGGCCTATCGTTTTTTGCGCGAACTCGAACACCGCTTGCAATATCGCAATGACGCGCAGACCCACGCGATGCCGGTCGACCCGGAAGAGCGTGCGGCGCTGGCGTATGCCATGGGCTTCGACGACTACGCGGCATTGATGGCCAAGCTCGATGCGCACCGCGAACTGGTCGAACAGCAGTTCGACCAGATCTTTGCCGACAAGGTGACCGGCCGCGACGGCTGCGGCGCGCCGGAAGACGGTGCGGCCGTGTGGGTATGGAGCAGCGCGCTGGCCGACGATAGCGCGGACGTTGCCCTGCAGGCGCGCCTCGTCGAGTTAGGCATTGCCGAGCCAGCTGAATTGCTCGCGCGACTGCGCGCGCTTTGGCAGTCGTCGCGCTACGCGGGGCTCGCCGAGCGTAGCCGGCAGCGCTTCGACATCGTTGCGCAGCGCGCTCTCGAAGCCGCGCGCACGCTGGAGCCGCCCGCGCGGCGCGGCGACACGGTGGCACGTTTCTTCGATCTGCTCGAAGCCGTGAGTCGGCGCGGCGCCTATCTGGCGTTGCTCACCGAGTATCCGCAGGCGCTGCACCGGGTGCTCTCAGTGCTGGGCGCTTCGCACTGGGCGGCCGGCTATCTGATCCGCCATCCTCAACTGCTCGACGAACTGCTCGATGACGAGGCGATCGCGAGCCCGTTCGACTGGGCCGAGTTCAAGCGCACCCTGCGCTTGCGCCTGGCCGCGGCCGACGGCGTCGAACAGCAGATGGATCTGTTGCGCCACGCCCACCAGGCCGAGGTATTCCGCATTCTGTTGATCGATCTGGCGGGCAAGCTGAGCGTCGAACATGTGAGCGACCGGCTCTCGGAACTCGCGGATGCCGTGCTCGATGTCACGCTCGAAGCGGTCTGGAATCAGTTGGCCAGACGTCACCGCGAGGTGCCGCGCTTTGCGGTCATCGCGTACGGGAAACTGGGCGGCAAGGAGCTGGGCTACGCGTCAGACCTCGACCTGATCTTCCTCTACGACGACCCGGACGAAAATGCGGCGGAGATCTACGCCATGTACACCCGGCGCCTGATCACCTGTCTGACGATGGCGACGGGCGCGGGCACGCTGTTCGACGTCGATCTGCGGCTGCGGCCAAACGGCGAATCGGGCCTGCTCGTCACGGATCTGGATGCGTTCAGGCGTTACCAACTGCGCGAGGGCGACGCGGCCAACACAGCGTGGGTCTGGGAACACCAGGCGCTGTCGCGGGCGCGCTATTGCGCGGGTGATGCCGAGATCGGCGCGAAGTTCGAGGCGATCCGCGTACAGGTGCTGACGACCCCGCGCGAGGCTGAACCGCTCGCGCGCGAGATCGTCGAGATGCGTGAGCGCGTGTGGGCCGGGCATCCCAACCGGACCCAGCTGTTCGATTTGAAGCACGATCGCGGCGGGATGGTGGATATCGAGTTCACCGTTCAGTACTGGGTGCTGCTGCACGCGGCGCGTGATCCGGAATTGATCCGCAACACCGGTAATATCGCGTTGCTGCGCGAGGTGTCGCGCTTCGGGATGATGAGCGAGGAGGAGGCCGAGACGGTTGGCGCCGCGTATCGCACTTACCGCAAGCTGCAGCACAAGCTGAGGCTCGACGGGATGGAGAAGGCGCGCGTCGAGCCGGCAGCCGTCGAGGCGGAGCGCCAGGCGGTGCTGGCGTTGTGGCAGCGGGTGTTTGGGTAGCGGTTTGGCTGGCGCAGGGCTTAAGACACCCAGGACTTTGAGCGTGCTGCACGGCCTTGCTCTATGAATACGGGTAAGGGGCCGCTCTGATGTTGGGACGGCCCGCAGACCCTGTACTGGCTTCCTTCTACGCTGCGAGCATTTCCTTGGCGTGCTTGCGCGTCGTGGCGGTGATCTCCAGGCCGCCGAGCATGCGCGCCACTTCTTCGATCCGGCTCGCCTTGTCGAGCGACGTGACGCTGCTGACCGTCCCGCCTTTGCCGTTCGTGGCCTTCGCCACCTGGAAGTGATGGTCGCCGCGCGCGGCGACCTGCGGCAAATGCGTCACGCACAGCACCTGGCGGGCCCGCCCGAGCTGATGCAGCAATCGTCCGACCACTTCCGCAACGCCACCGCCAATTCCGGTATCGACTTCGTCGAAGATCAGGGTGGGCGTCGGGCTGGCGGCGCTGGCGATCACGGCGAGCGCAAGGCTGATCCGCGCCAGTTCGCCGCCCGAAGCGACCTTTGCGAGCGGCCGCAGCGGCACGCCAGCATGGCCCGCAACCCGGAACTCCACCTGTTCCAGCCCGTGCGCGCCACCTTCCGGTAATGCCACGAGAGCGACTTCGAAGCTACCGCCTTTCATCGACAGTTCCTGCATGCCCGTGGTGACCGCTGAGCCGAGTGCCTTGGCGGCCTTGGCGCGCGCCTTCGAGAGTTGCCTGGCCTCGGCGAGATAGGCTTCCTTCGCTTTGGCTTCGGCAGCGTGCAGGGCGTCCAGATCCGCGGCGGCGTCGAGAGCGGCCAGTTGCGCGCGACGTGCGGCGTGTTCCTCGGGCAGCGTTTGCGGCTGCAAACGGAATTTGCGTGCGGCCGAATGGAGTGCGTCGACGCGCTTCTCGATCTGGGCGAGGCGCTCGGGGTCGAGCTCCAGCCGCTGCGCATAGTGGCTCAGCGAATACGCGGCTTCCTGCAACTGGATCTCGGCGGGTTCGAGTGCGGCGAGGGCGTCGTTCAGCGCCGGATCGATTTCCGCGAGATCGCGCAGTCTGGAGACGATCGACGCGAGATGCGTGATCATCGCCTCGTCCGATTCGGACAGCGCGGCAAGCGCACCTTGCACGCCTTCGATCAGATTAGCCGAATGCGACAGGCGGTTGTGTTCGGCGTTGACCTCTTCCCATTCGCCCGGCTGCGGGGCGAGCTTGTCGAGCTCGGCCAACTGCCATGCGAGGCGTTCGCGCTCGAGTTGCAGCTCGCGGTCACGAGATTTGGCGAGTTCGACCGCTTGCATCTTCTCCCGCCAGTTGCGCCAGGCGCGGCCCACGGCGCCTGCCTTGTCGATCAGCCCGGCATGGGTGTCGAACAGCTCGCGCTGGGCGTCCGGGCGCATCAGCAACCGGTGCGCATGCTGCCCGTGAATGTCGACCAGCATTTCGCCGACTTCGCGCAATTGCGCGAGCGTCGCCGCGGTGCCGTTGATGAAGGCACGCGAGCGGCCGTTCGCGTCGACCACGCGCCGCAGCATGACGGTGCTGCCGTGCGGGTCGTCGGCCGCTGCAGCGCCTGGCGAGGCGAGCGCCTGCTCGTCGAGCCACTGCTCGAGTTGCGCGTGGGTTTCGAATTCCGCGGTGATATCGGCACGGGCCTCGCCGGTGCGCACGACGCTTGCGTCGGCACGGGCGCCGAGCGCCAATGCCAGAGCGTCGATCAGGATCGACTTGCCGGCGCCTGTTTCACCTGAAAAAACCGTAAAGCCGCTATCGAATTCAAGATCGAGCGCGGCGACGATGACGAAGTCGCGTATCGAGAGGTGGCGAAGCATGGAGGTCGTCTGGTGGGCGTGGGTTACCGGCTGGGGCGATCCGCTCAGGGCTTGATGTCGTCTTCGTGCGACGGGTATTCGTTCCAGTGAAGTTTCTTGCGTAGGGTCGCGTAATAGCTATAGCCGACCGGATGCAGCAACGGCACGGTATGGCGCGAGCGGCGAACCTCGATAGTGTCGTTGTGTTCGAGTGCGGTGAACGACTGCATGTCGAAATTGACGTTCACGTCTCGTCCCGCGACGATCTGGATGCTGACCTTCGAGTCGTCCGGCAGCACGATAGGCCGGTTCGACAGCGCGTGCGGCGCGATCGGCACCAGCACGATGCCTTGCAACTGCGGATGCAGGATCGGCCCCGCCGATGACAGCGAATAGGCGGTCGAGCCGGTCGGCGTGGCGACGATCAGGCCGTCCGAGCGCTGGTTGTACATGAAGCGGCCGTCAACCGAGACGTGCAGTTCTGCCATCCCCGAGAAGCCGCTGCGGTTCACCACCACGTCGTTGAACGCGAGCGCGTGGTAAATCGGGCTGCCGTCGCGCATGATGCGCGCCTCGAGCAGCGTGCGTTCCTCGCGCTCGAAGTGGCCGCCAAGCATCTGCGGAACGATGACCTGCATGTCGGAAATCGGGATGTCGGTGATAAAGCCGACGCGCCCATGGTTGATGCCGATCAGCGGCGTGCGGTACGGCGCGAGCTGGCGGCCGATGCCGAGCATCGTGCCGTCGCCGCCGAGCACCACGGCGACGTCGGCGCGCGCGCCGATCTCCGCTGGACGCAGGGCCGGGTATTCGGTGATGCCGATCTCCGCAGCGGTGTCCGCTTCGAATACCACCTCGAAGCCGCGCTTCGCGATGCACGAGGCGAGCGCGGTCAGCGGCTCACCGATGCCTGGCGTATTGTTGCGCCCGACTAGCGCGACGGTCTTGAACTGGCTGGTAACTTGCATGCCGGCATTACACCATAGGTGGGGGCTGAAAAGAACCGTCCGCGGCCATACGGGCGGCCGACGCGGGGCGGGTGCGAAACGTGCTGCCGAGGATTATCGTTAGAATGGTTAAGTCATGATGACAGGGGGCGCCGGGTGCCTCGACGAACCAACGGACACGGGTCTCCGCGAGGCGCTGAGTCGCCGGCCGGATTCGCGGGCAGAGCTCGACGGAACCCAGGCAGATATTGACGGAACCCAGGCAGATATTGTTAGCGCTCGCGGTTGTTGCGTCATTAAGCTAAAATTTTCCGTCATGCTAGATCCCCGCGCACAAACCCTCCTCAAAACGCTGATCGAGCGCTACATCGCCGAAGGTCAGCCGGTCGGTTCGCGCACGTTGTCCCGCTATTCCGGCCTGGAATTGAGCCCGGCGACGATCCGCAATGTGATGTCCGATCTGGAGGAGCTGGGGCTCGTGATCAGCCCACACACCTCGGCGGGCCGCATTCCCACGCCGCGTGGCTACCGCCTCTTCGTCGACACGATGCTCACCGTCGAATCCGCCGCCGACGAAGAAGCCGTCACCCGTACTGTCAAGACCACCCTGCAGGCGGGCGAGCCGCAGAAGATCGTGGCGGCAGCGGCGAGCGTGCTGTCCAACCTGTCGCAGTTCGCCGGCGTGGTGCTGACGCCGCGGCGCAGCCATGTGTTCAAGCAGATCGAGTTCATGCGCCTGTCCGACAAGCGCATCCTGCTTATCATCGTCACGCCCGAGGGCGACGTACAGAACCGCATCATGGCGACGCAGCGCGACTTTTCGCCGTCGCAACTGGTGGAGGCGTCCAACTACATCAACGCCCACTTCGCCGGCCTGTCGTTCGACGAGGTGCGCCGGCGCCTGCGCGAAGAGATCGACGAACTGCGCGGCGATATGACCACCCTCATGCACGCTGCCGTCACCGCCAGCACCGACGAAACCGACGCCGGCGAGACCGTGCTGATATCCGGCGAGCGCAATCTGCTCGAAGTGGCCGACCTGTCCTCCGACATGGCGCGGCTGCGCAAGCTGTTTGATGTATTCGACCAAAAGACCAGCCTCCTTCAGTTGCTCGACGTGTCGAGTCACGCCCAAGGCGTGCAGATTTTCATTGGCGGCGAGTCGAACCTCGTGCCGATCGAAGAAATGAGCGTGGTGACCGCGCCATACGAAGTGAACGGCAAGATCGTTGGTACGCTCGGCGTGATCGGACCCACGCGGATGGCCTACAACCGTGTGATCCCGATCGTCGATATTACGGCGCGTCTGCTTTCGCTGACGCTTAGCCAGCAGTAACAACTGCACGTGGCTAAACGCGGCGGCCTGTGCCGCTGCCTGCAACCGGCCTCCCGGCCAACGCCCGAACTCATGCCGGTAATGATGCGGCGCGGCGCGGCGCTTGCCAATCGGCCGAATGGCCAGGTATGCGCGGCGGATCGCGCCGCTATAATGAGTTCCACCTGAAACGTTTTCCGCCGTAAGCGGCTAACCCTGTTGCCTATGCGTTTCGACCTCGAGCGGCCGTCTCAGCCCGCCACAGCCCACCGTGTGGCGGTGTTGCTGATCAATCTGGGCACGCCCGACGCACCAACGCCGAAGGCCGTGCGGCGCTATCTCGCGCAGTTTCTGTCCGACCCACGGGTGGTCGAGATTCCCGCCATCGCCTGGCAGGTCATCTTGCGGGTCCTGATCCTGCCTTTCCGCGGGCGCTCGTCGGCCAGGAAATATGCAGCCGTGTGGACGCCGGAAGGCTCGCCTTTGCGTGTGTTCACGGAGAAGCAGGTAGAAGGGCTGCGGCATCTCCTGCAGGTGAACGACTACACGGTGCTCGTGGACTACGCGATGCGCTATGGCATGCCGGGCATCCCGGACATGCTGAATCAGCTCAAGCTGGCCGGTGCCGAACGGGTGCTCCTCGTACCGATGTATCCGCAATACTCGTCGTCGACCACCGCTACGGCCTTCGACGCCGCATTTTCCGCGCTCAGGCGCATGCGCAACCAGCTCGAAATCCGCACCATCCGGCAATATGCCGACCATCCCGCGTATATCGCGGCGTTGGCTGCGCAGGTACACCACTACTGGCACGCTCATGGGCGTCCGGATTTCGCGGCGGGCGACAAGCTGGTGCTGAGCTTCCACGGCGTTCCCAAGCGCACGCTGGATCTGGGCGATCCCTATCACGACCAGTGTCAGCAAACCGGGGCGCTGCTGATGCAGGCGCTTGAACTGACATCGGTCGAATGCCGCGTTACGTTTCAATCGCGCTTCGGCAAGGCCGAATGGCTGCAGCCCTACACCGCGCCGACGCTCAAGGAACTGGGCGCGGCAGGCGTGCGCCGGGCCGACGTGTTCTGTCCGGGTTTCACGGCCGATTGCCTCGAAACAATCGAGGAAATCGGCATGGAGGTCCGCGATGAATTCGTCCACGCCGGCGGCAAGGAGTTTCACCGGATTCCTTGCTTGAACGCCTCGCAAGCGTGGATTGCCGCGCTTGGTGAGATCGTCGCGCAGAATCTGCAGGGCTGGCCGGTTCAGACGGCATCCGTGCAGGGCGTGGTGGAAGCGTGAGACATTGTTGCAACGCGCTTGGGGCGCCAGACTGACCGATGAACTACAAGATTTTCACCGAACCCGGTGCGCGTCTGCGCATCGACAAATGGCTGTGGGCCGCACGCTTCTTCAAGACGCGCTCGCTCGCGGCGGACGCGGTCGATAAAGGCCATGTGCGCATCGGCGGGGCCACGGTCAAGCCGGCCAAGGAAGTGCGGGTCGGCGACCTCGTTGAGATCGAGATTGAAAGGATAATCTGGCAGGTCGAGGTGCTAGGCGTCTGCGACGTGCGCGGGCCGGCTAGCGTGGCGCAGACGCTTTATGCGGAGACTGAGGACAGCAAGGTGAAGCGGCAGGAGGAGCAGGAGCGGCGCAAAACGTATCGCGAGCCGGCCGCCGCTTTGCACGGGCGTCCGACCAAGCGCGACCGGCGCATTATCGACAAATTTTCAGGTGGGGATTAAACAGCTGTTCCATCGTGGCGTGCACACCGCCATACTCCGTCGTGCTGTCGTTCACGGCCCCCGACATGCAGATGGTCGTGGTTCCCGCGACGAGCACCAAGGCGACCACGGCTATTGCGAAGGTCAGTTTCACGGTACGCCCCCGGAAGGATGCTGAACGAACACTCAGTTAGTTAATTGAGGTGGTATATATCGGGTTAGGGTAAACGTGCCTTTCCCGATGAATGTCTGCAGTTTAGGTCAGTCCTCGACCCCGCTCAATCTCATTCTGATGAAGTCAGGGTAATGGTTGTAACCAGGCATTTCTCCCGCACTGCTGCGGTGCAGAAAGGTCGTTTTGACCGCTTGAAATGGTGGTTTAGGTCCCCACCTTAAGCAGCGATGAACGGTGGCTCATGTGGTGTTTTTGCAACGCTCTTGCGAGCGCCATAAAGCCACAATGCGGCCGTCCTTGGCTTTAACTTTTTAACGACTTTCAGCGACATGGAAAACACGCAAGAGAACCCGACGAGCCAGAACCCCACGCCCGCCGAAGAAGCCGCGCGCCAGGCCGCCGAGGCCACCGCGGTTCAGCCCGACGCTAACCCGGCTGAAGGTGCGCCGGGCGCCGCCGCGCCGGCAGGCGTCGAAGCCGCCTTGGCTGAAGCGCAGGCCAAGATCGCCGAGCTGCAGGAGAGCTTCCTGCGTGCGAAGGCCGAGACCGAAAACGTGCGCCGCCGCGCGCAGGAAGACGTCTCCAAGGCCCATAAGTTTGCGATCGAAAGCTTTGCCGAGCACCTCTTGCCAGTGGTCGACAGTCTCGAGGCGGCCGTTGCGCACTCGTCCGACGACCTGCAGAAGGTCCGCGAAGGCGTCGAGCTGACGCTGCGTCAGTTGAACGGTGCGCTCGAGAAGGGTCGCGTCGTTGCGATCAATCCGCCGGCCGGCGAGAAGTTCGACCCACATCGTCACCAGGCCATCTCGATGGTGCCTGCCGAGCAGGAGCCGAACACGATCGTCTCCGTGCTGCAAAAGGGCTTTGTGATTGCCGATCGCGTGCTACGTCCGGCGCTCGTCACTGTCGCGCAGGCGAAGTAAGCGCCGGGTCTCACTGAAGAGCCTCCCGGGCCGACGCCGTCACCATGGCTAACCTTCCCGTCGACGCCACGGCTTTTGCCGTGTTCGAGATGCAGGAGTTGAGCGCGGAGTCGTTCGACGCCGGACTCGAAGCGGCCGGCGACGAGCTCGCTGTGGTGTTCTTCTGGGGGCTGGACTGTTTTAACTGTGAGATAGCGAAGAAGGCGATGCTGGCGCAGCCCGAGGCGATTCGCGCCCTCGGCCTTAAGTGGTTTCACAGCAACGTCTACGAGCATCGCGAACTGGGCCGCCGGTTCATGCTGCACGGCGTGCCGACGTGGTTTTTCTTTTACCGTGGCAAACGGCTTGGCCGGGCGACCGGCTGGCACGGCCTCGGGCAGTTCGAGGCAGCGGTGGCGGCCGCGCGGGAGAAGATACTGGCGAGGGCGGCCAGCAGCGCAACGGTCAACAGCGGGATCACCGGCGACTCCGGCAATCCCGAAGCGGCAGGCGATTGAAAAAAATTAAAGACCGCATTGCATTCAAGGTCTTGAAAACGATGCGGACGCACTTATGTTGAGTGCAGGTATGAATTGAAGGCGGGTTGCCTTGCCGCCAGATGGGCACAAGGCACCCTACCGCAGCGATCAAAGTCAGGAGATTAGTAAAAATGGGCAAAATCATCGGCATCGACCTCGGCACGACCAACTCGTGCGTGGCGATCATGGAAGGCAATTCGGTCAAGGTGATCGAGAACTCGGAAGGTGCGCGCACCACGCCGTCGATCATCGCTTACATGGAAGACGGCGAAATTCTGGTCGGCGCGCCTGCGAAGCGTCAGTCGGTCACGAACCCGCGCAACACGCTGTACGCGGTCAAGCGCCTGATCGGCCGCCGCTTTGAAGAAAAAGAAGTGCAGAAAGACATCGCTCTGATGCCGTACAAGATCGTCAAGGCCGACAACGGTGACGCCTGGGTCGAAGTGCGCGATCAGAAGCTAGCTCCGCCGCAAATCTCGGCTGAAGTCCTGCGCAAGATGAAGAAGACCGCTGAAGACTACCTCGGCGAGCCGGTCACCGAAGCGGTGATCACGGTTCCCGCGTACTTCAACGACAGCCAGCGTCAGGCTACCAAGGACGCCGGCCGCATCGCCGGTCTGGAAGTCAAGCGCATCATCAACGAACCGACCGCCGCCGCGCTCGCGTTCGGCCTCGACAAGGCAGAAAAGGGCGACCGCAAGATTGCCGTGTATGACCTGGGCGGCGGTACGTTTGACGTGTCGATCATCGAAATCGCCGACGTTGACGGCGAAATGCAGTTCGAAGTGCTCTCGACGAACGGCGATACGTTCCTCGGCGGTGAAGACTTCGACCAGCGCATCATCGATTACATCATCGGCGAGTTCAAGAAAGAGCAGGGCGTCGACCTGTCGAAGGACGTGCTCGCGCTGCAACGCCTGAAGGAATCGGCTGAAAAGGCGAAGATCGAACTGTCGTCGAGCCAGCAGACTGAAATCAACCTGCCGTACATCACGGCAGACGCGTCGGGTCCGAAGCACTTGAACCTGAAAATTACGCGTGCAAAGCTCGAAGCGTTGGTGGAAGAACTGATCGAACGCACCATCGAGCCGTGCCGTCTGGCTATCAAAGACGCAGGCGTGAAGGTTGGCGAAATCGACGACGTGATTCTCGTCGGCGGTATGACGCGTATGCCGAAGGTGCAGGACAAGGTCAAGGAATTCTTCGGCAAGGAACCGCGCCGTGACGTGAACCCGGACGAAGCCGTGGCCGTGGGCGCCGCGATCCAGGGCCAGGTTCTGTCGGGCGACCGCAAGGATGTGCTGCTGCTCGACGTGACCCCGCTGTCGCTCGGCATCGAAACGCTCGGCGGCGTGATGACGAAGATGATCAACAAGAACACCACGATCCCGACGAAGCACGCGCAAGTGTATTCGACGGCGGACGACAACCAGGGCGCCGTCACGATCAAGGTGTTCCAGGGCGAACGCGAAATGGCAGCCGGCAACAAGCTGCTGGGCGAGTTCAACCTCGAAGGCATTCCGCCGGCACCGCGCGGCGTGCCGCAGATCGAAGTGAGCTTCGACATCGACGCGAACGGTATTCTGCACGTCGGCGCCAAGGACAAGGCAACCGGCAAGGAAAACCGCATCACCATCAAGGCGAACTCGGGCCTGTCGGAAGGCGAAATCGAAAAGATGGTGAAGGACGCGGAAGCGAACGCGGAAGAAGATCACAAGCTGCGTGAACTGGCCGATGCCCGCAACCAGGGCGACGCGCTGGTCCACAGCACGAAGAAGGCGCTCACCGAATACGGCGACAAGCTGGAAGCGGCTGAGAAGGAAAAGATCGAAGCAGCGCTGAAGGACCTCGAAGAGACGCTGAAGAGCGGTTCGAGCGACAAGGCGGCGATCGAAGCCAAGATTGAAGTGGTCGCAACGGCGTCGCAGAAGCTCGGCGAAAAGATGTACGCCGACATGCAGGCTGCGCAAGGTGCAGCAGGCGCAGCGGCCGGTGCCGCGGGTGCAGCACCGGGCGGTGCCTCGGCCGGTGGCGCGAGCCAGCCGGAAGACGACGTGGTCGACGCTGAGTTCAAGGAAGTCAAGAAGGACTAAAGCCAGGTCGCAATTTGACCGTAAAGCCGCACACAGCAGTGTGTGCGGCTCGGCTGCAAAACGGTCTGCGCCCGTCTCCGGGAGCATGAACCTGCAAAGCGGTTATCGCGCCTGGTGAGCCTTTTGGGCTCTCCGGGCACATTTGTTTTATGGAGGGCGTTGCTCAGATCCTGTAAACGAGGGGTGAGCAGCGGCCGGACGAGTCGTGAGACTCCAGCATTCAAGAGGAGCCGCCGTGCCTTGCTGCGCGGAGGGCGTTGAACCGATATGGCGAAACGGGATTACTACGAGGTTCTGGGCGTCGCAAAGAACGCGAGCGACGACGAAATCAAGAAGGCTTATCGCAAGCTTGCGATGAAGCATCACCCCGACCGCAATCCGGGCAACAAGGATGCGGAAGAGCATTTCAAAGAGGTGAAGGAAGCCTATGAAATGCTGTCGGACTCGCAGAAGCGTGCAGCGTACGACCAGTACGGCCACGCTGGTGTCGACCCGAACATGGGCGGTGCCGGCGCGCAGGGATTCGGCGGGTTTGCCGATGCATTCGGCGATATTTTCGGCGACATCTTCGGCCAGGCGGCCGGTGGCGCCGCACGCGGCGGCGGCCGTGCCGGCCCGCAGGTATATCGCGGGGCCGATCTGCGCTACAGCATGGAAATCACGCTGGAACAGGCCGCGCACGGTTACGACACGCAGATCCGCGTGCCGAGCTGGGTGTCGTGTGAAATCTGTCACGGTTCGGGCGCGAAGCCTGGCACCAAGCCCGAAACCTGCCCGACCTGTAACGGCTCGGGTTCGGTGCGGATGTCGCAGGGCTTTTTCAGCATCCAGCAGACCTGCCCGAAGTGTCATGGCACTGGCAGCCACATTCCCGATCCCTGCTTGCACTGCCACGGCGCGGGCAAGGTGAAGGAAACCAAGACGCTGGAAGTCAAGATTCCGGCGGGCATAGACGACGGCATGCGGATCCGCTCGGCCGGCAACGGTGAGCCGGGCATCAACGGCGGTCCGTCAGGTGACCTGTACGTCGAGATTCATATCAAGCAGCACTCGGTGTTCGAGCGCGACGGCGACGACCTGCATTGCCAGATGCCGATTCCGTTCACCACGGCAGCACTCGGTGGCGAGATCGAAGTGCCTACTTTGGCGGGTCGTGCGAGCTTCACTGTCCCGGAAGGCACCCAGTCGGGCAAGACGTTCCGTCTGCGCGGCAAGGGCATCAAGGGACTGCGTTCGAGCACTGCCGGCGATCTGTACGTGCATGTTCAGGTCGAGACGCCGGTCAAGCTCACCGAACCGCAGCGCGAGTTGCTGCAGCAGTTCGAGAAGTCGCTGGTCGAGGGCGGTGCGCGTCATAGTCCGCAAAGCAAGAGCTGGTTCGATCGCGTGAAGAGCTTCTTCGATTAATGGCAGTCTGAAGTTGGTGGTAGATAGGATGGTGGATGATCGCGGCGCCGTGTTCGCATTGCTCGACGATTGCGACGCGACGGCGGCGCGCCGCTCGAGCCGCCTGTACACGCAGTTTGTGCACGAAAGGATCTGCTCCGACGCGGCGCAGTTCGATGCGGTGTGCGAGGCGGTAAGCGGCGATCTGCGTCGCGGGCTGCATGCTGTTGTGCTGGGCGATTTTGAGTTCGGCCGTCAGCTTGTACTGGAGCGTGGGGTTGGGGCGTCTCCACTGCGCATTCCCCAAGGGGCCGCGCTTCCGTCTTGCAGCCAGCAATCTACCCAGTTTGATCAAACGCAGCGCGGCGATGCCACGCTGCGTTTTTTATTGTTCGAACAGTGCGCGAAGCTTTCTCGTGACGAAGCCGATGCGTGGCTGATGCAACGAGACGGCGGCGCGGCACAACCGTCGGTGGCAGGTACGGCTGGTGTGCGCGCGAGCGTCGATCCGGCGCAATTCGAAGCGGCGATTGGCGCGATTCATGATGCGCTTCGTATTGGCGATTCATATCAGGTCAACTACACCTACCGGCTCGGGTTCGACGTGTTCGGCACGCCGGCTGCGCTATACCGGCGTTTGCGGGCACGGCAGCCCGTGCCGTACGGCGCGTTGATCGCGTTGCCGGGCGACCGCTGGGTGCTGTCGTGCTCGCCGGAATTGTTTGTCGAGAAAGGGGGGACGACGTTGCGCGCGCGGCCGATGAAGGGCACTGCGCCGCGGACGCCGGACGATCCCGTTGCCGACCGCCAGGGAGCGGAGTTTCTTGCCAACGACCCCAAGAACCGCGCCGAAAACGTCATGATCGTCGATCTGCTGCGCAACGATCTGTCGCGCGTCGCCGAAACCGGCTCGGTCAAGGTGCCGGCTCTGTTCTCGGTCGAGCCTTACGCGTCCGTCTGGCAGATGACGTCGACCGTGGAGGCGCGGTTACGCGCGCGGACGTCGTTCGCCGATGTACTGCGTGCGCTGTTCCCGTGTGGATCGATCACCGGCGCGCCGAAGCATCGGACCATGCAATTGATCGAGACGCTCGAAAGCACACCGCGCGGCCTGTACACCGGCGCGATCGGCTGGCTCGATGCGAGCTGGGTGGGCCGCAGTGCGGTGCCTGTTTCAGCCGCGGCCAGCGCGGCTACTTCGGCCATCGCAGACGCCGCAGACCCGTCAGGCACCTCAGGCACCTCAGCCACCTCAGCCACCTCAGCCACCTCAGCCACGCCGGATGCCTCAACCGCCCCAAGTCCTTCAACCCCCGCCCACGACGCTTGTGGTGATTTCTGCCTGTCCGTCGCGATCCGCACGTTGACGCTCGAAGCGCCCGCCACGGGCGAGCACACGCGTCACGGCAGCATGGGTGTCGGCGCAGGAATCGTGCTGGACAGCGTCGCCGCCGACGAATATGCGGAGTGCCAATTGAAAGCCCGTTTCCTGACCGAAGCCGATCCCGGTTTCGAGCTATTCGAGACCATGTACGCGACGCGCGAGGCCGGCGTGCGGCATCTTGCGCGCCACCTCGGGCGGCTCGCAGCGAGCGCCGCGTGGTTCGGTTTCAGATTCGATGAAGCTGCATTGCGTGCGTGTATCGATGCACAGTGCGATTCATTGCAGGCGGAGACGCCGCATCGCGTCAGGCTCGCTCTCGACAAAAGCGGCGCGGTGCAGATCGGCGCGGCGCTGCTGACACCGTTGCCGGACGGCGAAGTCGGTCTGCTGCTCGCACCGGATCACGGGTTCGCCGCGACCGAGGCGAGCGATGCGCTGCTACATCACAAAACCACCCGCCGGGCAGACTACGATCGTGGCTGGCGCAGCGCGGAGGCGCTCGGCGCCTTCGACACGCTGTTTTTCAACGAGCGCGGTGAGTTGACGGAAGGCGGTCGCTCGAACGTATTCGTCAAGCTGGCTGGACGGTGGTGGACCCCGCCGTTGTCGTCGGGCGTGCTGCCTGGCGTGATGCGAGGTTTGCTGCTGGAAGATAAGGTATTAAGTGCCGCAGAGCGCGTGCTGACGCGGGAAGACGTATTGAATGCTGATGCACTTCTCGTCTGCAACGCCTTACGGGGCGCCGTGCCGGCGCGTCTTCTGGGATGAGGCTGGTGGCCGCCACGCCTCCCGTTCGGCCCCGCCTAGTTGGGCGTAAGGCGAGATAGCGGCGAAAAGGGCGGTTTAGCCGCGGCCGAGGCGCAGCAAGCGCAGCACCCAGTCAGTCAGACGTGCATACAAGATGGGTTCCCGCAGATCAGGCGAGGTCGCAACAGCGTGATCGCGGATTTCCGCGACGTTGATCAGGCAAAAGGGGCTCATGGACGTCTCTCTTCGGTTTGCGGCAGGGCCGCATAGATGGATCGAAGAAGATAGACGTCCGGACTTTCTACGGAAATCGGACGGGTCCCAAAGCAGAAAGCGGCGCGCTAACAAGAACGCTCATACCCTGCCGTGGAACTGACCCGTCCCGCGCAGGCGACCGTTCCGGCCGCCCGGCCACACACCCGAAACACTCACATCAGAACGTGTGTTCCGCCCCCGGGAACGAGCTGTCTTTCACCGCACGCACATACGCCTCGACTGCCGCAAAAATACTCGGTTGGCCCTGCATAAAGTCCTTCACGAAGCGCGGCCGCTTGCCGGGGAAAATCCCAAGCATGTCGTGCAGCACGAGCACTTGTCCCGAACAATCCACGCCCGCGCCGATGCCGATGGTCGGGATCCGCAACTGCTTGGTGACTTCGGCGCCGAGCACCATCGGGATCGCTTCTATCACGATCAATTGGGCGCCCGCGTCCTGCACGGCGCGCGCGTCGCGCAGCAACTGGCTTGCGCCTGCTTCCGTCTTGCCCTGCACCTTGAAGCCGCCAAACGCATGCACCGATTGTGGCGTGAGACCCACGTGCGCGCACACCGGCACCGCCCGCTCAACCAGAAAGCGCACCGTATCGGCGAGCCATTCGCCGCCTTCCAGCTTGATCATCTGGGCGCCCGCGCGCATCAACTCCACGGAGCTGGCGAAGGCGGCCTCGGGCGTGCCATAGGTGCCGAACGGCAGATCGGCGATGACCAGCGCCGAGGGGCGTGCCCGTGCTACGCAGGCGGTGTGATAGGCGATCTCCGTGAGGGTGACCGGCAGCGTCGTCGTCTGACCTTGCAGCACGTTACCGAGCGAGTCGCCGATCAGCAGCACGTCGACGCCGGCGCGGTCCAGCAGCGCAGCGAAGCTCGCGTCGTAACAGGTGAGCATGGCGATCTTCTCGCCTGCATCGCGCATTGCCTGCAGTTTCGGGACGGTAATGGCGTTCCGGCTCGTTTCCTGCAAATAGCTCATGGGGTATTCCGTTGGAAAAAGAGGAGGGCGCCGTCGCTCAGAGCGACGTGCCTTTGACAAAGAACTCCTTGCGCCCGCGCATCGTTTCGATGCGTTCGACGAGCAGTGCAAGGTCCGCGTCCGAGTCGAGCGGGTTCAGATGTTCTGCATTGACCGTCAGCACCGGCGTGCGGTCGTAGTGATAGAAGAATTCGTTATACGCGTTGCACAGGGAGTGCAGGTACGCGTCGGAGATCTGCAATTCCATCGGCACGGCGCGCTTCTGGATGCGTGCGAACAGCACCTCCGGACTGGCTTGCAGGTACACAACAAAATCGGGTGCCGGCGCGGCGCCAGGACTTCCAGTGGTGCTGCCCTTCAAAGCTTGCGCATCGATCCGTGCAGAAAGCGTGCGGTACAGCTGCCACTCGTCTTCGGGCAGCGTCAGCCGCGCGAAGATCTCGTTTTTCTGCGTCATGAAATCGGCGATCAGCGGCGTGCCCGCGGCATGAAGCGCGGCGACTTCCTGCGCCTGTTGAGCACGCTGTAGCGCGAAGTGCAGTTGCGCGGGCAGCGCGTAACGGGCGGTGTCGCGATAGAAACGTTCGAGAAACGGGTTGTCTTGCGGCCGTTCGAACAGCGGATGCATCGACCATCGTTCAGCAAGGCGTCGCGCAAGCGAAGTCTTGCCTACACCGATCGGCCCTTCAATCGCGATATAGCGGAACGGCGGGCGTAACTGCGGCGCCGTGACCGTCAGCGGAGTGGCGCTCATGAGCAACGGCCTTTGGTTGTCTTCGCGGTCTCATTGCTGCCGCCGCCCAGCGCGCTGAGCACCGGGCATTGGCAGGGCGACTTCATCTTTTCGATGCGCTGATCGGCGACGGCGGCGAGGAAGGCGTCGGCGCGGCCATGCAGGGGAATTGTCAAATCCGGATCGAGCTCAGTCAGCGGCACCAGCGCAAAGGCGCGCTCGGTGAGTCGCGGATGCGGCACGATCAGATCGGGTTCGTCGATCAAGTGATCGCCGTACAGCAGGATGTCGAGATCGAGCGTGCGAGGTGCGTTGCGAAACGGCCGCTCCCGGCCGAAGTGCAATTCGATCTTGTGGCACAGCGCCAGAAGATGCCTGACCGGCAATGTCGTTTCGAGCTTCACGACACAGTTGTAGTAATCGTCACCACCGGCGTCGATCGGGGCGGTGCGATACAGGCTCGACTTGGCGAGCACGGTGATGGTGTGCTGTTGTGCCAGGCACACCACCGCGTCTTTCAGGGTCTGGCGCGCATCCCCGAGATTCGCGCCGAGGCCGAGATAAGCAACCGTCATGGCATAACTTCCTGCGACTATCGTTCGACGGCCAGCAGCCTGGCCGCGTCAGTCTTCGTGCGAGCCGCCTTGGCTCACGTCGTCTGCTGCGCGGTCGACTGTCGTGCCGCCCTCCATTCCCTCGCCCGGTTTGCGGTTCCTGGCGCCACTGCTGCGCCTCCGTCGTTTTTTGGGGCTCCGGTCCTTCCCGCCTTGCGTGAGCAACAGTTCGCGCGCGGCAGCGTCTCCTTCGATGAACTCCGTCCACCACGTACCGACCGACTCATCGAGTTCGCCCGATTCGCAGCGCAACAGGAGGAAATCATACCCCGCTCTAAATCTTTGGTGTTCCATCAGCTTCAGCGCGCTGCGGCCCGAGCGTTTTTCAAGGCGCAACTGCAGGCCCCAGATCTCGCGCATGTCCGACGAGAAACGCTTGTGGATGGCGAGTTTCTCGGTTTGCATATCGAGCACTTCGTCCATCGCGCGGTGCAGCGCGGGCACGGGGTACTCGCCCTGCGCCTCGAATGCCTGCCAGCGCTGCTGCACGTCGTGCCACAGCAACGTGGCGAACAGGAAGCCCGGCGAGACCGGCTTGCCGGCGCGCACGCGGTTATCCGTGTTGGTCAGCGCGAGCGTAATGAATTTCTCGCCGTGCGGCTGCTCGAGCACCACGTCGAGCAGCGGCAGCAGGCCGTGATGCAGGCCTTCCTGGCGCAGACGCTTCAGGCAGGCGAGCGCGTGGCCCGACAGCATCAGCTTGAGCATTTCGTCGAACAGACGCGCGGCCGGCACATTGTTGATGAGATCGGCCATCTCCTTGATCGGCGCGCGCGTGGCGTCTTCGATCTCGAAGTCGAGCTTGGCGGCAAAACGCACCACGCGCAGCATGCGCACCGGGTCTTCGCGGTAGCGCGTGGCCGGATCGCCGATCATTCGCAACAGGCGGGCACGCATGTCGGCCATGCCGTTGTGGTAGTCCAGCACGGTCTGCGTGGCCGGATCGTAGTACATCGCGTTGATCGTAAAGTCGCGGCGGGTGGCGTCTTCGTGCTGCTCGCCCCAGACGTTGTCGCGCAGCACGCGGCCGCTGGCGTCGACGGCGTGGGTGCGACGGTCGAGCTCGTCGCGCTTCAGGCGCCGCGGCGGCTCGGCGTCGGCCGCGGGCGGATCGACGAGGGCGCGGAACGTCGAGGTTTCGATGATTTCCTGGCCGAACTGCACGTGCACGATCTGGAAGCGCCGGCCGATGATGCGCGCGCGGCGAAACAGCTTCTGCACCTGGTCGGGGGTGGCGTCGGTGGCGACGTCGAAGTCTTTCGGCGCGATGCCGAGCAGCAGATCGCGCACGGCGCCGCCGACGATAAACGCCCGGTGGCCCGCCTGCTGTAGACCTTCGGTGACGCGAATGGCGTTCCGCGAGATCAGTGCGGGGTTGATGCCGTGCACGTCCGCTGGAATGATCACCGGCATGTCCGTAACCGGCACATCCGCGACCGGCATGTCTGGATCGCGCACAGCCTTGCCGGTGTCGCGCGCCGTCTTGCGGCGTGGTTTGGCGGCAGCGGCGTCGTCATGGCCGGCTCTCACCGGTGCGCGAGCGGCTTCATCTGCCTCGGATGGTGCGGTATCGTCAGCGGGTGCCGGATCCTGTCCGAACAGTTTGCGGATAAATTTTTTGATCACGTGGGTTGAAAGAGTTCGAGGATGCGCCAGCCGTTTGCCTGCGCGTGAGCGCGTAGCGTGTCGTCCGGGTTGGTCGCGATCGGGTCAGTGACCTTTTGGAGCAGCGGGATGTCGTTGTGCGAATCGCTGTAGAAATAGCTGCGCTCGAAATCCGACCATGTCTTGCCGAGCGAAGTGAGCCATGCTTCGGTACGGACTATCTTGCCTTCCTTGTAGCTGGGCGTGCCGGTGGGACGGCCGGTGTAGTCGGAGTGCGGCTGACCGTCCACGGTTTCAGCTTCGCAGGCGATCAGCTTCTCGACACCGAACACGGCGGCGATCGGGCCGGTGATGAACTCGTTGGTGGCGGTGACCATGCAGCACAGGTCGCCGGCGTCGCGGTGCTGGCGTACCAGCTCGAGCGCGGCCGGCACGATGGCGGGCTTGATCACCTCGTGCATGTACATCTGGTGGTACTCGGCGAGTTGCGCGCGCGAATACTTCGAGAGCGGCGTCAGCATGGCAACGAGATAGGCGTGGATGTCCAGCTTGCCGGCCTTGTAGTCGGCAAAGAAGCGATCGTTTTCACGCGCGAAATTTTCGGCGTCGACCATGCCGTGCTTCACCATGAAGCGGCCCCATTCGTGGTCGCTGTCGGTGGGGATGAGGGTGTGGTCGAGGTCGAAGAGAGCGAGATTAGCCATGGGGGCCTATTTTACTTGAAGCGGGTGAAACGGTTGCCGTTCTGAGTTCTTCGCTGCCTGCAGGGGATGCCAGCATGGTGCGCAACAGCGTCAAGGTGACCGCCCGTTTCTGTTCGAGCGAGAAGCGGTCGAGTGCGTCCAGCAAGCCCATCAGGCTCGGCATGTCGCGCCGGTAGCGCGTGAGCAGGTAAGCCGGCACGTCGTCGTCAAGCGCGATGCCGCGTTCACGGGCGGCGTGCTTGAGCACGGCGGCCTTGCCTTCGTCCGGCAGCGGCGCGAGGTGGAACACGAGACCCCAGCCGAGGCGCGTGCGCAGGTCTTCACGAACCGCCAGCCCGATCGGCGCGGCATTGCCTGCCGCCACCAAAGCGCAGGTCGGATGCGCACGCACTTCGTTGAAGAGGTTAAACGCGGCGATTTGCTGGGCGCCGGACAGGCCGTCGCAGTCGTCGATGGCGTACAGCGCGACGCGCGGGTCGAAGGCAAAGGCGGCGAGACTGCTTTGCGGGCTCACAAAGCGGGCGTGCCCGGGCTGCGCCTCGTGGATCAGCGCCTGCAGCAGATGGGTGCGGCCGCTGCCGCTTTCGCCCCACACGTAGAAGGTCCGGTCGGCCACCGGGCCGGCGGCGAGCGCGCTTTCCAGCTCGCGCAGCCTTGTCACCAGCTCGGCGTTGGCGCCGGCGAAGAAATTGTCGAATGTCGATGGCGGCGGGGTGCCGAGATCGAGCGTCAGTTGACGAAGCACAGTAGTAGAAGCCGAAAATGGGAGCTGCCAGGAGTCAGTGCACTCATGGTCAATTACTTGTAAAGCGTGCTCGACAGATAGCCTTGCCGCAATTCGCGCAGGGCTACCGAGAGGATCGCGCTGACGGGGAGCGCGAGCAGCACGCCGAAAAAGCCGAATAGTTGACCGAACGCGAGCAGGGCGAAGATCACGGCGAGCGGGTGCATGCCGATTCGTTCGCCGACGAGGCGTGGCGTCAGGAAGAAACTCTCGAGAATCTGCCCGACCCCGTAAATAATGGCGACGGCGCCGAAGCCGTACCAGTCGCCGAACTGCAGCAGCGCGGCGAGCAGGGCCAGCGCGAGGCCCGTGGCATAGCCGATGTATGGAATGAACACGGCCACGCCGGTAAAGATGCCGACCGGCAGCGCGATCTCGAAGCCGGCGATGGTCAGCGCGATGGCGTAAAACACGGCGAGCACGCCCATCACGAGTAACTGGCCGCGCAGGTATTGCGACAGCATCCGGTCCATATCACGAGCGAGCTGCAGGGTCTTGTCGAGCCAGCGGCGCGGCACGAAACCCTCGAGGCGCGCGAGCATCCGGTTCCAGTCGTATAGCAGATAGAACAGCACGAGCGGCACCATCACGACGTTGCCGATCAGGGTCATCATCACATTGCCGCTTGTGCGGATCGAGGTCCAGGCGTAGAGCGCGACGGTTTGCGCGCTGCCTTCGAGCTGACCGGTGACGAGGTCGCGAATGCTGGCGAAATCGAGCGAATCGGCGAGGCCCAGCATCGCGAGCTTGGGCTGCAGCCACGCGCTGACGTGCGCGAACAGCACGGGCACTTGCTGCTTGAGTTGCGGCCCTTCTTTCTGGATCACCACCAGCACGAGCAGGATCATGATCGTCAGGGCGAGGGTGAACAGCAGCATCATCAGAAGGGCGGCGAGGCTGCGCGGCACGCGCCGCTTCACCATCCACGCAACGCCCGGTTGCAGGATGTAGGCGAGGATTGCGCCGAGCAGGAACGGTGTGAGCACCGGACTGAGCAGCCAGAGCAGGATGCCGAGGACCAGCGCAATGGCGACCCAGATGAAGGCCTGGCGCTGATACGGCGTAAGAATCGACGAGTTTTGCTGCAAAATGAGTGTCCCAGATGGTTGGCGCAGGTGAAAGTCCAGCCAACCGGCCGGCATCGGGTAAAATCGCATTTTACCGACCTTCGAGCTCTTCCCCATGAATCAACCGAAATCCGCCCAGCATTCAACCGATTCGGCCCAAGGTCTGTCGTATCGCGACGCCGGCGTGGACATCGACGCGGGCGACGCCCTTGTCGACGCAATCAAGCCCTTTGCCAAAAAGACGTTGCGCGACGGTGTGCTGGGTGGCATCGGCGGGTTTGGCGCGCTCTTCGAGGTGCCGAAGAAATACCGCGAACCGGTGCTCGTTTCGGGCACGGACGGCGTCGGCACCAAGCTGAAGCTGGCCTTTCATCTGAACAAGCACGACACGGTGGGCCAGGATCTGGTGGCGATGAGCGTCAACGACATCCTGGTGCAAGGTGCCGAGCCGCTGTTCTTCCTCGATTACTTTGCTTGCGGCAAGCTCGACGTCGGCACGGCCTCGACGGTCGTGAAGGGCATCGCGCAGGGCTGCGAGCTGGCTGGCTGCGCGCTGATTGGCGGCGAGACGGCTGAAATGCCGGGTATGTACCCTGACGGCGAATATGATCTGGCCGGTTTTGCGGTGGGCGCGGTCGAGAAGAGCAAGATTATCGACGGTAGCACGATTACCCCGGGTGATGTTGTGTTGGGGCTGGCTTCGAGCGGGATTCATTCGAATGGGTTCTCGCTGGTGCGCAAGATTATTGAGCGGGCGCAGCCGGATTTGAACGCGGACTTTGATGGCCGCTCGCTGGCTGATGCTTTGATGGCGCCTACGCATATTTACGTTAAGCCTTTGCTTTCGCTGATGGAGCAGATCTCCGTGAAGGGGATGGCGCATATCACCGGCGGTGGGCTTGTTGAAAATATTCCGCGCGTTTTGCGGGCTGGCTTGACGGCTGAGCTTGATCATCGGGCCTGGCCGCTGCCGCCGTTGTTCTCGTGGTTGCAGAAGCATGGTGGTGTTGCTGACGCTGAAATGCATCGGGTGTTTAATTGCGGGATTGGCATGGCCGTGATTGTGGCTGCTGAAGATGCTGATAAGGCTATTGGCTTGTTGGCTGCCGCCGGGGAACAGGTCTGGAAGATCGGGGCTGTGCGGGATTCTCGTGATGGTGAGGCGCAGACTGTAGTGGTTTGAGGCGGGTTCTTTTTTTGGCTCGCGGCGCGGGGTGGTTTTGCTTGTGCCGTTGGGCTGTGGTTTTTATGAAAGGCTGTCTGGCGTTTTTCGCCAGATGGCCTTTTTGTTTTTATTGCCCATTCGGTCTTGTTTGCCTGCGGCGCCTCGCTTTGTTTGGTGTGCCTACGGTGTTGGCCTTTCCTTGCATTCTTAGTGGTCTATCTAGGTTCGCCCCTGTGCGGGGCGGCACCTACTTTTCTTTGCCGGCCGCAGAGAAAAGTAGGCAAAAGAAAGCGGGCTCACACCGTTAGCTCGTAGGGGTCCATCTCTGTCGTGAATCGGGAATGGCCCGAGACGAGACGTGTCCTCGCACCACACTCGTCAGTGACAAAGCATTCATCCGCTCCAGCGTCGCGCTTCGCGCCCCGCCGTCGGGCATAACGCTTTCTGCGAATTATGTAGGATTTCTAAGGTTATCGGGGGGCTCTTATTTGATAGCGGAACTGTTAGAGGTTCCCGCTTTGTTTGGTAAGTCGCCTCGGAGGCTCATTGCCCGCCAGCCTCGATTTTCGAGGCATCCCTCCGCCTTCCCAGGCATACCCATCCGCGACGCACGCAGTGCGGAGTGGGGTGGATGAGCCCTGTGTCGCTAACGCGGGAAATGCGAGTGACCGTCTCGTCTCGGACCACTCCGGGTTGGTTCAAGTGGTGGACACCTACAGGCTGGCGGTTTGAGCCCGCTTTCTTTTGCCTACTTTTCTTTGCGGCCGGCAAAGAAAAGTAGGTGCCGCCCCGCACAGGGGCGAAGCTAATAGACCGATAACAATGCAAGGAAAGGCCAACACCGTAGGCACACCAAACAAAGCGAGGCGCCGCAGGCAAACAGACCACTAAGAATGCAAGGAAAGGCCAGCACCGCAGGCACACCAAACAATACGAGGCGCCGCAGGCAAAAACTCCGCCTGAAGGGCAAAAAAAATCACCCCCCAATAACCTCTTCAACAGCCCGCAACGCCAATTCAGTAGCATCCCCCGCACAACAATCAACAACAACCCTCTCGGGCATGCTCCGCAACCACGTAAGCTGCCGCTTGCACAACTGCCTCGTAGCAAAAATTCCCTTATCCCGCATGGTCGAGAAATCGACAACCCCATCGAGATATTCCCAAACCTGCCGATACCCCACACACCGCATCGACGGCAACCCGGCACGCAAATCCCCGCGCGCCCGCAGTCGCTCAACCTCTTCCACGAATCCAGCCGCGAGCATGGCATCAAACCGCGCCGCAATCCGTGCATGCAACACGCCGCGATCCGAAGGCTCCAGCGCCACCGGTACAAACCGCCACGGCAACGCCGCTTCGTCGGTGCGTGCCGGCGCGGCCAATAGCGCCGACATCGGCTGCCCCGTCAACATGAACACCTCCAGCGCCCGCTGAATCCGCTGCGAGTCATTCGGAGCCAGCCGCGCAGCCGTCGCCGCATCAACAGCAGCAAGCCGCGCATGCAGAGCCGGCCAGCCGTCCCGCAACCCATCCGCATCGAGCGCCGCGCGGATCTCAGGATCGGCCGACGGCAGGTCGCTCAGGCCCTGCGTGAGCGCCTTGTAGTACAGCATCGTCCCGCCGACCAGCAATGGCACCCGTCCCCGCGTGGAAATCTCGCTTACCAACCGCAAGGTGTCCGTGCGGAATTCGGCCGCCGAGTAGGCATCGGCAGGGTCGACAATATCGATGAGATGGTGCCGCACCCGCGCCTGTTCTTCCACAGTCGGCTTGGCCGTGCCGATGTCCATCTCGCGATATACCAGCGCCGAATCCACGCTAATGATTTCGACCGGCCTGCGCGCGGCAAGCGCGAGCGCCGCCGCAGTCTTGCCCGAGGCAGTCGGGCCCAGCAGACAGGCAATCGGGGTGGCAGTACGTTGCGTCATGGTCGGCTTGTCCGCGGCGCGGGTGGCGCTGATGGCACGAGTGGCCGCGGCGGTACCCTGGCGATGCGCGTGATCATTGACCACGCATGAACAGTCGGTCGAGGTCGGAGAGCGTCAGTTGATACCACGTCGGCCGCCCGTGATTGCACTGGTCCGCGCGTTCGGTCGCTTCCATCTGGCGCAGCAGGGCGTTCATTTCGTCCAGCGTCAGACGCCGGTTCGCGCGCACTGCGTGGTGGCAGGCCAGCGTGCCGAGCAGTTCGTGCTGCCGTTCGGTCAGCACCCGCGAGCCGCCGTATGCGTGCAGATCGGTCAGCACCGCGCGGGCCAGCGCCTGCAGGTCGGCGTCCTTGAGCAGCGCCGGCACGGCGCGAATCGCCAGCGTAGTCGGGGACAGCACCGCAAGGTCGAAGCCGAGTGCGTCGAGCGTCTCACGTTCTTCCTCCACCGTGCCGATCTCGACCGGGTCGGCCGGCATCGACAGCGGAATCAGCAACGGTTGCACCGCAATCGCCCGATCGGCCAGCGCATTCTTGAACTGCTCGTACAGAATCCGCTCGTGCGCCGCGTGCATGTCGACAATCACCAAGCCTTGCGCGTTCTGCGCCAGCACATAGATGCCGTGAATCTGGCCGAGCGCGAAACCGAGCGGTTGTTCGTCCGTGCCATGAAACGGCGGGTTGGCCGACGCCGACCCAGGCGGGGCGAAGAACGATGGCGCCTCAGCGGCGGAATCGCGCGCCTCCAGCGTGGTTGTGCCCTGTGCCGTGCCGATGCCGCTATCCTTGCGGCCGAATAGCGCGTCGTAGAGCGCCAGCGGTTGCGCGACCGGCAGCGTGCCTTGCGTCATGCGTGCCTGACGCAGCCAGGTATTGCCCGCCTGGTTGCCGCCAAAACCACCGCCGCCGTTCCCGCCAACACCCGCCAAGCCGCCGGCGAATGCGCCATCACCCGCGCTTGCGCCACCCATGCCGCCAATGCCCCCAATACCGCCGAGCGGCGTGGCCGCGAACGACGACGGGTTGCCCGGGACGGGCTCGAGGTGCGCCGCGTGGCCGCCTGCCGTGGTTTCCGGGGAGGCGCCGGCGTGTCTCGCCAGTGCCCGCTGCACGGCATGGAAGACAAACTGATGGATCGAGCGCGAATCGCGGAAACGCACCTCGATCTTCGACGGGTGCACGTTGACGTCGACGCCCTCGGGCGGCAGATCGAGAAACAGCACATACGACGGATAGCGCTCGCCGTGCAGTACGTCCTCGTAAGCGGCGCGTACGGCATGCGTCAGCAGCTTGTCGCGCACGAAGCGCCCGTTGACGAAGAAATACTGCTGGTCGGCCCGGCCTCGGCTCGCGGTCGGCAGGCCGGCGCAGCCATACACCGCCAGCGGGCCGGCCGATTCGTCGAGTGGCAGATGGGCGGTGGCAAAGGTCTCGCCCATGATCTTGGCGACGCGGGTGGCCGGATCCGACGCGTTCCAGTGCTCGACCGCGCGGCCGTTATGCAGCACCGAAATCGCTACGTCCGGCCGCGCCAGCGCGGCGCGGCGGATCATCTCGAGGCAGTGCCCGAGTTCGGTCTGCTCGCTCTTCAGGAATTTACGGCGCGCGGGCGTGTTGAAGTACAGCTCGCGCACTTCGATCGTCGTCCCCTGCGTGCCGGCTGCCGGGCTCAGCACGCCGGTTTGCGCCTCGATACGCACCGCATGGCGCGCGTCGGTGGTGCGGCTCGTGATGAACATCTCCGACACCGAAGCAATCGACGCCAGCGCCTCGCCGCGAAACCCGAGCGTGCCGACCGCTTCGAGCTCGGCGAGCGAGCGGATCTTGCTGGTGGCGTGGCGCATCAGGGCAAGCGTGAGTTCGGCCTCGGGGATGCCGCAACCGTCGTCGGTGATCGAGATACGTTTGACCCCGCCCTCGTCGAGCAGGATCCGCAGCGTTTGCGCGCCGGCGTCCAGCGCGTTCTCCAGCAACTCCTTAACGACCGAGGCCGGCCGTTCGACCACCTCGCCGGCGGCGATCTGGCTGATCAGCAGGTCGGGCAGGGGCTGGATGGCCCGCAATGGACGTAGGGCAGGCGCCACAGGCTGGCTGGTGGCGTCGACAGGCGGTTCGGAGAATTCGGACATGGCGAAATTATAGCGACTCGCGGCGAACCGGCTGGTGAGCGGCTGTGTGTCGCGCGCGGCGCACGTCCTCCGTGCGCTCAACTCGCGCCGGGTGGGCGCCCATGGATGCAGATTTTTTATCGCAGCCGGGCACTTTCGGTATCATGGCGCGGTCAATTTCGACGCCTTCGGGCGCTCGAATTGTTGCCCATTTCACCATGCCATGACGGCCCGCCAGTTCGGCCGTTCACGCCATTCGCTCAATAAGGGACGCTTTTGGACACGCTTCTGCAGTTCGTGAATCTTGTTTTGCATATCGACAAGTTTCTTGGGGTATTCATTCAACAGTATGGCGTGTGGGTCTACGCGGTGCTGTTTCTGATCGTGTTTTGCGAAACCGGGCTGGTCGTGCTGCCGTTTCTGCCGGGCGACTCGCTGCTGTTCATCGGCGGCGCGTTTTGCGCGAGCGGCGAAATGAATCTCGGTCTGCTGATCCTGCTGCTGCTCGTGGCCGCGGTTGGGGGCAATACGCTCAACTATCTGATCGGCAAGGCGATCGGGCCCAAGGTGTTCAGTACGCATATTCCGGTGCTCGAGCGCTTCCTCGATCGCGAAGCGCTGCAGAAGACCCACAACTTCTACGAAAAGCACGGTGGCAAGACCATCGTGCTGGCGCGTTTTATCCCGGTGGTGCGCACGTTCGCGCCGTTCGTCGCCGGCGCTTCGCAGATGACCGTCAGCCGCTTCCAGCTGTTCAACTTCGTGGGCGCGCTGTTCTGGGTGCTGCTGCTGGTGCTGCTGGGCTACTTCTTCGGCAACATCCCGTTCATTCGCCAGTACCTGAACGTGATCGTACTGGTCGGTATCGGCGCGGCAATCGTGCCGCTGCTGCTCGGCGCCTTGTGGAAGATGCTGCGCAAGCCGGCTGCTGCCAAGCCTGGACCTGGCAGCAGCCGGTAAGCCTGGCTAGCAACCGTCTGGGATAGGCTTGCTCAAACCCAGGCAGACAAAAACGGCGCAGCGAAATTTTCGCTGCGCCGTTTTTTTGTGTTCGAGGATCAGCTGGCTCGATGGTCTCGCCTGGCTGCAGCGTATCGCTGTGCGTCGCCGGCCTCTGCCCAGGGTGATGCGTGCGCTTGCTAGTTCGCAGCGCGTCGCACCAGCGGCGTTTCCGGAGTCGGAAAGCCCGCTTCGCGAAAGGTCTCGATGACGGCGCGGTTGGTGTCGAAATAGACCTGCCAATAGTTGTCGGTATGCGCGTAGGGACGCACACACAGCAAAGGTCCCTCCGGCGTGAACGACAGAACTTCGATATCCGGCGCCGGGCTATCCGCGACGTTAGGAATCTTGACGACGGCGGCTCGCAGCCGGTTGGCCGCGTCGATCGGGTCCACTCCGTTGGCGATCTTCGCTGTCAGTTCGACGCGGCGCACCGGCAGCGTGCTGTAGTTCGAGATCGTGTCGGAGAAGATCTTGTTGTTGCCGACGATCGTCGTGACATTGTCCGGCGTGATGATCGTGGTGCCGAACAGGCCCAGTTCCTGGACGGTGCCGGTCACGCCGCCGGCCATCACGTAGTCGCCGACCTTGAAGGGGCGCAGCACCTGCATGAAGATGCCGGCTGCGAAGTGAGCGAGCAGACCGCCCCAAGCGGTGCCGATGGCGAGACCGAGGCCCGCGAGCAGCGCGGCGAACGAGGTGGTCTGGACTCCGAAGACCTGCAGGATCGCGAGGATCAGCAGCAGGTTCAGCAACGCACCGAGGATCGAGCCGAGGTAGTGCGCGAGGGTGGGGTCGACCCGACCGTTACGCGAGAGCAGCTTGCGCAGCAGACCGGTGATCACCCCGATCACCCAGCGGCCGATAATCCATAGGACGATCGCGCCGAGGACTTTGGTGCCGAGGTCGAAGCCTCGCGTCATGAGGAAGATGCGTACGGTTTCGAGATTCAAGATGGCCTCGCTCAAGTCGGTTGCGTGTGACTGATGACGAACTGCTTCGATTCAACACAGCGGCTGCAATGCCTGACGGCGGGCGCGATCTCTCCCTCTCGGTCTTCGCAAGTTATAGGTGACGGCTCGCGCGTGTGCAAGGACCATTCCAGAACCTATGCAAAATGGTTGACGGCTATTAACGGAGTGGCTGATTCGCGCTATTGTTTTCGCGCTAGTTTGATTTAACGATTTGATGAGGCAGACCATGGTCCCGAATAGAGACATTCATTTCATCCCGGCAAAACTCACGGCATTGCGACCCACTCAGATGACGGTGGGCTATCGTGAGGTGGCGCTCAAGCGCGCGCATTGGAAGACGCTGAACAAGAAGCAGCGCAGCGCCGCGATCGATGCACACTCGTTTCCTGCGGTGCTGGGGCCGGAGGACCGTTACTACATCGTCGACCATCACCACCTTGGGCGGGCGCTACTCGAAGAGGGTGTCAAGGAAGTCAAGATCATGGTGCTGAAAGACCTGTCGTGGCTCGATTACACGATCTTTTGGCGCATGATGGAACACAACCAGTGGGTCCATCCGTTTGGCGCAGACGGCTCGCGTTACGACTATGAACACTTGCCGAAAGTGGTCACCGAAATGAGCGACGATCCTTATCGCAGTCTCGCCGGCGAACTGCGCAACGCAGGCGGCTATGCGAAGGATGCGACGCCGTTCAGCGAGTTTCTGTGGGCTGACTTCTTGCGGCCACGGGTGTCCGTGAGCAAGATTACGAAGAGTTTTGCGAAAGCGCTCGACCAGGCGAAGACTCTCGCGCATACACCGGAGGCACGTTACCTGCCTGGCTGGTCGGGGATAATCAAGGCGACTTAACGAAGGGCCGGCGGCATAGCGCCGCCGCCGCATATGCGGGAGGGGAAGCGGTGACGTGTCGATGCCGTGGATGACTCAATGGCGGGTCGTCACATCGGCAGATGCGACTCGCTGTACGGGGAGGTGCGGATCACCAGCGCGTGGCTGGCTCTGGCCTTTTCCATGCGGATGCGCAAACACCGCGCGCAGTAAAGCGCGAGCGCGCAGACGAGGGTATAAGCGCAGGCGCGCTCGACGAACGCGTCAGGTGTGCTGAATTTTCCATAGCGGCTCAGCGCATCCGCGAACACGCAAAAGGTCAGCGTGGCATCGAACACCAAGGCCGTCGCTGCCAGCAGCAGGTAGGTATAGCCACCGTTTAACGCGAGATCGGGCCTGGCGAGGTTGCACAAATGGCAAGCGATCAGCAGCGAGGCAAGAATCGCGAGGTTCGTGGCCAGGTCGAACAGAAAGTTACTCATGATGTCGGAATGAAAGCGCGGGTGTTTTGGTTTCGCTCGTGCGTGTTTCAGCAGACTTGGTGCAACACGCAGTTAGCGATCCGGCGCGATCATCACATGTCTTTGCGTCTCAATAAATGAGAATGTTCGGACTCCGATTGAGTGTATTGAAGGATGGTTGTAGGTGTTTGTGCTGGCGAATCAGGGTAGTCGGACTGGAGGGTTCCCGTATTCTGTCGGCGCGGCGATGCTGGCGGGGTGGCTTGGGTGATTCGACCGCTAGAGGAACCCAGTGGATCGGATGAAGTTCGGATCGATTCCGGACCGATGTGAGGCAAGGGTGTGAGTAGTGCGCCTAATAAGCTTCGTTAAACTACCGAACGAAGCTTCGATCGCGTGCGTGATGGATCGGATCGTTCGGGAAGTCATGTTCAACGACGGGGCGTGGCCGGCTACTGACCGCTCGAGACGGCTCGTGTTCGACCTGAAGGGCCGCTTGTGCAAATGCCTGCACGCGCGCCTGGAAAGAAAAAGGGCTTACATGCATTCGCATGTAAGCCCTTTAAATCTTTGGTAGGCCGTACGGGATTCGAACCTGTGACCAACGGATTAAAAGTCCGCTGCTCTACCAGCTGAGCTAACGACCCAAAAGAGAAGCGGGATTATAGCGATAAGCTGTGAATATTGTCAACCCTATTCACCCTATTCACTTGGCATTCCACAAAACGAAAAGCCCAAGGCATCGACTGCCCTGGGCTTTCCGGCGAGAGGCGCGCGTGGCGTTTCATCCGACACTACGCGTTTGCTGCAACCTGCGAAACTACTTGATTTGCGACAACTTGCTTTGTGCCGACTGTGCGACGTCCGAGCTGCCGTATTGCGCGACGATCTGCTCGAGGGTCTTCTTGGCCGCAGCCTTTTGACCTTGTTCGAGCTGATTGTTGGCAATCGCAAGCATCGCTTCCGGCGCACGCGGATGCTGCGGGTAGTTCTTCACAACGCCTTCCCAGGTTGCCGTCGAACCCTTGTAGTCGCGCAGTGCATACAGCGCGTTGCCGAGCCAGTACTGCGCGGTCGGCTGATAGGGGCTCTGCGGATACTTGGCGATGAAGCTGCGGAACGAAGCCGCCGCGTTCTTGAAGTCGCCGTTGCGGAACTGTGTTGAGGCCGCATTGAACGCATCCGTCTCACCAGGCTGCACCGTGCCTTCTACACCGTCGACCGTCTGCTGCTGCGGCTCGAACTTCTTGAGCCGCGTATCCAGATCGGTGTAGTAGTCTTTCTGCTGCTTCTGCAGCGTGGCAAGCTGGTTCGCCATGTCCTCGTTCTGCCCGCGCAGCGTCGCGACCTGCTGGTTCAGCTGGTCGAGGCGGTTGGACTGATCGAGGATGGTCCGCTGCGCGGCCGACAGTTGGGTCGACAAGCTATCGGTCTTGGTACGCAGATCGAGAATCGCCTGACGGGCCTGGTCGTCGTCGAACATGCCGGCGTGAGCCGGCACGGCCATCAAGGCCGAGCCCGCCACGCAGGCGGCTGCAGCAAAGCGCAGCCAGGAGAAACGTTGCGTCATACGGCTCATCACCTATTACTGTTGGTAGACGAGATCGGCGCGGCGGTTTTGTGCCCACGACGCTTCGTCATGACCGTCGGCCATCGGCTTTTCCTTGCCCAGGCTCACGGCTTCCATTTGCGAATCCGGCACGCCAAGCAGCGACAGCGCGCGACGCACAGCTTCAGCACGTTTCTGGCCGAGTGCCAGGTTGTACTCGCTCGTGCCGCGTTCGTCGGTGTTGCCCTGGATCAGCACGTGACGTTCCGGATGTGCCTTCAGGTAACGTGCGTGTTGTGCCAGCAGCGACTGGTATTCGTCCTTGACCGAGTAGCTGTCGAAGTCGAAGTAGACACTTCGCTTGGCAAGCGGGCTGTTCGGATCGTTCAGCTCGTCGACGTTCACCTGTGCGACTGCATTCGGGTTCGGTTGGGTGGCAACTGCACCGCCCTTGTTAGCATTTTCGTCGAGCTTGACGCCCGAGTGACATGCGGCGAGTGCACCGACCAGCAATGCGGCAAATACGATACGAAGTTTAGACATCATTGTTACTCTCCTTGTGTGTTATTGCATAAACGTTATTGCATAAACGGGCCCCAGGACGGCTCGCGAACGATGCCGCCCTGAACGGACAGGACCTGCCGAGTGCGACCATCGGTCGATACTGCGGCCAACACGCCACGGCCGTTCACCTGTGTGGCGTAAAGAATGTACTGACCATTCGCCGCGAAGCTCGGCGATTCGTCATGTGTTGTATCGGTCAAACCGGTAGCAGAACCGGACTGCAGGTCCTGAATGTACAGCTTGAACGCGCCGCCCACACGTGAGATGTAGGCCAGTTCCTTGCCGTCTGGGCTCACGCGCGGGCTGGTGTTGTAGTTGCCCGTGAACGTGACGCGCTGAGCTGCACCGGCGCTTTCGCCCTGCGCCGGCATCTTGTAGATCTGCGGTTGACCGCCGCGGTCGCTGGTGAAATAGATCCACTGTCCGTCAGGAGAGTAGTTCGGTTCGGTGTCGATCGAGGTGCCTTGAGTCAACCGGCGCAAACCGCTGCCGTCAGCGTTGACGGCGAAAATCTGCGTGTTGCCGGTGCGCGAAAGCGCCACTGCCAGCGTGCGTCCATCCGGCGACCAGGCGGGCGCGCTGTTGTTGCCCTTCTGGTCCGATACGACGATGCGACGGCCGGTGGGCAGATCGTGGATGTAGACGATCGGCTTCTTCTTTTCGAACGATACGTAAGCGACCTTCGTGCCGTCAGGCGACCAGGCCGGCGAGATGATCGGCTCGGGGCTCGACAACGCGATGTGCGCGTCCTGGCCATCCGAATCGGAAATCTGCAACTGGTACCGGTTGCCGGTCTTGATGACATAAGACAAACGGGTGGCGAAGACGCCGCGATCGCCCAGCAGTTTGGCGTAGATGTAATCGGCCACCTTGTGCGCGCTCATCCGCAAGCCGCTTTCGGGGCTGACCAGCACGAGGCCGCCGAGGCTTTCGCCCTTGACCGTATCGTACAGCTTGAAGCGCACTTCGTACTGGCCGTTGGGCAGACGGTTCACGCTGCCGGACACGAACGCGTTGGCGCCTTTGGCCTTCCAGCTGCCGAGGTCCACCGAATCGGTTTCCGACACGGGCGTGCTGCCGGCGTCGATGTTCGTGAATTTCCCGCTACGCTGCAGATCCTGACGCACGATTGTGCTGACCTGTTGCGGAGAGTTCGCTTCATTGGCGAAATTCGCCGTTGCGATGGGGAATTGGGTGGACCCGACGCCCGTGACGAGGACGTTGAGTTGCGCGTGCGCAGCGCCGCCGGCCGCAATCAGGCACGACGCTACCAAAGTCCGCAGGCCTAGCTTGGTCATCAAACTCATGCTGTATGGATTCCCAAAAAATCAGATTTCTAACACTCTATGACAGCAGACAGACCCGGAAACGTTCAATTCGTTCCCGGGGCCGCCGCGCTGGGCGGGAGGCCCCGGCGTCGCTGTCAACCGGCTGGTCGCAAAGTAATCAAGAAGCTTCCAGGTGCTTTACCGTCTGTGTCGACAGGCATCGGATCGGTGAGCTGAACGGCCCGAAGCGCGGCGTCGTCCCACTGCTGGTTGCCACTGCTGCGCGTGACCGTCGCGCTCAACAGCGTGCCGGAAGGCGAGCAATGGACCGAAACTACGGTTTCCAGACCTTGCGTGTCGCCAGACCACACGATCTTCGGGCGCACCATTCGCCTGACCTTGTCTGCATACCCCGGCGACGTCGACGTGCCGCCCGAGCCACTACCTGTGCCGCTCTTGGCCAGACCGTTGCCCGTTGAGCCTTCGCCGCCCGCCAGACCCTGCATCTGCGCAAGCCGCGCCCGACGCTCCTGATCGAGCTTCTTCGCTTGCGCCGCATCTGCCGCTGCTTTCGCGGCCTTCACCGCCTTCTGCGCATCAGCCTTCTTCTGCGCGTCAGCCTGCGCCTGCTTTTGCTGGTCTTCGAGTTGCTGTTGCTTTAACTGATCCTGCTTTTGCTGCTCAGCCAGTTGCTGCTGCTTGAGCTTGTCAGCCTGCTGCTGTTGCTGCTTCAGCTTCGCTGCCGCGGCTTTCTGGGCGGCCAGTTGCGCAGCCTGGTCGGCTGCCAGTTGCTGCTGGCGCTTTGCCTCGGCTTCCTGCTGGGCCTGCAACTGTTGCTGCCGTTGTTGCTCGGCGAGCTGCGCCTGACGTGCGGCTTCCTGTTGCTGACGCTTCTTTTCCTGCAGCGCAATATCAGCTTGCTCGTCAGGCAACGGTGGAGGCGGGGCTACCCGCACCGGGGGAGGTGGGGGCGGCTGCGGCGTTGTCACGTCAGGTACGTCCGTCCACAATTCGGCTTCGGCGCCTGCGGGCGTGCTGTTCTGCCATTGAATGCCGTGGTACAGGAAGAATCCGAGCAGCACGTGCATCACCAGCGCGAGCGCAAAGGCTCGCCAGGTGCCGCGTTCACGCGGTGGCTGGAGCGGGCGGGCGGAATTCTTGCGGATCATTGTGATTTGACGAGCAAGCCAACGCGCTTGACGCCGCGAGCCTTCAGGTCGGACATCACGTTCATCACGGCTTCGTACTTCACCGTCTTGTCAGCGGCGATTACCACCGGTTGATCCGGATGCGACTGCTCGCGGTCGGTGACGAAGCTGTCCAGATCCTGCCGCGTCATGCTTTCCTGCTGCATGGCGCCATTGTCGTCTTTATATTTGACGTTCATGTTGCCATCTGCGCGGATATTGACCACGACCGGCGGTGTTTGCTGTTGCGGCGAGGCACCGCCGACGGTGGGCAGATTGACGATCGACGGTGCGACGAGCGGCGCGGTCACCATGAAGATCACGAGCAGCACGAGCATCACGTCGATATACGGCACGACGTTGATATCGGCCATCGCGCGGCGCGAACGGCCGCCACGCATACTGGAAGAGCGACTTGAGGAACCGGCCATCGTGGACTCCTTAGTGCGCCTGACGCTGCAGGATGTTCGAGAATTCTTCGATGAAGGTCTCGAAGCGGATCGCCAGACGGTCGATGTCGTGCGCGTAACGGTTGTAGGCGACCACTGCCGGAATGGCGGCGAACAGGCCGATTGCCGTCGCGGTCAGCGCTTCGGCGATGCCGGGCGCGACGTTGGCGAGCGTGGCTTGCTGGACGTTAGCGAGGCCGCGAAACGCGTTCATGATCCCCCACACGGTGCCGAACAGACCGATGTACGGGCTGACCGAACCTACCGAGGCGAGGAACGCAAGATTGGCCTCAAGCACGTCCATTTCACGCTGGAACGCTGCGCGCATGGCGCGGCGTGCACCGTCGAGGATCAGGCCCGGGTCGTTGAGACGCTTTTCCTTACCCTTCAGGAATTCGCGCATGCCGGATTCGAAAATCCGTTCGAGTGCGCCGATCGTATGGCGGTTGTTCGCCGCGCTTTGATAGAGCGCCTGCAGGTCGCCGCCGGACCAGAAATCGCGTTCGAAGCGTTCAGTTTGCGCGCGTGCACGGCGGATCGCAAACCACTTGCGGAAGATAAAAGTCCACGACAGCAGCGACAGCAGCAGCAACAGTGCCATCACTGCCTGGGCCAGCAGGCTCGCATTAAGAACGAGAGAAATGATCGACAGATCTTGTGTAGTGTTCATATAGGTTCGCTGTAACGTCCCGAAAGGGGGCGTCCGGCTGCAAGGTCCGTCGAAGCTTGCCGTGGGGAAACCGGAAGCATCGGCAAACCGCGGGCCGAACCATGCTTTGTGTTGCTTGATCGATACGAGTTCACTGGCCCCGTAACAACGATGTTCAGGCGTTGTCCGTTGACACGCGGGGTGCAGTAACCTTCGGCCCGCGCCGCAATGCGGCGAGAACCGGTGCCGGAATGGCGGCAGGACGCAGCGCTACCCGGTCGACACAGCCGACCCGAATGGTCCCGGTAGCAAGCAGCGTGCCGTCGCGCCAGGCCTCCTGGGAGAAATCGACCGACGCGCGGCCAATTCGTTCAGGGCGGCTGACAATTTTGATGAGATCGTCAAGCCTGGCGGGCGCACGATAATCGACCGCGGTGCTGCGCACGATGAACAGAACACCCGTTTCTTCCGCGAGACGATCCTGTTCAATGCCGCACGCGCGGAGCCACTCGGTGCGCGCCCGTTCGAAAAACTTCAGATAGTTCGCGTAGAACACAATGCCGCCGGCATCGGTATCTTCGTAGTACACGCGAACGGGCCAGGTGAAGCCGATTTCGGCGCCGGATTCTCTGGGGGACATATTCATGCCGCGCATTTTACCGGAACGCACACGCCGACGTGATTTTGAGGGGTGGCGCTCCGGGCGAAAGCGTTCAACCGCGATGCACCGACAGCCCAGCGAACGACTGCGCAACCGGCATCAGTTCGATCGTGTTGACGTTGACGTGTGCCGGGCGCGTTGCAGTCCAGTAGATCGCGTCGGCGATGTCCTCGGCCGTCAGCGGCTGCACGTTCTGATAGACGTTCGCCGCTTTCTCATCGTCGCCGCGAAAGCGCACGTTCGAAAACTCCGTGCCGCCGCACAGGCCCGGCTCGACATCAGTCACACGCAGCGGCGTGCCGGCCAGATCGGCGCGCAGGTTCAGGCTGAACTGGCGCACGAATGCCTTGGTGGCGCCGTACACGTTGCCGCCCGCGTATGGCCAGTTGGCGGCCGCTGAGCCGAGATTGAAGACATGGCCGCGCTGACGCTCGACCATACCCGGCAGCAGCGCATGGGTGACCTGCACGAGCCCCGTGCAGTTGGTATCGATCATGGTCTGCCAGTCATCGAGGTTCGCCCGCTGCGCCGGCTCAAGACCGAGCGCGAGGCCTGCGTTATTGACCAGCACGTCGATGGCGGCGAATGCTTCCGGCAGCGTGGCGGGCACGGCCGCGACGGCCGCGCGGTCACGCACGTCGAGTTCGAAGGGCAGAAGGGCCTCGCCCAGTTCGTCGGCAAGCGCCTGCAAACGATCCTTGCGGCGCGCGGTGGCGACGACGCGATGGCCGCCCTTGACGAAAGTACGGGCGATGGCGGCGCCGAATCCGGCGGACGCTCCGGTAACGAAGACGATCATTGCGGGTTCCTGGTGGGGAGAGAGGAAAGGTGCCAAGCCTACTTCCAATGCGGCGCTGCGGCAAGAATGACCTTGGTCCCAGCGAACTACCTTTAGGCGTGCGGAAGTGCCGGAGGTGGCTGATGAGCGGACCGTGGCCGGATGGTACGCGTCGGCATGAGCGGCGGGCGTGTCGGCGGCTGCCGCTTGCGCGACGCTTTCATCGGACGTTTGCCACCGGGTGGTGAGTATGCCTACGTCTGATGAAATCGCGGCGGCGGGAACATGGCGAGTGGCGCCGACGCTTGTGGCAACGGCTTTCGCCGCGCGGGCGGGCCGGGCGGCGACCCGGTTGCCTATTCGAGGCGCTTCCAATACACTAACGCGCTCATCCCTGCGTGACTGGCGATAGAACCAAACAGGTTCAAGGTGGAGCGACCCACCGTGAAGCGCAGGGTGCCGTTTTGCCGTTCGCCTGGGCAGCCGTGATCCGCGCGCATTCATCTGCGCCGCCGGTGGCTGTCCTGCCTCGCGTGTGCGGCTTATCTTCATCCGCCACGTCAGGGCTGGCCCGGCCGCCAGCAGCGCCGCGTACCTACTACGCTTTCTGCACGAAATTCGGCGCACGATCCGGTCAACCTGAATACACTCAACGGAACCCGTATGTTTGACAGAGCCCAAAGCACCATCGCCAACGTCGATCCTGAACTCTGGAAGGCGATTGAGCAGGAAAATCGCCGTCAGGAAGACCACATCGAACTGATCGCGTCGGAAAACTACACGAGCCCGGCCGTCATGGCGGCACAAGGCTCGCAGCTCACCAACAAGTACGCGGAAGGTTATCCGGGCAAGCGCTACTACGGCGGCTGCGAATACGTGGACATCGTCGAGCAGCTCGCGATCGACCGCGTGAAGGAACTCTTCGGCGCTGAAGCGGCAAACGTGCAGCCGAACTCGGGTTCGCAAGCGAATCAGGGCGTATTCTTCGCCATGCTCAAGCCGGGCGACACGATCATGGGCATGAGCCTCGCCCACGGCGGTCACCTGACGCACGGCTCGCCCGTGAACATGTCGGGCAAGTGGTTCAACGTCGTCAGCTATGGCCTGAACGAAGCGGAAGACATCGACTACGACGCGGCTGAAAAGCTGGCTCAGGAACACAAGCCGAAGCTGATCGTGGCGGGCGCGTCGGCCTTCGCGCTGCGCATCGACTTCGAGCGTCTGTCGAAGATTGCGAAGTCGGTCGGTGCTTACTTCATGGTCGACATGGCGCACTACGCGGGTCTCGTCGCCGCCGGCGTTTATCCGAACCCGGTGCCGCACTCCGACTTCGTGACCACTACGACCCACAAGAGCCTGCGCGGTCCGCGCGGCGGCGTAATCCTGATGAAGGCCGAGTTCGAGAAGCAGATCAACTCGGCCATCTTCCCGGGCATCCAGGGTGGTCCGCTGATGCACGTGATCGCCGGCAAGGCCGTTGCGTTCAAGGAAGCGCTCTCGCCGGAATTCAAGGAATACCAGCAAAAGGTCGTGGACAACGCCCGTGTGCTGGCAGAAACGCTCGTCAAGCGCGGTCTGCGCATCGTCTCGGGCCGTACCGAAAGCCACGTGATGCTGGTCGACCTGCGTGCGAAGCACATCACCGGTAAGGCCGCTGAAGCGGCGCTTGGCGCGGCGCACATCACGGTCAACAAGAACGCGATTCCGAACGATCCGGAAAAGCCGTTCGTCACGAGCGGTGTGCGTTTGGGCTCGCCCGCCATGACCACGCGCGGTTTCGGCGTGAAGGAAGCGGAGCAGGTAGGTAACCTGATCGCCGACGTGCTGGACAACCCGGAAGATGCCGCCACGATCGAACGCGTGCGTGCGCAGGTTTCCGAGTTGACCAAGCGCTTCCCGGTCTACAAGTAAGCGACGATGCGCTGCCCCTTCTGCCGGCACGACGATACGCAGGTCGTGGACTCCCGCGTATCCGAGGACGGCGCCGCGATTCGCCGGCGCCGCCGCTGTCCGGCCTGCGACAAACGTTTTACGACGTATGAGCGGGTCGAGCTGGCGTTGCCGTCGGTCGTCAAGAAGGATGGCAGCCGCACCGAATTCGATCGCCGCAAAATCGTTGCGAGCATGCAACTGGCGCTGAGAAAGCGTCCGGTTGCTGCGGACGCGATCGACGCGGCTGTCGCCCGCATCGAATATCAATTGCTGGGCAGTGGCGAGCGCGAGGTGCGCAGCGAGCGCCTCGGCGAACTCGTGATGAACGAGCTGCGCGAGCTCGACACGATTGCCTACGTCCGCTTCGCCTCTGTGTACCGTCGTTTTGAAGACGTGTCTGAATTCGAAGACGTCATCGAAGAATTTCGGCGCGCGGCCACGCCTCCCAAGCCGCCCCGCAAGCGCTGAATGTTCTCGTAATCGCATCGATATTCCCTTTCTGTATCCGTCACACCGACATTGTTGCGGGTGATGTCCCACGCTCGCCACCTGGCCATTCGGCCGATTGTTGACGCACTTCCGTCTGGGTAAATTGTTTGCATTCTTTCGAAGCTAAGGAATGCAGATGAAGCAGGATGCCGATTTACCGCGCGTGTGCTACCGCGGTTTCACGTTGATCGAAACGCTTGTCGTAGTTGCCGTTCTGGGGATGATCGCGGTAATGGCGACGCCGTCGTTCGTTGCCTGGCACGTGCGCGACCAGGTCGATGCGCGAGCCCGGGCGCTGCTTTCAACGCTGTCCTACGCGCGCAGCGAGGCAGTCCGGCGAGGCGTGCGCGTGACCGTGTGCCGGGTCGATGCGGCGCGCCGCTGTCTTGCCTCGGGGCAGGCTTGCCGTGTTGGGGTGGCGGACTGGTCGTGCGGTTGGGCGGTGATGGTCGAGCGCAGCGGGATGCCCACGCCCACAGTGTTGCGCGCGCAGACCGAACTCGCGGCAGTGAGTATTGCCGGCACACAGACGAACCTCACCTTTACGCCGCCCGCGGGGCAGTTGATCGGCAGCTTTCGCAGCTTCGACATTGCGCCGCAATTCCCATCACGGGCCACACAAGGCCAACCTTGGCGGCGCTGCATACGTATCGCTGCGGGTGGACGGCCGCGCATCGCGGATGGCGCTTGTGGAGCGACGTCATGAAAAGCATACGAGTCAGCAGGTCATGCGGCGCATCGTTGATCGAGGTCATGCTCGCGGTCGCGCTGACCGCAGTGACGGCTCTCGGCCTGATCGCCTCGCAGTTGTGGATTGCGCGTGAGGCTCGCGCCGCAGCGCTGCGCGAACACGCGGTATTCGTGGCCGATGCCGTCGCCGAAGCCTCGCGCGTGCCGACGGGCGGCGACGCTGCCGTGCGGCAATGGAGCGCCCGCGCGGCGAGTCTATTGCCACAGGGCGATGCGTCGACCAGCCAGCATGGCGGCGGGGTCTCATTCGCTCGCGTGACGTGGTCGGCCGTGGCCGCTTTGCGAACGCCGGGCGAGGTGATCGACAAGCCCGAATCGTGCGGCGATCTCGCGGTTGCCGCTGGCCTCGCGTGCGTTGCCCTGGCGTTCGTGAAATGAAGCAGCGTACGTTTCTTCCGCTGGGGCATACGCTCGTCGAACTGGTCATTGCCGTGGCGCTGGGGCTCGTTGTCACCACTGGTGCCGTCTCCCTGTACCGTTCGCAACGCGCGGCGTTCGGCCGTGCTGGCGACGCGATCCAGATTCGCGAAGCCGGCCTGACGGCGCTCACATTGATCGGCCAGCAAATTCAGATGACCGGCTTTGTGCCGGCGGACCTGCCTCAGCCACAACAGAAGCCCACCCTGTTCGGATGCTCTGCCGCGAGGCCCACAGGGGCCGACGACAACCTTGCCTGCGAAGCGCTGACGAGTCGATCGGACGGGGTCGCGATTCGTTACGTCGGCGATAACGTGTCCACATGGCCGTCGTCCACGGGGCAGTCGACCGATTGTCTGGGCCAGGCCGTGAGCGCTGGGCATACGGCCTTCGGTGTGGGACGCGTGTTGATCGTCAATCGCTTCTACGCGAAGCTCAGCGCCTCGACGGGCGAGTCTGAGCTGTATTGCGACGGCAATGGTAAATCCGGTTCTGCGCAGCCGTTGGTGGAGGGCATTGAGCGACTGCGGGTCAAATACTGGCTAACCGGCGCGCAGACTGCGCTCGATGCATCGGCGCTCGCGCCGGGCCAATGGGCGGATATCGTCGCAGTGGACTTGTGCGTGCTGGTGCGCGGCGCGCCTCAGGGGCGGCGCTCGCGCTACGTCGACTGCGACGGGGTGAATGTCACAGGAACCGACATGCGCGTGCGGCAGGCATTCTGGCGGCGTGTGGCAATCCGCAACAACGAGATGAGCACGTCTTGAAGACCGAGCCCGCCCCGCGCACCCGTGGCGCCGCCTTACCGATCGTTCTGTTGATTTCTTCGATGATGCTGATCACTTCCGCCGCGTGGTTCGAAACCTCCCTGGCGGCGGCGCGCGCATCGGCCAATCTCCGCGACGCGCTGCAGGCCTTCCATGCCGCCGATTCGGCACTGACCTTGTGCGCTCGAGCCGTCGCAGCCGGTACGGCACCGGTCACAACCGCAGTCGCTACCGAGCCAACCGGATGGAAACTTGAACAGACATTCGCATCCGGCGCCTTCGCGCCCGTCGCATCGTGGCCAGGTTCCGCCTCGGCGCCCCATGCCTGGCAGAAGCCTGGCGCCTGAGCATGCGTCCGGAGGTCAGAGCCTATCTGCTGACGGCGCGCGGCTTCGGCCGCACCCTGGAGTCGCAGGCCTGGGTGCAACTGGAACTGGTCGTGGATGGCGACAAGACCGAACAGCACTGGCGGCGGGTCACCGCCCGGCCGTTTTGAGGGCCCACCGACATGAAGTCTCATGCATCGGCGTTCACGCTGCTTGAATTGATCATTGCGTTGGCGATCGGCGCAATACTGGTGGTGTACGCGGTCCCTTCGTATCGCAGTCATGTGGCGCGTTCGCACCGGATCGACGCGGCGTCGGCGCTCTATCGCGCGACCCAGTTTATCGAAGCGGGTGCCCCGGGGGAGGTCAGTTCACTGCCAACGGGACTTGATCAGGCGCCGCCGTTCGGCACACCCGTCTACGGCTTGCGCGCGCTACCCGCTGACGAAGCGAACGGCGGCTATGCAGTGGAAGCGCGGCCTTTAGAGGCCGGGCCGATGCGCGACGATCCCTGCGGCACCTTCATCCTGGACGCGACCGGCTTGCGTACCAATCGCACAGCGGACGGCGCCGCGGGGCGCGATTCAGACATGTGCTGGAACACGCGTTAGACGGCGTCAGACTCAATGACAGAGTCCAGCGTCACCAGACCCAGTCACGTCACTCAGTAGCCGCTATCCTGCTTCGCCGCCTCGCCCTTCGTCCGGCCCGACTCATCCTTCATCTGCTTCCAGATGCGGTAGGCTTCCCATGCGGCGAGTCCGAGACTGCCCCATTTCAGCGCCGGCTTGGCGGTGGCCGCAACGGTGGCCCGTAACGGTTTGGCGAGCAGCATCGAAACGATCGAGCTGATCAGCGGATATTCCTTCAGCAGCGCGCCGACCCCCGCAGTCGCGCCGCGGGCCTTGTTCCAGCGCATGCCGCCGACAAAGCCAGGCACGATAAACTTGAGCCAGCTGAAGTGCGTGACCGCCTGACGCAATTCAACGGTGGCTTGCGCGAGCTCCATGCGCTCGACATCCGCGCGCACCATCAGCAATTCCTTGCGCAGTGCGCGCAGATGCGGCGCGCTCAGGTCTCGAGAGGGCGGGCGCTTGTTGCGGAAGGCGGTATCGGGGCGGCTAGAACTCATGGTGTCGGGCGCAAGAGGTGGTCGGGAGGGCAAGCGGCGCTAGCGGCTGTGCCCGGGCCTGTGTCACTGTTTGCGAAATATCTCGCGGTCCTTCTCGAACTCAGCCAAGGTGGCTTCGAACACCATAGGCGCACTGTGCAAACCACTGCGCGCCTTGACCGCGCAAACCAGTGCCGCAATCGCGTAGACCGCCGTGATGCCGGCCAGCGACTGCCACCGGTAGGTATCCCAAAAGACGATGGCGACCAGCGCCGTCAGCGCGATCAATGCCATGGTGGCGAGCATCATCGCCGCGAGTCCGAGAAACAGCACGCCGAACAGGCGGTCTTTTTCCTCGGCCAGTTCGATTCCCACCAGTTCGAGCCGCGTTTGCAGGATCGAAAAGACGGAACTGAGGATGCGGCGCAAGGGACTGTGATCCGCGCGCTGCGATTGATTGTCGATCGTCATGGCTTGGGCGCGTTGCGCGTGAGATGCGCCAGAAGAAGCAGACCGGTCGGGCACGCACCGGTCAACCCGTGTCAGCGGCGAGCCGGAAAAACGGCCCGGCAACGCCAGCTGTTTTTACTTGCGATTGATCAGCAGGCCGACCACTACGCCGACACCTGCGGCAATGCCGATCGACGCCCAAGGATGCTCGTGCACGTAGTCATCCGTTGCCCGGGCAGCCTTTTTGCCTTTCTCGACTACGACGACCTGAACATCCGCAGCCTTCTCCTTGGCCTGTTTCAGGCGCGAGAGCGCCGTTTCACGCAGTTCGGAAGCGCGTTCGCCGGTGGCGCTCGCGGCCTGTTTCAGCAGGTCCTCAGCGTCCGCGAGGACGGTTTTGATATCCGACATCAATCTCTCCTTGTTGACTTCCGACATTTACAGCTCCCATCTTGTATGGCATGCGTGAATCGTAACCAAAGAAACGTCACGTGGCGAGCGCAGCAGGTACGCGCAAACGTTCGCACGATCCGTTCCCGGGCAATTCGCTGCCGGTTAGAGAGGCTCTCTTCCCCATCAGTCGCATGGCAAACCCAACCCTGATCATGATGGAGTTGATCTGTCCCGCAAAGTTTCCTCCATTCCAATGAAAATTACAAAAACTCATAAAGTTGTGACGCGATGTTGGTTCGTGGTGTACTCGCGCTCCCGTATGCTCTAAATTTTGGGGGTTCCGCAGGCGCCAGCCTGAACGGACCTTCCGAACATACAAAGAAAGGAGCTGCATCATGAGTCTACGTCTTGGCGACACCGCACCGGATTTCGAACAGGAGTCGAGCATTGGCCGCATCAAGTTCCACGAATGGCTGGGCGATAGCTGGGGCGTGTTGTTCTCTCATCCGGCGGACTTCACGCCCGTGTGCACGACCGAGCTTGGCCTGACGGCAAAACTTGCCAGCGAGTTCGAAAAGCGCAATGTCAAGACGATCGCCCTGTCGGTGGACAGCGCGGAGTCGCACAAGGAATGGATCAAGGACATCAACGAGACGCAAGCCGCGAGCGTCGGCTTTCCGATTCTTGCCGATGGCGACCGCAAGGTCTCGGAGTTGTACGACATGATTCATCCGAACGCGAACGAGACCTTCACGGTCCGCTCGCTCTTCGTCATCGACCCGAAGAAGAAGGTACGTCTGACCATTACGTACCCGGCCAGCACCGGCCGCAACTTCGACGAAGTACTGCGCGTAATCGACTCGCTCCAGCTCACCGATAACTACCAGGTCGCGACGCCCGGCAACTGGAAGCAGGGCGATGACGTGGTGATCGTGCCGTCGCTGAAGGACGAGGAAGTGATCAAGCAGAAATTCCCGAAGGGCTACAAGGCGCTGCGTCCGTATCTGCGCCTCACGCCGCAGCCGAACAAGTAAGCGAAAGCAGCAAGCCGAAGCGCTGCCGCAATGCAAAAGGCCAACCGCGTGGGTTGGCCTTTTCCTTTCATCGTTCCGGTACGTCAGGAATTCAGCAGTTCAGCACTGAAGCCGCGCAGCAAAACAACCCCGCAGCGCCTTGACGGCCTGCGGGGTTAAGTTTTTGCGGAATCAGAAAAACGCCTGAATGCCGGTTTGCGCACGTCCGAGAATCAGCGCGTGAATGTCGTGCGTGCCTTCGTACGTGTTGACGACCTCGAGGTTTACGAGGTGCCGCGCAATCCCGAACTCGTCCGAGATACCGTTGCCGCCGAGCATATCGCGGGCAAGCCGGGCGATCTCGAGCGACTTGCCGCATGAGTTGCGCTTCATGATCGAGGTGATTTCGACCGCGGCGGTGCCTTCGTCTTTCATACGGCCGAGGCGCAGCACGCCTTGCAGCCCGAGGGTGATTTCGGTCTGCATGTCGGCGAGCTTCTTCTGGATCAACTGGTTGGCGGCGAGCGGGCGGCCAAACTGCTTACGGTCGAGCACGTATTGACGCGCCGTATGCCAGCACGCCTCGGCCGCGCCGAGCGCGCCCCACGCAATGCCATAGCGCGCCGAGTTCAGACAGGTGAACGGGCCTTTGAGGCCGCTCACCTTCGGCAGCATGTTCTCTTCCGGCACAAACACTTCGTCCATCACGATTTCGCCGGTGATCGAGGCGCGCAGGCCCACCTTGCTGTGAATCGTCGGCGCGGACAGGCCTTTCCAGCCCTTTTCCAGAATGAAGCCGCGAATCGCGTCCTTGCCGTTTTCCTCGAGCTTGGCCCAGACGACGAACACGTCGGCGATAGGCGAGTTGGTGATCCACATCTTCGCGCCCGACAGCGAAAAGCCGCCGTTGACCTTCTTCGCCCGCGTGACCATGCTGCCCGGGTCGGAGCCATGATTCGGTTCGGTCAGACCGAAGCAGCCGATCCACTCGCCGGTGGCGAGCTTCGGCAGGTACTTCTCTTTTTGCGCATCCGAACCGAATTCGTAGATCGGCACCATGACCAGCGACGACTGCACGGACATCATCGACCGGTAGCCCGAATCGACGCGTTCCACTTCGCGCGCGATCAGCCCGTAGGCCACGTAGTTCAGACCGGGTCCGCCGTACTGCTCAGGGATCGTCGGCCCTAGCAGGCCGAGTTCGCCCATTTCGCGGAAGATCTCGATGTCGGTCTTCTCATGCCGGAACGCCTCGAGCACGCGCGGTTGCAGCCGGTCTTGCGAGTAGGCCGCGGCGGCGTCGCGCACCATGCGCTCATCTTCGGTGAGTTGCTGATCGAGCAACAACGGGTCTTCCCAGTGAAACTGCGCGGCGTCGGCCATGATGCGTATCTCCTGAATCGAATCGGGTGTGACGTAAAACTCTTGACTTGAGTTCCGCTATGCGAAACAATGTTTTGCAAATGAGACTCGAGTGTAGCACCCCATGACGCCTGCATCTACTCCCCTCGAACCCCTGGATGAACGCAAATTCGTCGTTGCGCTGGCGCGTGGTCTTGATCTGCTGCGCGCCTTCCGGCCCGGCGAGACGATGCTCGGCAACCGCGATTTCGTCGAACGCACGGGCCTGCCGAAGGCCACCGTCAATCGTCTGGCTTACACGCTGACGGTGCTCGGATACCTGCGCCTCGACGAGACGCTAGGCAAATATGCGCTCGATGCGGGGGTGCTGTCACTCGGCTTCGCGCTGCTCTCGGGCACCGATACGCTCGAGCTCGCGCGGCCGCATATGCGCACTTTCGCGCGCGAGGTGGGGGCGGCGGTATCGCTGGGATGCCGCGACGGGCTCGATATGATTTATCTGGACACAATCCGCAGCGAGACCGCGCTCACGCTCGGCCTTGCGTCGGGCTCGAAGCTGTCCATGCTCACGAGTTCGATGGGGCGCGCGTATCTCGCGGTGCAACCGCTCGACATGCGTGCTGCCTTGATGGCCGAGTTGAAGAAGGCGGCCGGCAAGGAGGGCGCCGCGCTGGTGGCGGACGCAGAGAAGGAGATCGCGGCGTTCGCGCTGGAACGGTGCTGCTATTCGTTTCGCGACTGGAACGACGACGTGAACGCGGTCGCGGTGCCGTTTCGCGAGCCGCGCGAAGGGCGGTGGCTCGTGCTCAGTTGCAGCGGGCCGGCGTCATCGATGGGGGAGGATGTGTTCCGCGAAAGCGTCGGGCCTCGTCTGAAGGCGCTGGCGCGGCGCCTTGGCGACACAGGTTGAGCCGCGGTTGACTGACTGGTTGAAGGGCGGCGAACCCCGCCACACGTTTCAGACCGCGCCGTTGTGGCTATGCACCGCAAACAGCGGCCCCTGCACGAAACGCACGTCGTACTGCTGCAGCAAGTCGAACTGTGATTCGCTCTCGACCCGGTTGAAGATCAACGGTATCCGCAGCCGGTTCGCATAACCCACTAGCGGCTTCACCATGGCGTCGCGCAACGCGAGACCCGCATCCATCTTGATGAAGTCGAGCCGCGCCATGTCGGAGACCGAGAGGATCTGACCGGCGTTCGGCAGATTCCCCGCCACCTTGAACCCATAGCGCTGATAACTCTTCGTCAGATAGCCGAGGAAGGTGCGGTGCGCGACCGCGGCCGCCGGCAACTCGATGACGATGCGCGACGGATTGAGCCCGAACGACACCAGCACGGTCGAGAAGTGCCGGCCATGGTCGTACTTCACGCTCTTCAGCAAGCGTTCGTGGACCCGCAGGAACAACAGCCCGTGGCGTTGCGCGCCAAAAAAATTGAAGGCATGCAGCGCGCGCGACATGCGGTCCAGCGCGACCAGTTGCGGGTCGTCCTCGATCCGCTCGAACGGGTCGAACGGTTCGCCGTCGAGGCGCAGCGTCACCGCCTGAAAACCCAGTTCATCGCCGAAACGATCGACGCTCTCCGGTGCGGAGGACAGCGACTGGGCAAGCGCATGCACACTGATGTCAAAGATCGGCTCGTAGGCGCTGGCGAGTTCAAGCCCGTCGAAGCGGGCCAGCGCGGTGTCGTGATAGATGCCTTCACCCAACGTCAGGTGCTGGCCGAGAAACGGATGGTCGGCAGCACGGGCGACGAGTTCGGGAACGGTCTGCGGGATCATGTGGTTGTGGTGGCGCGTCGTGCGCATCGAAAGGCGGGCTTGGACCGCATTTATCGATGGTAGCAGTCCGCACCGCCGCCATATGAACAAAATGCTGATAACCATATCGGGGTTCCTACGGATGATTCAGGGTTAACGTTAATTTCACTATTCGTAATTCGTTTTACCATTCGTAAATCGCAGAATGGCTGCGGTGGCGGATTCGTTTGCGCCACTAGCGGCCACCAGTGGCCACTAAAGAATCCAGTCAGGATGAGGAGACGCCCCGATGAACACCCAACCAGGGTCTGCCAATGTGATCGAAGTCGAGCGCGTGCTCGGCGAGACGCATCACCCGGCCTTTCAGTGGATGCTGCTCGTGCTGTGCGGCTTGTGTCTGGTGATCGACGGCTTTGACGCGCAAGCGATGGGCTATGTCGCGCCGAGCGTGATCCGCGAATGGCATGTGTCGAAGGGCGCGCTCGGGCCGGTGTTCAGCGCGAGCCTGTTTGGCATGCTGCTGGGTGCGCTCGGCTTGTCGGTGCTGGCCGATCGGATCGGCCGGCGCCCGGTGCTGATCGGCTCGACGCTGTTCTTCGCGTTAGCGATGCTGGCGACGCCGCTGGTGACGACGATTCCCGCGCTGCTCACGCTGCGTTTCATCACGGGCCTCGGGCTCGGCTGCATCATGCCGAACGCAATGGCGCTGGTCGGCGAGTTCTCGAGCGCCGCGCACCGCGTGAAGCGGATGATGCTGGTCTCCTGCGGCTTCACGCTCGGCGCGGCGCTAGGCGGCTTCATCAGCGCGGCGCTGATTCCTTCTTACGGCTGGCGCGCGGTGTTCTGGGTGGGTGGCACCGTGCCGTTGCTGCTCGCGTTCGCCATGCTGGCCGCGCTGCCGGAATCGCTGCAGTTTCTCGTGCTCAAAGGCCGCGAGGCGCGCGCGTTGCGCTGGCTTGCCCGCTTCGATCCGCGTCTTCCGATTCATGCCGGTACGCGCCTCGTCGTGCGCGAAAAGGACAATGGCGGCGCGCCGGTGGCCGAGTTGTTCCGCGCCGGGCGCGGGCCCGTTACGCTGATCCTGTGGGCCATCAGCTTCATGAACCTGATCGACCTGTATTTCCTGTCGAACTGGCTGCCCACCGTGATGCGCGATGCCGGCTATACGGCTGCCACGGCGGTGATCGTCGGCACCGTCCTGCAAACCGGCGGGGTGGTGGGCACGCTGCTGCTCGGCTGGTTTATCGAACGCTTTGGCTTTGTGCGCGTGCTGTTCGTGTGCTTCGCGGGCGCTGCATTGACGGTCGGCATGATCGGCACTGTTGCCCACGCGCTGCCCTGGCTGCTGATTGTGGTGTTCGCCGGCGGTTTCTGCGTGGTCGGTGGCCAGCCCGCCGTCAATGCACTTGCCGGACACTTTTACCCGACCACGCTGCGCTCGACCGGCATTGGCTGGAGTCTCGGCATCGGCCGGATCGGCTCGGTGATCGGTCCGCTCGTCGGCGGTCAACTGATTGCGCTCAACTGGTCGAACGCATCGCTCTTTCACGCGGCTGCTGTGCCGGTGCTGTGCTCGGCGCTGCTGGTGATCGCGCTGGCCGGCGCGACCCGGCAACGTGGCGAGTCCAAGCCGCAGACGGCCTGAACACGGCCTGAGAATGACCTGAGTTTCAACGGAGAATCTGGATGGACAAGAGTACTCGCAACCCCGCGAGCCTGGCGGCTGGCGGCAGCGCAGACAACCCCACTGGCAACCCCGCGCGGCCCGATATCGAGCCGGGCTATCAGTCGGGCTTTGCCAACGAGTTCGCAACCGAAGCGCTGCCGGGCGCGCTGCCGCAAGGCCGCAACTCGCCGCAGCGCGCTGCGTACGGGCTGTACGCGGAGCAGCTGTCGGGCACGGCCTTCACCGCGCCGCGCAGCCACAATCGCCGCTCCTGGCTCTACCGGATCCGTCCGGCGGCGGTGCATCAGCCGTTCACGGCGCTGCCGTCACATCGTCTGGTGGCGAACTTCCATGATGTGCCGCCAACCCCGCCGAACCAGTTGCGCTGGGATCCGCTGCCGATGCCCGCCGAGCCGACCGATTTCATCGACGGCTGGGTGACCATGGCCGGCAACGGTTCGGCCGAAGCCATGAATGGCTGCGCGATCCATCTGTATGCCGCCAACCGTTCGATGCAGGACCGCTTTTTCTACAGCGCGGACGGCGAACTGCTGATCGTGCCGCAGGAAGGCCGCCTGAACATCGCAACCGAGTTCGGGCGGATCGACGTGGACCCGTTCGAGATCGTGGTAATCCCGCGTGGCGTTCGTTTTGCCGTGACGCTGCCCGACGGCGCCGCGCGCGGCTATATCTGCGAGAACTTCGGCGCCTTGCTGCGGCTGCCCGACCTCGGGCCGATCGGCTCGAACGGGCTCGCCAATCCGCGCGACTTCTTGACGCCGCATGCCGCCTATGAAGACCGCGAAGGCGCGTTCGAACTGGTCGCGAAGCTCAACGGCAATCTGTGGCGCGCGGACATCGGCCATTCGCCGCTGGACGTGGTCGCGTGGCACGGCAACTACGCGCCGTACAAATACGACCTGCGCCGCTTCAATACGATCGGCTCGATCAGTTTCGATCATCCCGATCCGTCCATCTTCCTCGTGCTGCACTCGCCAAGCGACACGCCGGGCGTCGACACGATCGACTTCGTGATCTTCCCGCCGCGCTGGCTCGCCGCCGAAGATACCTTCCGGCCGCCCTGGTTCCACCGCAACGTGGCGAGCGAATTCATGGGGCTGGTGCACGGCGTGTATGACGCGAAGGCCGAGGGTTTTGTGCCCGGTGGCGCAAGCCTGCACAACTGCATGTCAGGCCACGGCCCGGACGCGGATACCTTCGAGAAGGCGTCGCACAGCGACACCTCTAAGCCGCACAGGGTCGGCGACACGATGGCCTTCATGTTCGAAACCCGCACGCTGATCAAACCGACCCGCTTCGCGCTGGAAACGGCGCAATTGCAGGCGCATTACTACGAGTGCTGGCAAGGCCTCAAGAAACACTTCAACCCGGAGCAACGATGAACGCATCGAGCGATCTTCTGGCGACGCTCGACGCGTCGCGCAAAAGCTGGATCGAAGCAGCGAACGATCCCGCCTGTGATTTTTCGATCCAGAACCTGCCGTTCGGCATTTTCAGTGACGCGCGTAGTAGTGTGCGGCGCGCGGGTGTGGCGATCGGCGACAGCATTGTCGACCTTGCGGTTCTGCAGGCGAGCGGCCTGCTGCGTCTACCTGGCACAGGCACAGGCCTAAACGCACGCGTGGCAGCAAGCGAACAGGTCTTCTCTCGCGACACGCTCAACGATTTCATCGCCCTCGGGCGCGATGCCTGGCGCAGCGTGCGGATCCAGTTGAGCGGTCTGCTTTCCCGCGAAACCTCCACACTGCGCGATGACGTCGCGCTGCGGGAACGTACGCTGGTGCCGCAGGCAAGCGCCACGCTGCACCTGCCGGTGCAGATTCCCGGCTACACCGATTTCTATTCGTCGAAGGAACATGCGACGAACGTCGGCTCAATGTTCCGTGATCCTAAGAATGCGTTGCTGCCGAACTGGTCCGAGATGCCGATTGGCTACAACGGCCGGGCGTCGTCGGTGGTGGTGAGCGGCACGCCCGTGCGGCGGCCGAACGGCCAGCTCAAGCTGCCTGACCAGGAACGCCCGGTGTTCGGCGCGTGCCGCAAGCTGGATATCGAACTGGAGACCGGCTTTGTCGTCGGGCGCGGCAATGCGCTCGGCGAGCCGATTGCCTGTGCCGATGCCGAGGCGCATATCTTCGGCATGGTGCTGCTCAACGACTGGAGCGCGCGCGATATCCAGCAGTGGGAGTACGTGCCGCTCGGGCCGTTCAACGCAAAGACCTTCGCGACGACGATCTCGCCGTGGATTGTCACGCTCGATGCCCTGGAGCCGTTCCGCGTCGCGCAACCGGTGCAGGAGCCGCAGCCGCTCGAGTATCTGCGGCACGACGGAGCGCATGCGTTCGACATTGCGCTCGAAGTCAAGCTACGCCCGCAGCGCGCGCAACAGGCGACGACTATCTCACGCACCAATTTCCGCCACATGTACTGGACGATGGCGCAGCAGCTTACGCACCACACAGCGTCCGGCTGCAATACGCGGGTGGGCGACCTGATGGGTTCGGGGACGATCAGCGGCCCGGCTGAAGATTCGTACGGCAGCCTGCTGGAGCTGACATGGAACGGCAAGAATCCGCTGGAACTGAAGGAAGGCGGAACGCGTGCCTTCATCGAGGACGGCGATGAACTGACACTTGCCGGATGGTGCCAGGGCGAGGGCTATCGGGTCGGGTTCGGCATGTGCGTCGGGGAGATTCTTCCGGCGCAGCGCTAAAGTAGGCGCGCTGGCAGCGTCAATGCGAGGCTTAGCCGGTGACGGCGACACCTTGCGTGCGGCGCCCCAGTTGCACCGACCACAGCGTCAAACCGAGCGCCGCCGCGGCCGCCGCGACGCCGACCCACGGCAGCGTGGTGAGCGGCGCGCCCGCGCCGATTGCCATGCCGCCCAGCCATGCGCCGGTGGCGTTGCCGAGGTTGAACGCACCCTGATTGAGCGTGGAGGCGAGGTTCGGCGCATGGCTTGCGCGATCGACAATCAGCATTTGCAGCGGCGGCACGATCGCAAAGGCGAGCACGCCCCACATGAAGATCGTGATCATTGCGGGCACGGGCGAGTGCATGGTGCCGGCAAAGATGGTGAGGATTGCGACGATAGCGAGCAGAAAAGCGACCAGCGACCGCATCAGACGCCAGTCGGCCAGCTTGCCGCCGAGCGTGCTGCCCACAGTCAGGCCGAGGCCGAACAGCAGCAGCACCAGCGTCACGGCATGCGGCGTGAAACCGGTGACGTCTTCGAGGATCGGCGTGATGTAGGTGAAGGTGGAGAAGAGGCTGGTGGACGCCAGCACGCTGATGCCGAGCACCATCAACACCTGCGGATTCTTCAGCACGGTGAACTCGTGCACGAGACTGGCCTTCTGCATCTCGATCTTCGCGGGCAGGCACGCCGCCAGCGCCGCTGCCGCCAGCACGCCGATGACGGTGACAGCCCAGAACGTGGCGCGCCAGCCGACTGCCTGACCGAGCGCGGTGCCAAGCGGCACGCCAAGCACATTGGCAAGCGTGAGGCCGGTAAACATCAGGGCGATTGCCTGCGCGCGCCGGTTCGGCGCCACGAGGCCTGCCGCCACGACCGAGCCGATCCCGAAGAACGCGCCGTGGCAAAACGCCGTGACGATGCGTGCGATCATCAGTACGCCATAGTTCGGCGCGACCGCACAGAGCAGATTGCCGACGATAAACACACCGATCAGGCTCATCAGCGCCTTCTTGCGCGGCATGTTCGCCACCGCGATTGCGACGATCGGCGCGCCGATCGTGACGCCCAGCGCGTAAGCCGACACCAGCATGCCGGCCGCGGGAATCGAGACGGCCAGATCGCGAGCCACATCGGGCAGCAAACCCATGATGACGAATTCACTGGTACCGATTCCAAACGCGGCTACGGCAAGGGCAAGCAGAGGCAAAGGCATGATGGGGGAGATCGGTACGAAGTCCGCGCGATGGGCGCGTGGCCGGCGCGCGTTTCGGAACGAGAGCGCGGGCGCCAGCAGGGCAAGCAAGTAAGGGATTGTACCTAAGCCGAAACTGCGTTGCTGGAGACTGTTCAGGGTGTTGTTTTTCGCTGAACAAAACGCCGCGCACCTGCCACGCCTTCAGCGAAGACCGCCTCATAGCCGCCCGCGCCCTCGCGGCGCAACGCTTCCGCCAGGCCGTCGAGCGGGCTGTTTTCGAGCGCGGAACGGCGGTCTGCCAGCAGGGCGGCCTGTGGAAACCGGGCGAGCTCGTTGGCGAGCTGCTCGGCCGCCGCGCGCACAGTACCCTGCGGCACGACCCGGTTGGCGAGTCCGAACGCAAGGGCTTCCTGCGCGTCGAGCGCGCGGCCGGTGAGTATCAGGTCCAGCGCGCGGGACAGGCCGATCAGTCGCGGCAGCCGGATCGTGCCGCCGTCGATCAACGGAATGCCGATCCGCCGGCAGAAGACGCCGAGGACCGCATCCTCCTCGACCACCCTCAGGTCGCACATCGCGGCCAGTTCGAGACCACCCGCCACTGCGAAGCCGGCTATCGCGGCGATCACCGGCTTGGTGAACGGCATGCGCGTCGGACCCATCGGACCCGGGCCGCTGCCGTCGGCGTGCAGTTCGTTGCGGCGAGCCTCGTCGGTGAGCGCGGTAAGATCGGCGCCCGCGCAGAAGGTGCCGCCCGCGCCGAACAGTACGGCCGCGTGCCAGCGAGGCTCCGCTTCGAAGCGCCGGAACGCCGCAGAGAGCGCATCGGCAGTCGGACGGTCGACTGCGTTACGGCACGCCGGCCGTTCGAGCACGATCGTCGCTACGGTTTCGCTTGCTTCAATTCTCACGTGCTCGCCAAAATGTTCGGCTGTCATTGCCGTCTCCGAGGCTGTCCAAAGTCGCCAGGTATTTTGTATGCACGCTATGCGCGTCGATTAATGCGCGGTGCTGTCACATATACTTCACGACGGGACCGTAGCGTAAGCGCTTTTTTAGCATGCCGGCTTCTAACACCGGCACATCGAGTCTGCACTAGTTACTGCCCATGTCATCACCCACGCCGACTCTCGAATCGCCTTTGGCGGAGCCCATCTGGATCGTGCCGCTGCACGAGCATCCGTGGTACGACCACGTTCGTCTGAAGCGCGTCTTCATTGCCGACGGCACGCGTCATCAGGTCGTGCTGGTCGACGCCCGCAAACTGCTCGACTGCGCGAATCGCGACAATACCGACTACGTCCTGAAACCCGTCAATGAGTGGCATACGGGTAAGGTACGCGGCATTCGCGAGTTTCTCGATCCGGCCAACCCGCGCATCCCGCAGATGCCGTATGTGACGGTCTCGAAACGCCGTGGGCCCGGCCTGATGGGTTGGCTGGGACTCGAACACGAGGGCGTGGTGGCGTTCCGCAACGGCCAGCATCGCGCACGCTATCTGGCCGATGCCGGAGCGCGCTGGTTTCCAGTTGAAGTCCACGAGCGCGAAGTGGCCTTGCTGCGTGAAGTCTGCGGTGCGGTCGACGATGCGCGGACCGCAATTCGTCAGACAATGGGCGGCGGGGCGCCCTAGCCGCTGGGTTGCCTTTTGGTTGTTTGCTGGTCGCTTCCAGCCCGGCTGATTTCCTGACCTCTAGCCGCGCACCGACACCACGTTGCGCGGCGTACCGTCGTGCCACGCAGCCACATTGCCAAGCGTGGTCTGAGCGATCTCGTTCATCGCCTCGCGGGTAAAGAACGCCTGGTGCGCGGTGACGATCACGTTCGGGAACATCAGGAGGCGCGCCAGCACGTCGTCCTGCAGCGGCCGGTTTGAATGGTCTTCGAAGAACAGGCCGCCTTCTTCTTCGTAGACGTCGAGCCCCAAGTTGCCGAGCTGACCGCTCTTGAGTGCGCCGATCAGCGCATTGCTTTCGACCAGCCCGCCGCGTCCCGTATTGATCAGCATCGCGCCGCGCTTCATTTTGGCGAGCGCGCGCTCGTCGATCAGATGGTACGTGTCCGGCACTAGCGGACAATGCAGGCTGACGACGTCGCTTTCGGCGAGCAGCGTATCAAGCGGGACGTAGCGTGCGCCGAGCGAGAGGAGATCCTCCGCGGGCGTGCCGGGATCGTAGGCGAGGACGTGCATGCCGAATCCCGCCATGATGCGGCCGAACACACGGCCGATCATCCCGGTACCGATCACGCCCACCGTCCTGCCGTGCAGATCGAAGCCGAGCAACCCGTTGAGCGAAAAGTCCCCTTCGCGTGTGCGCGCGGCCGCCCTCGGCAGGCGGCGGTTCAGCGCGAGGATCAGCCCCACTGCATGTTCAGCCACCGCGTGCGGCGAATACGCCGGCACGCGCACCACAGTCACGCCCAGCCGCTGGGCGGCGGCCAGATCGACGTGATTGAAGCCGGCCGATCGCAGTGCGATCAGGCGCGTGCCGCCCGCGTGCAGCCGCTCGAGAACGGCAGCGTCCGCGCAGTCGTTGACGAACGGGCAGACCACCTCGAAGCCGTCCGCCAGGACTGCAGTTTCGGCGTCGAGGTGCGATTCCTGAAAGTGCAGGTCGTAACGGTAAGCCCCGTTTGCTTCGTTAAACGTCTCGCTGTCGTACTGACGGCTACTGAACAGGATCATGCGCATGAGGTGCTCCACGGACGGTATGCCGATAGTTTAAGCGTCCCGTGCTGCAATATTGAAGCGCTGACGCCGCTGCACGTTCTGCGAGCGTGGGCACGAACCCCGGACGGCGAGCCGTGCGAAGGTCGCGCGCATCCTCGGTATCCGTGCAATGTTCCCGTACACAACGGCTCTTATGGCGAGCGCCCGCCCTGGCGCGCGATCGAAAAGCTACTCAGCAACGACAACTACGATTGACGGGCGACGTCGCCGTGAACAGCCTTGGAGCGAAGTGGGATTCTCGTCGTCTTGGCGTCGCGGTGAGTATCGTCGGCATGCGCGATGCGCAGAGTGTCTGCCTCCTCTATCGAGCATATCGTCGGCGATTTGTGCAATGGGGGTGAGTTGCTTGGGTAAGGCGCTGCATCTGTTGTGATAGCGATGGGATGTGGGACGAAGCCTTGCTCTCCGACACGCAGGAATTCCTTGGTTTTGCGGCGGTGCGGACGAATTCGCTTTTTGGGGCGCTTTCGCGTGTGGGCGTTGATACGCTGTTTCCGGGGGCGAGATCTCACGTGGGGCTAGGCGATGTCGGTATAGCCAAAAAACTTGCACAATCGGGCGGATCGGTGAATGATCGTCCGGCGGCCTCGTCAGCGTCACAGTTGGCGAGGCCGCTTGCACCTCAAGCAGCTTGACTTCCTCCGTACCGACCATGCCAACTACTTCTACACCCGTGCCTTGCCCGGACGTCGAATCGCTCGACGCCATCCTCCCCGAAGAACCGTTGCTGATGATGGGCGCCGGCCCCGTTCCGATTCCCGCTGCCGTCGCCAAGGCCAATACCGTGGTGATCAATCACCTTGGTAACACGATGGTGAAGGTGATCGGGCAGGTGAAGACCATGGCGCGCTACGTATTCCAGACGCACTCCAAGTGGGTGCTGGGGGTGGCGGGCCCGGGTTCGGCCGCGATGGAAATGGCCATCTCCAATCTGGCCTGGACGGGCACGCGCGTGCTCAGCATCAAGAACGGCTTTTTCAGCGAGCGGATGGCGGAGATGGGACGGCGCGTGGGCGCCGAGGTGACGACGCTCGACGTGGCGGATCGCGCAGTGGCGAGTCTCGACCAGGTGGCCGAGGCGATCCGTCGCGAGCGGCCGGAGATCGTCACGATCGTGCAGGGCGAGACCTCGAACACGGTGGTGAACCATCATCTGAAAGACATCGCGGCGCTTGCCAAGGCCGCCGGCGCGCTGGTGATCGTCGACGCAGTGTGCACGTTAAGCACGATGCCGCTCGAGATGGACGCGTGGGGTATCGACGCGGTGATTACTGGCGGCCAGAAAGGGCTGTCGTCGATCCCCGGCGTCTCCCTGATTGCATTCTCAGACGCAGCGTGGGAGCGGGTGAAGGGCCGCACAGCGCCGAACGCGCACTGGTGTCTGGACGCGTCGCTCGCGGAGAATTTCTGGCACAACGCGGGCTATCACTACACCGCGCCGGTGTCGGGCGTGCTGGCCCTGCACGAGGCTTTACGCCTCGTGTGCGCGGAGACGCTTGAGAAGCGCTTTGCGCGGCATCTGAAATGTTCGGTGGCGCTGCAGGAAGGCATCATGGCGCTGGGTCTTCAACTCTATACACCGCAGGAGTACAGACTGAACTCGGTGGTCGGCATCGAGGTCCCGCAGGGCCTCAGCCCCGGCGATATCTGCGGCCACATCTCCAGGCATCATCAGGTGGAAATTTCAGGGTCGTTCGGCTTGCCGATCGTGCGGATCGGGCAGATGGGCGAGCAATGCCGTGAGCACAACCTGTTCCGGACGCTGCACGCGCTGGGCCGGACCGTGCTGGATCTGGGGGTGGCCGTCGACCTGCCCGCGGGTGTGGCGGCGTTGGAAAAGTCCCTGTCGGGCGGTGCCCGTGGCGTGACGGCGCGCTAGTTTTGCGTGGCCGTGCGAGTCAGCAGCGTGGGCTGACTCGCTGACTCGCGGGTTCGCCGCGCTTCGTGGCTGATTTTGGCCGTTCGGTCCTGCCCGCGCTTTTGCCCTATTTTTTGCGTCTGATTGCTGCAGATGCCGTCACTTTTTTGGAATAGAGCCTCGGTCTGCGACTGCAGGTCACGTGCCCAGGCCGCCTTTCCTTACCATTATTACAACTGAAAGGTGATGTAAATAAAAGGCTAACAGGGCAACGGTGATTTCTCATGTGAGGTGTCACGCCCCGCCTGTAAAGGGGGTACGAAATGAGCAATACCATCTACGACGAGCGTCTCGAGTTATTGCGGACGATCTCCGCCGACGTCCTCGGCATCGATCAGCTTGAGCAGACTGGCAAGCTGACGAAGGACCTGCGCATTATCCACGTCGAGGATCTGGCCCATGCGCTCGAGGCCGCCTACGACGCAGGACTGATGGTGGGGCATCGCGTGGCCCGTGGTGGCAACGACGACGCCCGGTCAGTCGGCGAGGTTCTCTTTCCTTGAGCGGCGACAGGCCGGTCGCAACGCCGGCCTAATAGCCCGTCAAGTCGCTGCGGGCGCGTTCGGCACGCGAGCGTTACGCAGATACATCATGGTCGACAGCGCCACCGCAGCCGCGGCGGCCGCGGCCGCAAACAGGAACACCGACCCGTAGCCGAATTCACCGGCAATATAGCCCGCGAGCGGTCCGGTAATCCCCAGCGACAGATCGAGAAATACCGAGTACGCCGACAACGCCGCGCCGCGGCTGGCCGGCGGCACGAGTCCGACCGCTTCGACGCCGAGCGCCGGAAACACCAGTGCAAAGCCGAAGCCGGTCAACGCGGCGCCGGCAAGAGCAAAGTGAGGCTCGGGCGCGAGCCAGAGCATCAGCAAGCCCACGCATTCAAGCGAAAACGACGCAATAGCCACCCGAAAGCCGCCATACGTCTTGATCGTATTGGCGAACAGCAGGCGTGCGCCGATAAACAGCGTGCCGAACACGGTCAGTGAGAGGGCCGCATTCGGCCAATGCCGCGCGGCGTAGAACAGCGTGATGAAAGTGGCGATCGAGCCGAAGCCGGCCGAGCCGAGCGCGAGGCCAATGCCATGCGGCAGCACCCGCATGAACACGCTGCGATACGACATCCGCTCGCCGTGCACGACAGGCACGGGTGCGATGTGCCGCGCGAGATAGTAGCCGAGGGCCGCCAGCACGATCACCACGATGCCGAGCGCCGCATAGCCGATCAAATGCGCAATCGCCACGCCGAGCGGCGCACCGATCGCCAGCGCGCCGTAGGTGGCAATGCCGTTCCACGAGATCACGCGCGCGTTGTGCGACACGCCTACGCGGCCGATCCCCCACAGAATCGCCCCAGTCCCGCACAGGCTTTCGCCGAAACCGAGCACCAGCCGGCTCAACACCAGCAGCGCCAGGCTGAGCCCCGCCCAGTGTCCGCATAACACGGCGATCAGCAGCATCACACCGCTCGTGCCGCAGCCGATCAGCCCGATTGCCACGGTCCGTTTCGGGCCGAGCGTGTCGGCCGAGCGGCCCGCCAGGGCGCGTGAGGCGAGGGTCGCCAGGTACTGCACGCTGATCGCCGCCCCGGCGATGATCGCGCTGAAGCCGAGATCGTCGTGGACGTAGCCTGGCAGCACCGCCAGCGGAATCCCGATGGTCAGGTAGCAAATAAACGTGAAAAAAACGACCGGAATGATCTGCAGGGTCGTCGCAAATTCGCTGCGCGGTATGGCTGAGTGAGCGGACATGGGGAAAACGATACTTGAAAACGGCGGGAAGCCGTGATTTTCCCATGGAACCGATTCCCTTGCAGGGATTGCTCAATATTATTCGCGGCAGAAATACAGTGTCGGATCGATATAAAGGGTGGATTTCGACGCGATTCCGTCCCTTGGACTCACCGGGAGCTTGAGCGAGATGGCCGAAATAGCGTATTTAGATGGAAAAGTCATCGATTTAACGTCCTCGATATAAGCGTCATACGCGCCAAACTCATCTCTTTATCGTCCCAACGATATGTCCCGCATGCGCCTCTCGCTATGGGTTGCAGATATTGACGGTGATAGCGTTCGAATCGTCACTGCAGCATTGTCCCCACGGACAGAGAACAACCGAAGAGTACGAGACATGACCCAGCCGATTCGCTTCTACCACCGCAACGCGATCCGCGAGATCACGAATGCGCCCGTCACCCGCACCGTGTTGCAATACCTGCGTGAAGATGCGCACTGCACCGGCACCAAGGAAGGGTGCGCCGAAGGCGACTGCGGCGCGTGCACCGTCGTGGTCGGCGAGCGCGACGAAGCAGGCGGTGTCAACTTCAAGGCGGTTAACGCCTGCATCCAGTTCCTGCCTACTCTGGACGGCAAGGCCCTCTTCACGGTCGAGGACCTGCGCCAGCCCGACGGCTCGCTGCATCCGGTGCAGGAGGCGATGGTCGAATGCCACGGCTCGCAGTGCGGGTTCTGCACGCCGGGCTTCGTGATGTCGATGTGGTCGCTGTACGAAAAGCATGGCCACGAACATAGCTGTGCCAACAAGACGGTGCCCTCGCGCGACGACATCAGCAACGCGCTGACCGGCAACCTGTGCCGTTGCACCGGCTATCGGCCGATCGTCGACGCGGCTGTGCGCATGTTCGAAGCGCCGGCTCCGAAGGCGCCCGTGGACCTAGCCGCGCTGTCGGCAAAGCTCGCCACGCTCAAACGCGGCGAGACCTTCCACTACGAATTCGCCGGCCAGCAGTTCGACGCGCCGCGCACGGTCGCAGCGCTTGCTCAGATCAAGGCCGCCCAACCGGCCACGCGTATCCTCGCCGGCAGCACCGACATCGGCCTGTGGGTCACCAAGCAGATGCGCGAGCTGGGCAACATCGTCTATGTCGGGCAGATCGAAGCCTTGCAGCGCATCGAGGTCTCCAGCGACTGGATTGAGATCGGCGCGGGCGTGAGCGTCGAGGCGGCCTACGAAGAGCTCGCGAAGCACTATCCGGAACTCACCGAGATGTGGAAACGTTTCGCCTCGCTGCCGATTCGCAACGCCGGCACGCTCGGCGGCAACATTGCGAATGGCTCGCCGATCGGCGACTCGATGCCTGGCCTGATCGCACTCGGCGCGCACGTGGTGGTGCGTGGCGGCGAGATCGAACGTGAAATGCCGCTCGAAGACCTGTACCTCGCGTACCAGAAGAAGGACATGGCCGAGCATGAGTTTGTCGTCGGCCTGAAGGTGCCGACCCGCACCGGCGTGCGCCAGAACCTGCAGTTCCGCACTTACAAGCTCTCCAAGCGCTTCGATTCGGACATCTCGGCGGTCTGCGCGGCGTTCTCGTTCATTGCCGACGGCGACACAATCCGCGAACCGCGCATTGCCTTCGGCGGTATGGCCGCGACCTCAAAACGTGCCACGTACGCCGAAGCCGTGCTGCGCGACGCCGAATGGCACGAAGCCACCGCGCAGGCGGCAATGATCGCGCTGGGCAACGACTACGCGCCGCTCTCCGACATGCGCGCCACCAGCAACTACCGTCTCGACGCGGCGAAGAACACGTTGTATCGCTTCTGGCTCGAAACCCGTCCGCACAATCCGCTGCCCAAATCCGCGCTTGATGTACGCGCAGTGGAACCCGCCGGCGCGAACGCCTGAACCCGTCACGGATACGGAGAATTACCAGAATGAATCAGCAAGCAGAACCGTTCCTGAAAGACGTTCAGGACATCGACGATCGCATTGACAATTTCACCCAGGTGCATATCTCGCGGCCGCATGAATCCGCGCATCTGCATGTGAGCGGTCGCGCCACCTACACCGACGACATCCCGGTGCTCGCCGGCACGCTGCACGCCGCGCTGGGCCTGTCGTCGAAAGCGCACGCGAAGATCGTCTCGATGTCGCTCGACAAGGTGCGTGCGACCCCGGGCGTGGTCGCCGTCTTCACGGCGCAGGACATTCCTGGCGTGAACGATGTGGGCCCGATCATTCATGGCGACGATCCGATCCTTGCGGACGGTGTGGTGCAGTATGTCGGTCAGCCGATGTTCATTGTCGTGGCGATTTCGCATGAAGTGGCCCGGCTTGCCGCGCGCCGCGGCGACGTTGTCTACGAAGAACTGCCGGCGATCCTCACCGCGCAACAGGCACGCGCCGCGAATCAGCACGTACTGCCGCCCATGAAGCTCGCCCGCGGCGATGCCGGCGCGAAGATCGCGCGTGCGACGCACCACGACTCAGGCGAAATGCTGCTCGGCGGTCAGGAGCAGTTCTATCTGGAAGGCCAGATTTCGTATGCGGTGCCGAAGGACGATGACGGCATGCACGTCTACTGTTCGACCCAGCACCCGACCGAAATGCAGCACCTGGTAGCGCACGCCCTGCACGTGCCGTCGCACAACGTGCTGGTGGAATGCCGCCGGATGGGCGGCGGCTTCGGCGGCAAGGAATCGCAATCTGGCCTGTTCGCCTGCTGTGCCGCGATTGCCGCGTGGAAGCTGCTGTGTCCGGTGAAGCTGCGTCCGGACCGCGACGACGACATGATGGTCACGGGCAAGCGCCACGATTTCCACTATACGTATGAAGTCGGCTACGACGACAAGGGCGTGATCGACGGCGTGAGCGTGGACATGACCTCGCGCTGCGGCTTTTCCGCCGACCTGTCCGGTCCCGTGATGACGCGTGCGCTGTGCCACTTCGACAACGCGTACTGGCTGTCAGACGTGACGATCGACGGCTTCTGCGGCAAGACCAACACGCAGTCGAACACCGCGTTCCGCGGCTTCGGCGGCCCCCAAGGTGCGTTCGCGATCGAATACATCATGGACAACATCGCGCGCTCGCTGGGCGAAGATTCGCTCGACGTGCGCCGCCGCAATCTGTACGGCAAGACCGAGCGGAATCAGACGCCGTACGGGCAGGTGGTCGAAGACAACGTAATCCACGAACTGATCGACGAGCTGGAAGCGACGAGCGATTACCGTGCGCGTCGCGCTGAGATCCAGGAGTTCAACGCGAACAACGAAGTGCTGAAGAAGGGCATGGCGCTCACGCCGGTGAAGTTCGGCATCGCGTTCAACGTGACCCACTTCAACCAGGCCGGCGCGCTGGTGCACATCTATACCGACGGCTCGGTGCTGGTGAACCACGGCGGCACGGAGATGGGCCAGGGGCTCAACACGAAGGTCGCCCAGGTCGTCGCGCACGAACTCGGCATCAGCTTTAACCGCGTGCGCGTCACGGCAACCGACACCAGCAAGGTGGCGAATACGTCAGCGACGGCCGCCTCGACCGGCTCCGATCTGAACGGCAAGGCTGCGCAGGACGCCGCGCGCCAGTTGCGCGAGCGCCTCGCCGCTTTTGCCGCGGTTCATTACGGCGCGGGTGGGGTGAGCGCCGCAAGCGTGCGCTTTGGTCACGACCGCGTGGCGGTGGGCGACGCCGTCGTGCCGTTCGAAGAGATCATCGCGAAGGCGTATCTCGCCCGCGTGCAGTTGTGGTCGGACGGCTTCTACGCGACGCCCAAGCTGTACTGGGATCAGTCGAAGCTCCAGGGTCGGCCGTTCTACTACTACTCGTATGGCGCAGCGGTGTCGGAAGTCGTGATCGACACGCTGACCGGCGAAATGCGCGTGCTGCGCGCCGATGCGCTGCACGACGTGGGCGATTCGCTGAATCCGGCGCTCGATGTCGGCCAGGTGGAAGGGGCCTTTATCCAGGGCATGGGCTGGCTGACGACCGAAGAGCTGTGGTGGAACCCCGGCGGCAAGCTGATGACGCATGCACCGTCCACCTACAAGATTCCGACCGTCAACGATACGCCGCCGGATTTCCGCGTGAGGCTCTTCAAGAACCGGAATGCGGAGGACAGCATTCACCGCTCGAAGGCCACCGGCGAGCCGCCGCTGCTGCTGCCGTTCTCGGTGTTCTTCGCGGTCCGTGACGCGGTGGCGAGCGTGGGTGACTACAAGGTCAATCCGCCGCTGAACGCGCCCGCGACGAGCGAAGAGATCCTGAAGGCCGTCGTGGCCGTGCGTGCCGCCACCGCCGCACCCCGTCAATAACCGAAGCGCTACCGGAATGCTCGCGATGGACTTGCCTTCTTTCGTTCAGATCGGCCGGCGCAGCAGCCATGCTGTGTCGCGCCCGACACCAATGCACATCGTGCTGTTCGGCGCTGGCCACGTCGGGCATGCGCTTATCACCTTGCTGGGGAGCCTGCCGTGCGTCGTGCAGTGGGTCGACGAGCGTGACGAACTGTTCCCTGACGAAGTCCCCGCCAACGTGCAGGTCGAGGCCACCGACACGCCCGACGCAATCGTCGACACCGCACCGGCCGGCGCGTACTTCCTCGTCATGACACACAATCACGCGCTCGATTTTTCGCTCGCCGCGCGCATCATGCGGCGGCGCGATTTCACCTACTTCGGCATGATCGGCTCGAAGACCAAGCGCGTGAAGTTCGAGCGGCGGCTGCTCGAGCGCGGCGTGGATCCGGAACGGCTGGAGGAGATGACTTGTCCGATCGGCGTGGGCGGCATCGTCGACAAGGCGCCGCAGTCGATCGCGGTGGCCGTGTGCGCCGAGTTGTTGCAGGTGCGCTCGCGGCAGACGGTGCGGCCCGTGGCGGCGCTGATATCGCGTGAGGTTTGCGTGAGCGTTTGAATGGGCGTTTGAGCGGACGTCCGCATGGGCGTTTGCTCGAAAGCTTGATCGGAGTTGACGCGGCTCCGTCCGTGGCGTGCTTACGCCGAAACTTTCTCCACCGCGGCAGCCCGCTTCACCCGCCGTGTCTTCTGCGCCACCAGCCGTTCCGATACCTGCGACATCAACGTTCGCAACCAGCCAACATCGCTCGGGCGGTCCGGCTGCGGGTGCCACAACTGATAGCACTTGATGCGCGGAAACGGAATCGGCACGTCGACCACCGCGAGCGGCAGGATGTTCGCGTAGTGCGTCGCAAAGCGGCGCGTCGTCGTGAAGATCAGATCCGATTGCAGCAGCGTTTGCGGCACGAGGCCGAAGTAGGGCAACGTCGTCACGATGCGCCGCTCGGCGCGGGCCCGCGCAAAGCCGGTATCGATCGCACCGCCGCTGGCGCCGCTGTAGGGCGTCGGCGCAAGATGCGGGGCCGCCAGGTAGGTTTCCCGCGTCATCGGAGCCTGCGCGAGCGGATGGTCCGCACGCATCAGACACACCACGGTATCCGCGAACAGATCGCTTTTCTCAAAGCGCGTATCGGGCTTCGGCCAGTTGCCGATCACGAGATCCAGTTCACCGGCATCGAGCGCGGCCGAGTGGTCGAGCGTAGGGGTCAGCGATTCGATTTCCAGACGCGCGTGCGGCGCCGCCTCGCGGAATTGCGCGATCACGGTCGGCATGAAGAAATCGTTCAGATAGTCGGGCGCTGCGACCCGAAAGGTGCGGCGCGAGCGGCCCGCATCAAAGTCGCCGTGGGGCGTCGCGACAAAATCGACTTCGCGCAGCACCTGTTGCGCGGATGGCAGCAGCGATGCGCCGTATTCCGTGGGCACCATGCCGGATTTGCCGCGCACGAGGATCGGGTCGTTCAGCGTCTCGCGCAGCTTGCGCAGCGCGGTGCTGATCGCGGGCTGGGTCTGGTTCAGGCGCAGCGCGGTCTGCGTGACGCTGCGCTCGACGAGCAGCGTACGCAGCACGCGCACGAGCCAGATATCGAGGGAAGTGGCAGTGTCGTCCATGGATCAGGTGCGCGGATCAGACTCAGGAGGTGCCTTGTTCGGAGCCCCCACCCGGGCGGCTCGCGAAGCGGGGCGTGAAGTCTATAACCTTAGGCCCGTTTGGCGTGCGCCCGCCATAGCAGGCGCGGTATGGCCGGAATCACACGCCGGACAGGGGCATGCGCGGGCAGCGTGGCCCTAACACGCCGCTTCGATGCACTGCGAGCGGGCTAACATCCAGCTTTCAGCTTGCCAGACGGATCAGTCCTTTGGTCTTCAGCTCTTCAGCCCGGACGGCAGCGAACTGATCCGCTTCACTTCCTTCGACTCCAGCCAGTTCGGCGTGCGCGCACAGTACAGCACCATCGGCAGCGCGTCTTCGCCCCAGAACAACTGATCGTTGAGCCAGAAGGTCGGCACACCGAACACACCCAGCGCGATCGCATCGGCCGTGTTGCGGCGCAATTGCGCCTTGACCTCTTCATGCTGGATCAGCTCGGGGCCGTCCGGAAAACCGACCCGTTCGCACAACTCGGCAAAGTTTTCGTCGCTCGACGGGTCGCGCCCCTCGCGCCAGATAAAGCGAAAGATCTCCCGCACGCAGTTGATGTCCGCCTTGGCCGCGACGGCGAGCAACAAAGCCTTAGTCGAATCGAACGGATGGGCCGGCGGCATCTTGAACGGAATGCCAAGCTGATCCGCGCGAAACAGCGCGTGACGGTACATGAACACGCGCTTGGCGGGCACGCCGTAAGAGGCGCGCTGGCCCCAATGCTGATACAGATCGCTCAGTACAACCGGCGTGACGCCGAACGGAAAGCCCGGCCATTTGTCATGTTGCTCGAGCAACAGGTATGTGAACGGCGAGACGAAGTCGTAAAACCACAACGGTTGCGTGGCGTCGATGCCATCGGTCATAAATGTCTCCCGGATTGCTCGGATCTGGATGGAGCGGTAGCTGATGCGGGGCTGCTGCGCGTCGGTCAGGCGCGTCTTTCACACGCGTCTGCTAAACCATCCAGTTTGTCGTGATCTTACGCGGAGCCGGAGCCCTGTGCAGTACCGGATCGTCCTCAGCGCTTGCTGAAATGCGCTGATATCAGGCGCCCCGGAATCGTTGCCGGCTTGTTAAGCGACTGTTGCGTGGCGGCTTCGCCGCACCTTCGTTCCTGTCATGCGGCGTGATGCGTTGTGGTGGACGGCTCGTCCGGGGCAGCGAGGTCCTGCGGACTTTCTGCCTGCACCGACGGACGTGCCTCCTCCACGGGATGTTCACCCCCGTGCGTCAGCCGATCGCGCACGAAGCCGATATGCTCGCGCAGCACATAAAACTGGTCAGCGTAGGCGAGCGGCATTTTCAGTCCGTTGACCGATTCCTCGATCACATCGAGCTGTTCGATCAGCGACTGGCGCTCCTCGGCCGAGGTGTCGCTGAGCGCGCTGCGTTCGATGGCGATCAGCGCGCCATACCAGCGGTAGATCCGCGATTTCACGCGCCACGCATACAGCGCCGGCACCAACCGCAGCGCCGGCACCAGCAGCACGATCAGCGGCACCACGACCACCAGCAGGCGGTCGGCGAGGCTCGCGAGCCAGAACGGCAGGATCCGGTACAGGAAACTCTTGCCGGACTTGTAGTAGCGTGCGGCGTCGTCGCTGATCGGAAAGTCGTGCGCGAGCGGCGCCGGGAACTCGCCCGCATGCTGCATCACGTTGGCCTTGCCGTGTACTTCGCGGGCCGCTTCGATCAGCAGATCGGAGAGCGCCGGATGCAGCGAGTCGCGTGCCACCAGTTCCTCGGTCGGCGCGACCATCTGGATCGGCGCCGGCGGCAGGTTCTTGCCGAGATCGAAGGCGCCCATCGGCAGCTGGATCTGCGTCAGGTACGGAAAGCGCCGGGCATACGCTTCGGCCTGGGTGAAATTGTAGAACTGCACGTTGGGCGTGCGGTAAAGCTTGCCCATCACCGGCGGCTGCGCGGAATCGCCGGTCAGGAAGGCCGCATCGACCTGGCCCGAAACCAGCGCCTTAGCGGCATCGTCACCGGATAGCGGCAGCAGTTTGGTGCTGCCGCCCGGTTCGATGCCGTTGGCCTTCAGGAGCGCCAACGCCAGCTCGCGCGTGCCGCTGCCCTCAGCGCCGATCGCAAGGCGCAGGCCTTTGAATTCGGACAGCCGCGTGACGGTGGGGCCGTGATAGAAGATGGCGAGCGGCACATAGGCCACGCTGCCGAGCGACATCAGGCCGGCCGGCACCGGGCCAGGCGCCACGCCATCCTGCACGAAGCCCACGTCGACCTTGCTGTTCGGGTTGGCGAGGCGCTGGAGGTTGTCGGCGGAGCCCTCCGAGGGCAGCACCTTGAGCGTGATGCGATTGCGCGCGAGAATCGCCTTGTATTTCTGCGCGGCATTCCAGAACGAACTGCCTTCGGGACCGGTGGTGATCGTCAGGGTATCGGGCGGAGCAGGCTGGATCAGGCGCACGGCGACCCAGATGGCGGCGGCGCTGATCAACAGGATCGGACCGAACGACACTGCCAGATCGCGCCAGGATATCGCCACGAAACGGGCGACGAGGCGGGCAGGTTTGCGGCCGGTGGGAGGCTTCATTGGATTGGCGTGACGGCTACGGTCGTTCGGTGAATGGAGTGGACTCAGGCCGGCGGCAGACCGCGTTGCGGCGCGCGGCGGCGGCCCGGTTTGCCCGACGGGGCACCGCTTGGCCCTCTGGGAGGCGGGGCTGCCGCGCCAGGCGGCGTACTCGCGCCGATGGTACATGAGATTGATGCCGCGGCGGCAGGTACGGCGCGGGTGCGGTTCCACAAACCCGTAACAAAACGTGAATCAGGGGGCCAAGGCGCGAATCGAGTGTGGGCCGGACGCATCGGGTGGCCGGTGTCCTTCGCTAAACCCTTTGCGCTTCTGGCGCGTGTAGATTAAATTGTGCATCGCTGCCGCGATTCAACGTTTGCGCAGCGCGACCCGGCGCGACAAAGTAGAACCGGGCGCGTTGGCGGACTTCGCGGCTCGCCGGCTGGTGCATCGCAATGCGATGGCCCAGCCCAGCATCTCTCGCCTCTCGCACCCGTGTCGAAGCCCCAATCGGCCGTGGCCCAGCCGCGCGTATGCGCGCGCCGCGACGGCCGCCCGAAGTCGTAACGAAGCCGCTTGTTAGATGCGGTCATAACCGAAGTAAACAGGAGAAATCATGAAATCGGTCGATTTTCTGAAGGCGCTGGGTGGTGTGGTGGCGGTGGTTATCGCGTGCAACACGTACGCACAGTCAAGCGATGCAATGGCTAGCGGTGCAATGGCCGCTCCGAGCGCCAAGGCGATGAAGAAAGAGAACCGCCAACTGGGTCGCAAAGTACGCGGCGCGCTGGCCAAGGCTCAGGGTATCGACGTGTCGAGCATCTCTGTGCGTGCTCGCGGTGGCGCGGTGACACTGACGGGTTCGGTGCCTGACCAAAGCCAGATCGACAAGGCCGGCGACGTCGCCAAGGGTGTCGACGGCGTGACGTCGGTGTCGAACAAGCTGACGGTGGTGCTGCCGAACGGTGGCGGTAACTAACTGACGGATGCCGCGCGCATCATCGTCGCGGCCGGGCTGACCGGCCGTGGCGCGCGTGCCGCACTACCCGGCGCCGGTCTGCAGACGAGCGAGACTCCTGCGGACCCGGGCTCCGGCGTCCTGAAGATGACAAGCTACTGAGCGCGTCCGTGCTCCCAGGAAAACGCCGGGCCGCCCCAAGTTTTCTTGCTCCCCCTCGGGGGGGCCTGGTGCGGAGCGCCAGGTAAGGGGGCTCAGTATGCCCAAAGCGGGCCCCGGCAATGCGCCGGGGCCCGCTTTGTTTCTGGGCAGCCTCGACGCTGCGGATGGCGCCACGAGGCTGGCCGACGCGAGCTATACGCGTAGTGCGTTGTGACACACAAATTTCCCAGGTTCAGGCGTACTGTGAAGGCTGAGAACCGGAGTGAACCCGGGGGAACCGAAATGGACACGACCTTTCAGCGCTATGCGGACCTGCCGATCGGCGATCGGGCAGCCTTCGAACTGGTATGCGCACGGCACGGCTTCGCGCCGGCGCACTTTGAAATCACCGGGTCGCCCGATCCGGACGATATCGATCATCTCCGCCGGATCGTGACGGTGCGGCGCGGCCGCTGGGCGCAGTCTTATCGTGCCGACGACGCCGGCTATTGGGTGCGGCAGTTCGAAGCCGACTTGACCTGCCGGTTCTTCAAATAGCGGTCTGCGCGGGCTGGCCGCGCCGGCGGCCTGTACGGTGCGGTTTGCGCAGGCGCCCAGCCTGCGCGTCAGGACATCACCAGCTTCACGCCGACCAGCGTTAGCGTGGCGGCGAGGACATTGCGCAGCAGCGCGTCGGGTGCGCGGGCGGACAGGTAGCTGCCAATCGCGATGCCCGGCAGCGAGCCCACCAGCAAAGACAGCAGCATCGACCAGTCGATCGAGCCGAGCAGCCAATGGCCGGCACCGGCGAGCAGCGTGAGCGGCACGGCATGGGCGATGTCCGAGCCGACGATACGCGTGGTCGGCAGCCGCGGGTACAGCAGCAACAGCACCGTCACGCCGATCGCCCCCGCGCCCACCGAAGTCAGCGACACCAATACCCCCAGCACCGCGCCGGTCAGCACGGTCAGGCCGAGCGTGCGGCCCTGGGTGAGCGAGCTTTGACGGCCCGCCCCAAGCTTGGCGAGCTGCGGCCGGAACACCAGCGCCAACGACGTAATCAGCAAGGCTGCGCCGAGCACGATCTGGATCAACCGGCCCGCGCCCGGCGTATCCATTCCGTAGCGGTGCAACAGGATCAGCGTCACGGTTGCGGCGGGGACGCTGCCGGCGGCAAGCCGCATGGTCACCTGCCAGTCCACCGAACCCTTCAGGCCGTGCACCAGCGTGCCGGTCGCCTTGGTGGTGGCGGCGTACAGCAGATCGGTGCCGACGGCGGTGGCGGGGTGGACCTTGAACAGCAGGACCAGGATAGGCGTCATCAGCGAGCCGCCGCCGACGCCCGTCAGTCCGACGAGGAAGCCGACGAACAGGCCGGAAAAGGAATACAGGGGTTCGATATGGGGGAGTGCCATGGAGCGGACCGCGGTCGGTCGTATGGGGTTGCGAACCGCATCCTTGACCTCGGCGCGTCCCAAGGCCTACCTGGGATCAGCGGCGCGAGCTGGCGCGGCAAAGGCGCTATTGTCGCAAAAACTGGCGAGTTCGCGTGTCAGGCGCGTCAACGGGCTGCGGGAACAAGCGCCCAGTGCGGCGAAGCGGTGCGCCTTCGCCCGCGACCGGTAAAGTTTGCCCGCGGAATCCATCTGTCCGACGCCGATCGCTTTTCCGAACTGTCAACGTAAGTACTACTTCACATCATGGTCTCACTGCCTGCAAGATTTCGCATCGCCATAGCACCGAAGAAGGGGGGCTTTCCTCTCGCGCCCGAGGGCACACCAACTGTATCTCAAAGGCTTGGCCTGTCGCCCGGGTATACCCGGACACGATACGTTGGACCCTTCAGGACCTGCGAAAAAACGTCGATATCCTGGAGATGCGGCTCAGAGTCCTGTTCGGAAATTGGCGAACCCGGACGGCGTGTCGCAAGGAATTCCGAGGTGAAGTATGGAAAAAAAATTGTTTGTAGCGATGGCAGCCGCTCTGATGTCCTCTACGAGCTTGCTGCATTCGGATCCTGTCCGTGCCGATGATCTTCAATCGGCGTACGACGACGCCACCGTTGATGCGTCCCTCGATCGCGGCGAAGAGCGCATCACGGCTGATGCAGACAACCGGACGCACCTGAAAGACCTGCGCTACGCGTATTTCATCGGCTATAACGCGCGGGCGAGGGAAGACTCAAAACCGTATGCTACGTTGGATGACGAGGTGAGGCATCCGTCGAAGCAGGTTTTCACCCAGGTCATGCCTGCGCCGCAGAAGCCGGAACCAGCGCACTTCACGCCAACGAAACGGGCTTCTGCGCCAGCCACGCCGCTAAGGCAGGTTTCTGCGCCAGCCACGCCGCCGAAGCGCGTTAATGTGCAAGCCACGCCACTAAGGGAGGTTTCCGCGCCAGTTATGCCGCTAAAGCGGGTTTCTGCACGAATCACTCCGCCGAAGCAGGATTCCGTACGAGTCGCGCCGCTGAAGCAGGTTTCCGTACGAGTCACGCCGCCGAAGCAGGCTTCCTTACAAGTCGCGTCGCTGAAGCAGCCTTCCTTACAAGTCGCACCGCTGAAGCAGGTTTCCGCGCCAGTCATGCCGCTGAAGCGGGTCTCTGCGCGAGTCACGCCGCCCAAGCAGATTTCCGCACAAGTCCCGCTACCCAGGCAAGTTTCCGCAGACGTCGCGCCGCCCAAGCAAGTCCCTGAGCAAGTCATGGCGCCGCTACCGGAAGGAAGCCAAAGTCATGACGATGCGCAGGCGGCGGAGATCCAGAAGCCACAGGTCGCTCAACGCGCACTGCCAGTCCAACCGCAGCAGCGGCAGGCCTCTGAGGAACCACCGTATTTACCGGTCCAGCCGGTGCAGAACCAGCAATCTCAGCAATACGCGGCGGCGCCGGCCTATCGCCAGATGCCGGCAGAGTCCCAGGAGCCTGAGTACGGGCAGGCCTACGCGCCGCCGCCCCCTCCTCGACCCGCTCAGGCTACCCAGTACGCGCCGGCGCAGTACCCTCCCGGTTACGCGCAGTCCACCTACGTACCGCGGCCGCCCGCACAAGCCACGGCGCAACCGGTCATCATCGTCGCCCGCCCCCCTGCCTATCCGGCGTATAGCCAGCCTTACACGCCGCCTGAATATCGGCGCCCATATCCCCCCGGTTATGGCAATCCGGTGCAGCCAGCCGGGTATCAGGGGTGGGAGTAGGCGGCCTTACCCGCATGCTTCTCGAAGTGTAAAAGCTCACATACGTCACGGGCCGCTGAAAAGCGGCCCTTTGCATCCATGAAGCTGCCTTCATGACGCGATCCCCCATCGGGGTGATATCTGCTCATAAGGCCTCCATGCAAAATGAAAATTCGTCCAACCGTTGGAATGAGCGCGACTGAGAGCGACCGACTCGGGGCCCGCAACTCACGGTGGTCGATCACTGCATGCATGGATCACCCTCAGGAGCGCGGACATGAGCAAGAAAGTTGCCGAGATTATTGTGGACACACTCGCCGCGGCAGGCGTCAAGCACTGCTACGGAATCGTAGGCGACACGCTGAATCTCATCGCTCATCACATCAACGAGAGCGACATCGAGTGGGTCCATGTGCGCCACGAGGAGGCGGGCGCGTTCGCTGCCGAAGGCGAAGCCATGTTGACCGGCAACCTGACGGCCGTTGCGGGAAGCTGCGGCCCCGGCAGTCTTCACTTCATTAACGGCCTGGTGGACGCCAACCGTAATCGGGCGCCGGTCATTCTGATCGCAACCCAGGTGGCGAGCGAGGAAATCGGCTTTAACTTTCCGCAGGAAGTCGACTTCAAGGCGATCTACGGGTCGTGCAGCGTGTTCTGCGACATGATCATCACGCCGGAGCAAGCCCGGCGCAAAACGGTGATTGCCTGTCAGACCGCTATTGCAAAGGGTGGCGTGGCCGTGCTGATCGTGCCAGTCGATATCGCCCATGCCAGTGCGAGCGATGACGTCCCGTATTCGGTCCACACGAACGTGCCCCTCGTCCGGCCAAATGACGCAGACCTCGACCGTGTCGCTGAAATTCTTAATTCAGGCGACAGGATCGCAATCTATGGCGGGTCAGGATGTCGCGGCGCCCATGCGGAAATCCTCGCGGTAGCCGAGCAACTCAGGGCGCCTATTGCCCACACGTCCCGCGCCAAGGACGTGCTTGAGCACGACAATCCGTACAACGTCGGCATGACCGGCATTATCGGAGGGGAGGCCGGCTATTTGGCGGTATCCGAATGCGATACCTTGCTGATGCTAGGCGCCGACTTCGCGTGGCGGCAGTTCTACCCGGAGAAGGCCAAGATCGTTCAGATCGACCTCGCACCCGACCATCTCGGCCGCCGTCATCCGGTCACGCTAGGGCTGGTTGGAGATATCAAGTCCACCATGGCGGCGTTGCTGCCACGCCTTAAACCGCGTACGTCAACCGAGTTCCGCGACAAGCTCGTCGCGCGGCATGCCGATGCGCTCGAAACCCACCGGTCGAAGGCCGTGGCGTCCGATCGCGGGACGATTCCTCCCATTTATCTGACCGAGTTGATCAACCGGCACGCCGCGAGCGATGCCATCTTCTGCGCCGACGACGGGACGCCCACTGTGTGGCTTTATCGGCATATCCAGACGAATGGACAACGCCGGGTGTTTTCGAGTCTGCTGCACGGCACGATGGCAGCGGCCCTGCCTATGTCATTGGGGCTGCAGAAGTGCCAGCCTGGACGCCAGGTGATTTCCATGTCCGGCGATGGTGGTCTCGCCATGCTGTTCGGTGAACTGATGACGGCAGTGCAGGAGAAGTTGCCCATCAAGGTGGTTGTGTTCGATAACGGCAAGCTGGGATTTATCGACATCGAGCAGAAGTCCGAAGGCATGCTGCCACTCTATACAGGTCTGCAAAACCCGGACTTCGGTAAGGTCGCCGAGGTGATTGGATTCTGGGGGCGCACGGTGTCGAAATCCGATGAACTCGAAGAGGCCGTCATCACCTGGTTGAACCAGCCTGGGCCCGCGCTTCTGAACGTCAAGGTAGACACAATGACGCTCGTGATGCCGCCCAAGATCGAGTGGGGGTCTGCGTACGGAATGGTCCTGTATTCAGCAAAAGCGATGCTGCAAGGACAGTCCGCTGATGTGTTCGCGATGATCCGCGAGAATATGTAGGACTTCTGCGCAATGAGGAGGCGAGACCATGGACATGGGACACATGGGCCGCAGTGCGGACGATCAACGGTGGCTGCAAATGCTGGCCTCGCTTGCTCCAATGTCATTGCTTTTGGCCGTTAAGGATGCCGAAGTCCGTTGGGCTTCGGCGGTATCGGATTACAAACCTCGGAACTCCATACGAAACTCCGTATGCGTTGAGATACTGGAGCGTCTTTCACCCACCTCTATCGTGGTTTCCTGGGCCGACGCGACTTCAGGCAGATATGGCGAGCAGACCTGGACTTTGCGCTCAGCCCGCCGCAAGGGTGTCTGTTCATTGAGTGGCGAACCTTTTACGCAGGGCACCCCGGTCTATCGCCCGAACGTGCGGCGAGGCAGTGCGACCAACACCAATCAGTCGATTTCGGCCGCTGCGATCGCACGCCTGGAAAGAGGGGAACCTGCTCGCCCAATCGCGGATGCAGTGCGTGCCAGGCAGCCTGGTTGAGCGCGATTGAATGGACTTGTTGGTGGATCGCGTGTGGCACCCATTTCCGCCGGTCGCCACACGCATTACCGGACTGTAATTAGCCTGAGTCCTGATCGACCTTGGCTTAATGCTTCTTCGTAGTTGCTGACGAAGCCGGCGTCACCCGGATGGGCGGCGCGCCCGTGGGCGAAGTGGCCGGAGCGGACTTCTTGTCCTGCTTCGGTTTCTTGACTTCCCGATTGCTGCGCATTTGACCTTTTGCCATGACAGGACTCCCTTTTGCGTGTGTGCCCGGCGAAATGTCCGAGCCTCCACTCAGTGTGCGCTGAATTGTCCGCGCTGTCTCGCAACATTTGCGCCAGGAGCCGGATAACGCGGATGTAGTGTCGTGGACGCAACCAATATATATCGTGCCGCGTCGTCCCGCCTTAAGGCTTCTGCTCTTCCGACTCTTCCGCCGGCTTCTCGGGGAGCGGTTGGTCAAGGCCGGGCTCGACAGGCGTGGGAATGGCGTCGCCAATCGGTATCGATAGCGGCGGCGCAGGTTCGTCAGCGGGCGGATTTGACGCTTGGTCTGTGTCGCGGGGCGGGCTCGTCATGTTGATCTCCCTAACAGGAGTGGAGGTATAGAGCAGGCAGCAATCGCTGTTCCACCATCCTCAGCAATATGACAAACGTAACCTAAGCCCGGCCGCCCAAACCCTGCCACACCTTGGTCGGCCGACCCCCCGGCTATTCCTCTTTCTGCGCAACCTGCAATTCACCCCACATCACAAGGATCTTCTGAATGCTTCGCGCATAAGCGTCGCGCAGCCTCGGGGATTCCGAGTGGTACGCACCGATCGCGCGCCAGGTGTTGCCGTATTTCACCATCTTCTGCTTGAGGAGCCATGCCGCCACGTACACGTTGATGCAAGGATCGGTGAGGGCGCGGTGGGGGACGCCCTGGCGGGCTAGATCGCCGAAATGGATCGAGTTGATCTGCAACTGGCCGACATCGATCGAGCCGTTCGCGTTGCGGTTGATGGCGCTCGCGTCGCCCTTCGATTCGAACCATGCGACGGCGCGCAGCACGGAAGGATTGACCCCCTGGTACGCGGCGGCCTGATTAAAGCAATCGTCCGCATACGCGGCGCCGCAGAACAGCGACAGGACGAGGGCTGCGAACGCATGCCGCACGGCATGGCTCGCATAGGTGGCGTGACGGCGTACAGCCGTCACGGCGACAGGTTTTTCGTTCGACACGGCTTGGACCTCCGCGTACTGGCGATGAGTGATGGAGCCCGGTGCGGCGTGGGCGTTGTGCAGATACTCGGGAATGACGGTTAGTGCTGACGTGCTGAAGCGCTGGCGTTACTTGGCCAGCGCAAGATCGAGCTGCTTTTCGATGTCGCCGAGGTACGCATGCGATGCGTCCGACACGACGAGACGCGCGACCGGCTGCATCCATTTTTGGCTCTGGGCGCGGGCCTTCTTTTTTCGGCTCGACGGCTTGGCCGGCGGTTCGTCGTCGTCGTCGGTTGCCGGCGGCAGCATGGAGAGGGTCGGCAGCGGCGGATACACCTTGTCCGCCGCTGCGGGCGCCGGTGGTATGGCCGCCACGGTTACGGCTGCCCCAGGTTGTGCCGCGCTGCCCGGCTGGCCTGCAAATGCAGACGTAGCCAGCAGCAGGCTCGTTGCCAGTACGGCCAGTACGCTTAGGCGATACATAAACTCGGCTTCCTTATTGCGTTGGCTTGATCGATACGCTGTACGGCTGGCTCGGGCCGGCCGTCAGGTTATCGAGGCTCAGCCGTACCGCATGTTGCGCAGGCACGCCTCTCCAGATGGCCTGGTTGAGGTAGGAGAAGTCCTGCCCAAGCGCAGTCACGAGAATGGTCGTCGGTTGTTTTTGCGCTGCAGCAAGCGCGCCCGCTTTGGCGAGCACGGCAGTCAGTTGCGGATCGCGCGCGCCGAGTGCATCCGGCGGGATCGTGAAGCTCATGATCTCGTTGCTGACCGGCGGCTTCTGCGGCTGCGTCGCGGTCACCGCGGGCACCTGCGCGCATCCGGCCAACGTGAGAAGGGCCACGAAAAACAAAAGCTGCTTCACAAAAGGCTCCCCTAAGTGTCGTCGACGCTATGAATGCGTTTTCGGCAGACTGAAGAGGGAACTTGATATGCAAGACGCAAACGTTTGGCAAAAAAGAAAACGTATCTCAAGATCGGCTGCGCGGCGGGGGCAACGGCTTGCCAGCGTCAGTCCAGAAGTAAAGTTGCCCTGTGCGGCCGCGCGGGCGAGCGGACATTTTTACCCGGCGGACAGATCGCAAACATCAGACAATAGTGGCGTAGTCATTGCGCCCGCAACGTTTTTAACGCAACTTCGACCGGAGGAGACGTGAACGACACCGTAAAAGAGCTGGCGGCCAAGCTCATCAGAAATTTTGACGACGTCGAGTTGAATGCCGAAGTCCGGACCCCGCTCTACGAAACGCTGTGTACCCGGCTCGCGTCGGGGACGGCGGCACAGAAGCTTGGCGCCTCGATCGATATCGTCGCGCCGGGCAAGCGCTCATGCCCCTATCACTTTCATTACGCGCAGGAGGAGATGTTCGTGATCCTCGATGGCGAAGGCACCTTGCGGGTGGCCGGGGAGCTACTGCCGATCCGCGGCGGTGACGTCATTTTCATTCCCCCCGGTCCGCAATATCCGCATCAGATCATCAACTCATCCACGGCGCCGTTGAAGTATCTGTCCATTAGCACGCGCGACGATCCGGAGGTGGTTGAGTATCCGGATTCCGGCAAGTACCAGGCAATTGTGCGCGGCGCGAGCTCAGCCCGCGCGTTCGTCGGAATCCAGCGCAAGGAAAATTCGCTCGATTACTGGGACGCCGAGCCTTGAGCAGTGCGGATCGTTGAACGCGCAACCATCGCGCGTCGAGCCAACCTTGCGTGGGAATATTGATCACGCCAACACGATACGGGGATCGCCTATAGAATGCGCCGTCCGTGCCATCCCGGCGCAGCCAGGCAGACGCGTGATCTTCCGCCAAAGGAGTGCGGCTTGAATCTGAAACATACAGTTAGAAAGGCGCGGCCAACGGATCTGCCGATGGTCTACAAGGGCGAGCTCAATTACATCCAGACCATCGAGCCCGAGCACGAAGCGCGCTGGAAGGATGCGATGCATGGCCATCTGCGGCAGTGGACCTCTGCGCTCGATCGCATGTTCGTCGTGGAGCAAGACGGCGTGCCGGTGGGCTATTGCTTCTGGGAGGTGATGGACGGCGCAGCGTGTCTCGCCTCGATTTACGTGATGACCGAGTTGCGTCAACGGGGTCTGGGCCGGGTGCTGCTCGATGAATACATCAGCGACGCGCGTGCGCGAGGCTTTGCGAAACTGACGTTGAACGTGTTCCATGGCAACCCGGCTTGCTTCCTTTACGAGTCAGCAGGTTTTCAATGCGTAAGGGAAGGGGCGGAGTACCGTGACTACGAATATCCGGATGTCGTTTCAACGAAGGCTGCACCTTAACGCGCGCTTACAAAGGGTGTGTCTGGCACAGCGCCGCAGCGCCTTGCCCGGCCGCAGGTCGCTCCGAGCCCGACCTCTATGGGATAGATGCAAGCGCCTCGCGACGAGGAATAGAATGGTGACCCCGCGTTAAGGAAACCATCCATGTCCCTCTCGCACGAAGCCAATCCTCTACTCGAAGATTGGCAAACACCTTACGGCTTACCGCCGTTCGATCGTATTCTCCCCGAGCATTTCTCACCCGCCTTCGACGTCGCGATGCTTGAGCATCAGCGCGAAATCGACGCCATTGCGACTGTCGCTGAAGCGCCGAGCTTCGATAATTGCGTGGCGGCGCTCGATGCGTGCGGCCAGTTGCTGGGCCGCATCGAAATGCTGTTCTACAACCTGTCATCTAGCGAGACCTCGCCCGCGTTGCAGGCGATCGAGCGCGAGTTGTCGCCGCGTCTGGCGGCGCATTCGAGCGCGATCTATCAGAACGAAGGCTTGTTTGCGCGACTCCACGCTCTCTACGAAAAACGCAATGATCTCGGCCTGACGACCGAGCAACTGCGTTTGCTGGAACGTCTGCATCTGGACTTCGAGCGGGCCGGCGCCAAGCTCGCGAAGCAGGACAAAGCGCGTTTCGCGGCGATCGTCGAGGAGCTGGCCGCGCTATCCACGCAGTTCTCCCAGAACGTGCTCGCCGACGAGTCGTCTTTTGCCTTGACGCTGGCTACGGCTGACAAGCGTGCCGGCCTGCCGTCGTTCGTTCTGGACGCGGCATTGCAGGCGGCGCGTGAACGCGGTTTGCCGGAAGGCACCTACGTGATCACGCTGTCGCCGTCGCTGGCGGAGCCGTTTCTGACGTTCTCCGAGCGGCGCGAGCTGCGCGAGCAGGTCTGGCGCGCGCGCCGCGCACGCGGTGCCCACGCAGGCGAGCACGACAACCGTCCGCTGGCTGCGCGGATCGTGGGGCTGCGCCAGGAGCAGGCGGCGCTGTTGGGCTACGCGACCTATGCCGACTACAAGCTGGCCGATCGCATGGCGCCTTCCGTTGCGGCTGTCGATGAACTGCTGCAGCGTGCCTGGAAGCCTGCCATCAACAAGGCAAAACATGACCGTGAGCGCTTAAATGCGCTGGCCGCCGAACTCGGCCAGCCGACGCCGATTGCTGCATGGGACTGGCGCTATCTGTCGGAGAAGGTACGCCAAAAAAGCTTTGCCATCGACGATGCGCAGGTCAAGCCGTATTTCTCGCTCGACGCCATGCAGGCCGCGATGTTCGATTGCGCCTCGCGGCTCTTCGGCGTGCGTTTCAACGAACGTCACGGCATTCCGCTCTATCACCCCGACGCTCGTTTGTGGGAAGTGATGGACTCCGAAGGAAAAATGATCGGCGTGTTCATCGCCGACAACTTCGCGCGGCAGACCAAGCGCAGTGGTGCGTGGATGAGCATCTTGCGTTCGCAGTCGGGCCGCAACGGCGGCACGTTGCCGATCGTGTTGAACAACAATAACTTCGCGAAGGGCTCGCCGACGCTCTTGAGCTTCGACGATATCCGCACGCTGTTTCACGAGTTCGGTCACGGGCTGCATGGCCTGATGTCGAACGTGCGCTATGAGCGGCTGGCGGGCACCAACGTGCTCGCAGACTTCGTGGAACTGCCGTCGCAACTGTTCGAGAACTGGGCGCGGGAGCGTGAAGTATTGTTGCGCCATGCGCGTCACGTAGAAACCGGCGAACCGATTCCGGCTGCGCTGCTCGAGCGCCTGCAGGCGGCGAGCCGCTTCAATCAGGCCTTTACGACCGTGCAGTATGTGGGGCCGGCCCTGATCGATATGGCTTTGCACGCACGCAGCGACAACGCGCCCGTGGATATCGCGCAGTTCGAAGCGGAACAGGCTGTCCGGCTCGGCGTGCCAGAAGATATCGGCATGCGTCATTACCTGTCGCATTTCCAGCATCTGTTCTCAGGCGACAGCTACGCGGCCGGTTACTACGTTTACATGTGGGCGGAGGTGCTGGAGGCAGATGGTTACGCCACCTTCGAGGAGGCCGGCGATCCGTTCGACCGCGCCACCGCCGAGCGTCTGCTGAAATGGATCTACAGCGTGGGCAATTCGATCGATCCGGCCACGGCCTTCAAGACGTTCCGCGGGCGCGATGCGTCGGTCGAGCCAATGCTGGAAAAACGCGGCTTGCTGGAAACGTCCGCCCTGGACTGATTCAGCGCGTGGTATGAGCCTGGAACTGTCGGGTGCATCTGCCAAGTGCGCCCGACAGCCGTCACGGCCGCAGCTATAGTCACACTCGCACGGCGAAATTTGTCGTGTCCAAATCCATATCCATTTGCCTCTTATATAGTGCGGCTCATGTGCGATTGTTGGCATGGCGAGCAAAGATATGTTTCGGCGCTTGACGAAGCGTCGGTCTTTCCCGCCAAGCCATGAGCGATCGGGACGTGCCGAATGCCCCCGAACGCCCAGTTACCGCCAAAAGCCCCGCTGCACGGCACTTTCCCCGCTGTGGCGAGACGAATTCGGCGGCCGGAAAGGCGCCGGATCGGCGCGTCCGACCTCACCCGAATCCCGGCCGTTATGTCAAGGTCTGGAGGCGTATTCTGGTAAACACGCCTATACTCACGGTCTCGCGGCCTAGAAGTTGGTCAGCGCTACCCACGCTCTGTCTTTCATTTCATCAAGCAACGCATCAGATATGTCTACAACGCCGAAGATCATCTACACCCTTACCGACGAAGCGCCGGCTCTGGCGACTTACTCGCTGCTCCCGATTGTGAAGGCTTTCACGCGCTCATCGGACGTCGCCGTCGAAACGCGCGACATCTCGCTGGCCGGCCGCATCATCGCCGCGTTCCCTGATTATCTGACTGCGGAACAAAAAGGGTCCGACGATCTCGCCGAACTCGGTGCGCTGACCACCCGCCCGGAAGCGAACATCATCAAGCTGCCGAACATCAGCGCGTCGGTGCCGCAACTGAAGGCCGCGATCGCCGAACTGCGCGACCAGGGCTACAAGCTGCCGTCCTATCCGGATGTCGCGACGACCGACGAAGAGAAAGACGTCAAGGCTCGCTACGACAAGATCAAGGGCAGCGCGGTGAACCCGGTGCTGCGCGAAGGTAATTCGGATCGCCGCGCGCCGCTGTCGGTCAAGAACTACGCCCGCAAGCATCCGCACAAAATGGGTGCGTGGAGCGCGGAGTCGAAGTCGCACGTGGCGCACATGAGCGGCGGCGATTTCTACGGCAGCGAAAAATCCGCGTTGATCGGCGCAGCCGGCAACGTGAAGATCGAACTGACGGCCGCTGACGGCACGAAGACCGTCCTGAAAGAAAAGACGGCAGTGAAGGCCGGCGAAATCATCGACGCGTCGGTGCTGAGCAAGAAGGCGCTGAGCAGCTTTATCGAAGCGCAGATCGCCGATGCGAAGGCCAACAACGTGCTGTTCTCGGTGCACCTGAAGGCCACCATGATGAAGGTCTCGGACCCGATCATCTTCGGTATCGTGGTCTCGGTGTTCTACAAGGACGTGCTGGCGAAGCATGCGGATGCGCTGGCAAAGGTCGGCTTCAATCCGAACAACGGTATCGGCGACCTGTATGCACGCCTGAAGGATCTGCCGGCCGAGACGCGCGAAGCAATCGAAGCCGACATCAAGGCCGAATACGAGCAGCGCCCGCATCTGGCGATGGTCAACTCGGACAAGGGCATCACGAGCTTGCACGTGCCGAGCGACGTGATCGTCGACGCGTCGATGCCCGCCATGATCCGCGAGTCCGGCAAGATGTGGGGCGCCGACGGCGCGCTGCACGATGCCAAGGCGGTGATTCCCGACCGTTGCTATGCAGGCGTTTATCAGGCTGTGATCGAAGACTGCAAGAAGCACGGCGCGTTCGATCCGGTCACGATGGGCAGCGTGCCCAACGTCGGCCTGATGGCGCAAGCCGCAGAAGAATACGGTTCACACGACAAGACGTTCCAGATCAAGGCGAACGGCGTGGTCCGCGTGACCGATGAAGCCGGCAAGGTTCTGCTCGAGCAGAACGTCGAAGAAGGCGACATCTGGCGTATGTGCCAGACCAAGGATGCGCCGGTACAGGACTGGGTCAAGCTGGCCGTGAACCGTGCCCGCGCAACCAACACGCCAGCGGTGTTCTGGCTGGATGCCGCTCGTGCGCACGACGCCCAGATCATCAAGAAGGTCGAGCAGTACCTGCAGGACCACGATACGAGCGGTCTGGATATCCGCATCATGACGCCGGTCGAAGCGACGAAGTTCTCGATTGAACGCATTCGTGCAGGCAAGGACACGATCTCGGTCACCGGCAACGTGCTGCGCGACTACCTGACCGACCTGTTCCCGATCATGGAACTGGGCACGAGCGCGAAGATGCTGTCGATCGTTCCGCTGATGGAAGGTGGCGGCTTGTTCGAAACGGGTGCGGGCGGTTCGGCGCCGAAGCACGTTCAGCAGCTCGTCGAAGAAGGCTTCCTGCGTTGGGACTCACTGGGTGAATTCCTGGCACTGGCTGCCTCGCTCGAACATCTGAGCAACGCGTATCACAACCCGAAGGCGCAGGTTCTGGCCAAGACACTGGATCAGGCAACGGGCAAGTTCCTCGACAACGACAAGTCGCCGGCACGCAAGGTTGGCGGTATCGACAACCGTGGCAGCCATTTCTACCTCGCGCTGTACTGGGCTGAAGCACTGGCCGCTCAAACCGAAGACGCTGCGTTGCAGGCGCAGTTCGCCGGTGTGGCAAAGGCGCTGGCCGAGAACGAAGCGAAGATCGTTGAAGAACTGGCTGCAGCGCAAGGCAAGCCGGCCGATATCGGCGGTTACTACCGTCCGAATGTCGACCTGACGAGCAAGGCCATGCGTCCGAGCGCCACGCTCAACAAGATCGTGGACGCGATTGCATAAGCTTTAAATCAGCAGGGCACGCAGCGGGCGGGCTGCGCGGTAGCGTCATTCATGACGTGCCGTGCAGCCCGCCCGCTGCGCTTTTGCGAGCTTGAAGACCGCGCCCTCAGATATGAACGATTTCCCAATCGGCGATCTTCTCGGGAATTTCAAGCGTCGAAGTATCGGATTCGGACAAGTGCGGGCAGCAAACGCCCCGTGCGAGGTCGTCAGCGGCCTGCTGAGGGCTGGCAAATGCGCCAAGCGTCTCGTTACCGAACGATGCTTCCCAGCCGTCCTTGCCGGGCAAAATGTAGAACGATCCTTCCGTCGAGCCAAAGCGAAAGCCTTCCATTTTTTCTCTCCCGATCATCGTAAATAAAGCGATTCCGTGGCTGACCTGCGTACGAGACGCGGGTCGGTTCACAAGCAGCCGTTGCGGATCGGTTGCGGTATGTCGCTTGATCCAGCCGCTCAGAACGCCAGCTCATGTAAAAGAGTCTACGCCGGCAAGCGGCCGCAGAAGCGCTAGTAGTGGGATCGTTAGGATAAAAAATATCATTCAAAAACAATGATTTGTGTGCTTTGTTCCGGATCGTGGAATGTGGGACGGCATGGTGAAACGGGTGCTTTGTGCCATGCACCACGATTTTTTGTAGTGCAATGGATCGTTCCACATTGTGAAATTTCCCGATATTTGGTCGTCTACTGCGGCGGGGCGTTAGGGGCGTTGGGATCCGCCGTCTCAATGAGCCACGTTTTTAGCGTCCTGGCCCCGGCCTGTAGCTCGGCCGTCCGCGGATGCACGAGGTAATAACCGCTTGCCAGCGGGAGCGCCAGATCGAAGGGTTCGATCAGCGAGCCGGCCGCTACCTCAGCCTTGATCAGCAGCGCACTGGTGAGCACGACGCCTTGCTCGCGCACGGCGGCTTCGACGGCAATCAATGACTGATCCACGTGGAGCCCACCGATGCCCTCGATCTGCGCCTCTGTGAGCGTGCTGAACTGTTTGAGCCACGCGGTCCAGTGCGGATGCAAGGTGTTGTGCAGCAGCGTGGCGCGTTGCAGATCGTCGGGGCGCTTCAGCTTCAATCGCTTTGCGTAGGCCGGGCTGCAATAGATCCGCGCCGAGTCGGCGTACAGCAGATGGACCGAGAGCGCCGGATCGACGCCGTTGAAATAGCGGATGGCCAGGTCTACCGCATCCAGTTCGAAGTCGACGAACGCGGTCGATGTGCTCAGATTCAGCGCAATCCCCGGATGCGCGATCAGGAAGTCCGCCATGCGCGGCGCAAACCATTTGGCGGCGAGGCTCGGCGGCATCGACAGCCGCACTCCTGTGGAACGCCCTTCGCGCACGCGCCGGCTCGCCTCGACGATCTGGGCGATGGCCGGCTGGATCTGCGCGAAGTAGGCGCGGCCCTCGGACGTGGGCGTGACCTGGCGGATCTGCCGTACGAATAGCGGTATTCCCAGCCACTCTTCCAGCTTTTGAATCTGCTGGCCGACCGCGCCGGGAGTCACGCTCAGCTCCTTGGCAGCTGAAGTAAAGCTGCCAAGGCGCATGGCCGACTCTAGTGCTATCAAGGCTTTCAGGGGAGGAATGGCACGCATGGAAGAGTTTTTCTATCCTATCGGCGAAATTTAATCATTTGTACCGCATCGGCGGCGTCGCGACAATCCGGGCATTGAAATGTCCTCCGAGGCCCTCGCCATGAATCCCGCCTATCTCGCCTTCGCCTTGCTCGGCCTTATCTGGGGCAGCAATTTTCTGTTCATGAAAGAGGCCAGCGTGTGGATTTCGCCGGCCCAGATCGTGTTTCTGCGCGTGCTGTTCGGCTTCGTTCCGATTCTCGCGTTCGCGCTGGCGACACGGGCGCTCAAGTGGCGCCATCTGCGGCATGCGCATCACTTCATCGTGATGTCCTTGCTGGCGACCACCGTCTATTACTACGCCTTCGCGAAGGGCGCGGCGCTGCTTTTGTCGAGCGTGGCGGGCATGTTGAGCGGGGCAATTCCGCTCTTCTCATTCCTGTGCGTCTGGGCGCTATTGCGCGACGAACGTCCCAGCGGCCGGATGATTGCGGGCGTGCTGTGCGGCTTTCTCGGCGTGTCGCTGATTGCGCATCCGTGGACGGGTGCGGCCTCAGGCGTCAATCTGCAAGGCGTGCTGTACATGGTCGCGGGTTCGCTGAGCGTGGGTTGCTCGTTCGCTTATGCGCGCCGCTTTCTCACGGGCCTGGAGCTTTCGCCGTTGGCGCTTTCCACCTGGCAGATCGGCTTTGCGCTGCTGACGATCAGCTGCGTGACGGACTTTCAGGGCATCACCCGGATCGCCCCTCATATGGGTGCGCTCGCCGGACTGGTGTTGGGGCTGGGACTGTTCGGGACGGGTGTCGCTTACATGCTCTATTACTTCATCGTTCAGCGGCTCGGCGCGCTCGCGGCATCGAGCGTGACCTATATTCCGCCCGTCGTTGCGTTGCTGATGGGTTTGGTGTTTGCCGGCGAGCCGCTTAAACCGCTTCATCTGTTAGCCATGGCCTGCATACTGGGCGGTGTTTATCTGCTGCAAAGCGGACGGCAACCGAAACCGGCGCAAGCGCATATGAGGCGCTCGGCCAAGCCGCTCCAGGCGGATGCCCGGCTCTAGTCCGTAGTACACCTGCACGCGATCGCGCGCATGCGCGGCGCAGCGGCGTCGGATCGCCCGCCGCATGCAGATGCGCCGCACGGTGTATGCAGATCAGCCTGCAGCGCCATAGAACACATCCAAAGTTGGAAACGCCGCTTTGCCGCGCAAACAGTCCCACAGGTAGATAGCGAAGCCGAGATCGCCCGTCCACAACGAGTAGCGCAATTGTCCATGCGCCGCCTCATCAGCCTCGGTCTGTGCGATGCCATGCATCGCGAAAGCCTGGGCGCGCTTGAGCCACTTGATATCGCCTGTGCGCTGATATAGCACCAGAAAAGCGTAACCATTCCCGCCCGTGCCGTGACACAGATTGGATCCCTTGGTGAGCGGACCCGCAGCCCAGATTGCCTCGCCTCCCGCGAGCAGCAGCGGATCCAGCTCGTGGCTCGGCAAATGCGCCAGACAGACGACGAACCCCGGCGCGCCGTGACACAACTGCATGAGCATCTTTGGCTCGCGGCCCTCAGGTGGAGTAAGAAACGCGCGCCAGTTCGCCATGCCGTCCTCGAGGGTCACGGTACGTTGCAGCGTGTTGACAATACGGCCTTCCCATTCGCTCCAACTGGATGCGTCGAGCAGATGTCGGCTGCGTATCAACGGCAACGCGTTGCCGACGAAACCGTGTACGCCGTCGAGAAAGGTGTACTGCCCGCCGTACAGATCCTGAGTCCAATAGTGACAGCCGTGTTCTTCCGACCACTTCAGTTCGGACGCGAGCTGACTGGCCGTCTGGCGAAACAGATCGGCCCAGCGTTCGTCATGGGTGCGTTCATGAAGAAACGAAGCGGCCAGCAGTGTGCCGGGTGAACCCCACATGAGTTCACGGGTGGGGTTGTCGATATTATTGGCGATGAGTTCGGCGAGCCGATCGGCAAGCGCTTTGCTAGGAGTTTGTCCGAACTCGAGCATCAGCCACGGTGTTTCGCCCATCATCCAGGCGCTGAAGAAGCCGTTGTCATTTTCTTCGAGCCAGGCGCGATTCATCGCACGTAACGACGTGGCATGTGCCAACGGATCGCGCTGAAGTTTGACGGCACCGACGGCTTCGAGGTAGCCGAGCGCCCAGGCAACGCCGCATGCGCCATGGTAGAGCGGTGTCAGCGGCGAGCGTGGATTATCTTCTCCGCCCCCGTCGTTTGGATGCACAGGCCACAGCCCATCCGCGTTCATCTGCGCCTCGGTCTGGCTGACGATCCGCGCAATGAACTGCCGCACCCGGGTCTCATCCCATTCGAGTGATTGCAGTGGTTCATGACGGGCCGGATCGAAAAGCATGCATACCTCGCGTTGGAATGGGGGAGTGGGTACAGCGTAAGTAAGGGCATCGTTCGACGTTATGCGCGACGAATCGATCGTTGCATTGCGAGCTTGATGACTTCGCAAATCCGCTTGCACAACGCGTAATGCTGTCCGATCATCTAGCCCTTGTGTCGCTGGCCGATCCCGATGATGCCTCAGGACGCAGGCGTTGTCGAAAGGCACTTTAGACGAATTGTTCCGGGCATGGTGACGATGTCGCCGCATACAGAACACAGGAGACGAGAGATGACCTACACGCTCTATTACTCGCCAGGTGCGGCAAGCATGGCCGTTCACTGGATGCTGATCGAGGCACAAATTCCCTTCGAGACACGCCTCGTCGACATCGACACGGGAGCGCAGCACAGCGCCGAGTATCTGCGCCTGAATCCGGCTGGACGTGTGCCGACGCTGATCGTCGACGGCGTGCCGCGCCACGAGTGCGCCGCCTTGTTGATGCTGCTGGCCGAGCGTCATCCTGCTGCCGGCCTTGCGCCGGTACCTGGCTCCTCCGATCGCGCAGAGTGGCTCGAGTTGATGGTGTTCTTTGCCAACACGGTGCTGCCGGCGATGCGCGACTGGTTTTACGCCGATAGCGACGGCGATCCTGCAGGCGCGCAAGCGGTTCAGGCGCTTGCGACGCGCCGGATCGAAGACGCATGGGACCGCCTCGGTGCACTGCTTGCCGACGGCCGTCCTTACCTCGTGGGCGGAAAACTCAGCACCGCAGATTTTCTCGCGGTGATGCTCATGCGCTGGACGCGCAACATGCCTCGCAAGGCAACCAACCGGGAGAGCCTGATGCCCTATATCAGCCGCTTGCGCGCGTTGCCGTCGTTTATCGAACTCAATGCAAGAGAAGGACTAAGCGACTGGAGCAATCCGGCAAGCTAAGGTCAGCGGCATGTCTCGCGCGCTGCATTCATCCCGCTGTGCCGGTCACGCTGTAGCCATCCTCTAACCGGTCAGGCCTGACTCGCGGTAACCTTGCGGCGCCTCGTTCCTCTGGAAGCGCGCATGAAACCAACAAAGTCTTTCCTGGTCATTACAATCGCAGTTGCATTGCTCGCTTCATCCGCTGCCTCACAGGCGTCGGAAGGGCCACCCATCGCCCCGGTGCGTCCCGTTACGGATACCTACTTCGGTACGTCGGTCGTAGACAACTACCGTTACATGGAGAACCTGAAGGACCCAGAAGTCCAGCGCTGGATGAAAGCGCAGGCGCGCTACACGCGCAAGGTGCTCGATGCGATTCCCGGTCGTGCGGCACTGGCGCAGCGCATCCTTGCTCTAGGCGGCAAGGATCTGCATCGCGATCAATTTACCCGCCGCGGCGAGCGCCTCTTTTACGAAGTGATGGAGCCGGGCGCCAATCTGCCCAAGCTTGCGTATCGCGACGGCATCGATGGTGAGGAGCACATTCTGGTGGACCCGGCGAAGCTGGCCAAAGACAGCGGGCATCATTTCGCGCTCGACTGGTTTTCGCCCTCGTGGGACGGCCGTTACGTGGCCTATGGAGTCTCGGAAGGCGGCTCCGAACAAAGCGTCTTGCATATCGTCGATCTGAACACCGGTCTGCAACTCGCCGAAAGCATCGACCGCACGAGTGACTGCGTCGTCTCCTGGCGCAACGACAACCGCTCGTTCTTCTACCTGCGCTATCCGAAGGCCGGCCCCGATACGCCGCCGTCGCAGACCGAGTACAACGCGGTGACGTTTGTCCACGTGCTCGGCCAGAACCCTGACGGCAATGCAGATGAGGCGGTGTTCGGCAAGGGCGTGTCCGCCAGCCTCGATGTACCGGAGGGGCAGGGCACTTACGTGCTGCTTTCGCCTGACTCGCCATACGCGGTGGCTGTCGCGAACCGCAACATGGACAATGCGCCCAATACGTTTTACGTCGTGCCGCTCGCGCAGATCAACGGCGCGCAGACACCGTGGCAAAAAATCGCCGCGCCTGCAGATGGCGTGACGGATGTGCGTCTGCATGGCGACCGGCTTTACTTCATGTCGGAAAAGGGCGCGTCACGTTTTCAGATCCTCTCGACGCCGCTTGATCATCCCGATGTCGCACAGGCCGTGGTTATCGTGCCGGAAGGCGCGAATGTGATCGACTCGTTCGATCTCGCCAGCGACGCCATCTACATCGGCGAGCGTGCGGGTGCGAGCTTCCAGCTTCAGCGGGTCTCGTTCGACGGCAAGGAGAGCGAAGCAATCGGTTTGCCGTTTGCAGGCACCGTTGCCAGTTTGACGACAGATCCGCGACAGCCTGGCGTCATGTTCAACCTGCAGGGCTGGGTCAACGCGCCGCGCGAGCTCGCCTACGATCCGAACACCCACGTTGCGACCGATACCGGCCTGATCCCGCCGGCGAAGACGGAGTCCGACGCGATCGAGGCGCACGACGAATTCGCCATCAGTTACGACGGCACGCGCATTCCGGTGTCGATCATCGCGCAGAAGGGCGTGACGCGTGACGGTTCGCATCCGGCCATGGTGGTCGGCTACGGCAGCTATGGCACCTCCATGGATCCGTACTACGACGCGACGTGGCAAGCGTGGCTCGCGCATGGCGGCATCATCGCGGTGGCGCATACGCGCGGCGGCGGCGAGTACGGCGATGCGTGGCACCGCGCCGGTCAGAAGCTCACCAAGATCAACACGATGCTCGATTTCAACGCCGCCGCGCAATACCTGATCGACCAGCACTACACACAATCGAAGTACCTGGCTGCGAACAGTGCCAGCGCCGGCGGCATCGTGATGGGCGGCGCGCTGGAGATTGATCCGGGGCTGTTCCACGTGATCCTCGATGACGTCGGCGATTCCGACACCCTGCGCGACGAAACGGAGCCCAACGGGCCGCCGAACGTGCCGGAGTTCGGGTCGACCTCGACGCAAAGCGGCTTTCACGGCCTGTACTCGATGAGCGCCTATGCCCACGTTCATGACGGCACGCCCTATCCGGCTGTGATGTTTACCACCGGCGCCAACGATCCGCGCGTGGCGTCGTGGCACATGCTGAAGATGGCGGCGCGCGTGCAGGCGGCGACGAGCAGCGGGCGTCCGGTGCTGTTGCGGATCGACTATGACGCGGGCCATGGGATCGGCTCCAGCCTGTCGCAAGCCGCACAGGAACTCGCCGATGAGTGGTCGTTCGCGCTGTGGCAGATGGGCGAGCCTGGCTTTCAGCCGAAGCCGTAGCACCGATAGCTCGTTCAACGGGCGTGGCCGCTTGCTCACGTCCGCGATTTTTTGATTCTCTAGTCGTCGGGCCGCAAGTCGCGGTAATCTTGCGGCGCCTCATTCCTTTGGAAGCTCGAATGAAATCAAACAAGTCTTTTACGGCCGTAACATTTGCTGTTGCCTTGCTTGCCGCCGCCTCCGCGGCGCAGGCTGCTGATGGTCCGCCGGTAGCGCCCGTGCGCCCGGTAACGGATACCTACTTCGGTACACCGGTAGTCGACAATTACCGTTACATGGAAAACCTGAAGGACCCGGAAGTCCAGAGCTGGATGAAAGCGCAGGCGGGTTACACGCGCAAGGTGCTCGATGCGATTCCCGGACGCGCCGCGCTGGCGAAGAGCATCGACGCGCTGATGGGTAACGACCTGCATCGCAGCGACTTCGTGCGTCGCGGCGAGCGCATTTTCTACGAAGTGATGGACCCGGGCGCCAACCTGCCCAAGCTTGCCTATCGCGACGGCGTGAGCGGCGAGGAACACGTTCTGGTTGACCCGGCGAAGCTCGCTAAAGACAGCGCGCATCACGTCGCGCTTGACTGGTATTCGCCTTCCTGGGATGGAAGATACGTCGCGTATGGCATCTCCGAAGGCGGCTCGGAAAAGAGCGTGCTGCACGTGATCGATCTGCAGACCGGCAGCGATCTCGCCGAGACCATCGACCGCACGTCCGACTGCGTCGTCTCCTGGCGCAATGACAACCACTCGTTCTTCTATCTGCGCTATCCGAAACCGGGTCCCGACACGCCGCTGTCGAAGACCGAGTACAACGCGGTGACCTATATCCACGTGCTCGGCCAGAACACCAACGGTGATGGCGACGAGGCCGTGTTTGGCCGCGGCGTGTCGCCGAAGCTCGATGTGGCCGAAGGCCAGGGGACCTATGTGCTGCTGGCGCCGGATTCGCCGTATGCAGTCGCGGTGGTGAATCACAACATGGACAACAACCCCAACATCTTCTACGTCGCGCGGCTCGACCAGATCCATGGTGCGGATACCCCCTGGAAAAAAATCGCGGACACGGATGATGGCGTGACCGATGTGCAACTGCACGGCGATCGCCTGTATCTGCTGACTGAGAAGGGTGCCTCGCGCTTCCAGATTCTGTCGTTACCGGCGGCGCATCCGGATCTCGCGCTGGCCGACGTGGTCGTGCCGCAAGGCCCGAACGTGATCGACGCGTTCACGCTGGGTAGCGACGCGATGTATATCGGTGAGCGTGCAGGTGCGAGCTTTGAGCTGAAACGCGTATCGTTCGACGGCAGCGCAACCCAGACGATCGATTTGCCTTTTGCGGGCAGGGTGACAGACCTGACGGCCGATCCGCGCGAGCCGGGCGCGATGTTCAACCTGCAGGGCTGGGTCAAGGCGCCGCGCGAATTCGCTTACGATCCGAAGAACAACGCGGCGACCGATACCGGCCTGATTCCGCCTTCGAAGACGGAATCGGACGATGTCGAAGCGCACGACGAGTTCGCCACCAGCTATGACGGCACGCGTATTCCGGTCTCGATCATCGCGAAGAAGGGCGTGAAGCGCGACCGCTCGCATCCGACCATTGTGTTCGGCTACGGCAGCTATGGGCTGTCGATGGATCCGGTGTACCGTCCGCAATGGCAAGCGTGGATCGCGCATGGCGGCATCGTCGCGGTGTCGCATATGCGCGGCGGTGGCGAGTACGGCGATGCATGGCACCGTGCTGGGCAGAAGCTTACCAAGATCAACACGATGCTCGACTTCAATGCAAGCGCGCAGTACATGATCGACCAGCACTACACGCAGTCGAAGTACTTGGCGGCGAACAGTGCCAGTGCCGGCGGTATTGTGATGGGCGGTGCGATGGAGATCAACCCGGCTCTCTTCCACGTGGTGATGGACGATGTGGGCGTGTCCGATGCGCTGCGCTTTGAGACGGAGCCGAATGGGCCGCCTAACGTGCCTGAAATGGGTTCGACCTCGGATGAGGCGGGTTTTCACGGTCTCTATGCAATGAGCGCTTATGCACACATTCATGACGGCACGCCGTATCCCGCGATCATCTTTACGACGGGCGCCAACGATCCGCGCGTATCGTCGTGGCACATGCTGAAGATGGCCGCGCGCATGCAGGCGGCGACCAGCAGCGGACGGCCGGTGCTGTTGCGCATCGACTACGACGCGGGCCATGGGATGGGTTCGAGCGTCTCGCAGCGCGCCAACATGTTGGCTGACGAGTGGTCGTTCGCACTGTGGCAGATGGGTGAGCCGGGCTTCCAGCCGAAGCATTAAGCTGGCGGGCGACTGGGCGTCGGAGGGTCGACGCCCAGTCCAGTCAGTCAGACATTCAGACAGCGTCTTAGGCGCTAACGCTTACCCGCTTCGGCGTCACCACCGACACTACGAACGTCACCACAATATTCGCTGCCAGCGCAATCAGGCCGATATACAGCGGATACGTCGTATCGCCCAGATGCAGCGCGAACACCGGCTTCAGGCCTTGCGAAATCGCCAGCCCCGTACCTAGCACGATCCCTACCAGCCAGCCGAGGAACAGACCCGACGTATTCAACCTGCGCGTGTACAACGAGAACACGATGGCCGGGAAAATCTGCAGAATCCACACGCCACCGAGCAACTGCAGATCGATCGCGTACTGCGTGGGCAGGAACACGATGAACAGCAGCGCGCCGAACTTCACCGCCAGCGAGACGATCTTCGCCGTCGATGCTTCGGAAGCGGAGGACATATTCGGCGAGACGATCGGGCGCCACAGATTGCGCGTGAACAGATTGGCCGCGCCAATCGACATGATGGCTGCCGGCACCAGCGCGCTTATCGCAATCGCCGCCGCCGCGAAGCCGACGAACCACGAAGGGAACAGCGTGCCGAACAGCGCCGGCACGACATCCGAAGCCGACTTCACTTGCACACCCGCAGCAATCGCCATATAGCCGAGCAGTGCGATCAGGCCGAGCAGCAGCGTGTACGCCGGCAGGAAGATGGCGTTCTTGCGCACGGTCGCCGCGGACGACGACGACAGCACCGCCGTCATCGTATGCGGATACATGAACGCCGCCAGCGCCGAGCCGAGCGCGAGCGATGCATACGCCGTGAACTGGGTCGGCTTGAGGATGATGCCGGTGGCGCCACCCTTGGCCTTGAAGTACGTATCGGCTGCGTCGAATACATGCGCATAGCCGCCGAGCTTGGCCGGAATCAGCCACACTGCCGCAATCACGACAATGTAGATCATGATGTCCTTGACGAAGGCGATCATCGCCGGCGCTCGCAGACCGCTGGTGTACGTATAGAGCGCGAGGATCACAAAGGCGACGATCAACGGCAGTTCGCCATCCACGCCAAGGCCCTTGATCACCACCTGCATGCCCACCAGTTGCAGCGCGATATACGGCATCGTCGCGACAATGCCGGTCAGCGCCACCGCAGCCGGGAACCACTTGCCGCCGTACTCGCCCTGCACATAGTCGGCTGCCGTGATGTGATTCTTCGCCTTCGCGACCTGCCACAGCTTGGGCATCACCGCGAACACGAACGGATACACGATGATCGTATAGGGCAGCGCAAAGAAGCCGTACGCACCCACCGAATACACCAGCGCCGGCACGGCGATCACGGTATAGGCGGTGTAGAAATCGCCGCCCACCAGGAACCACGAAATGACTACGCCGAATTGCCGGCCGCCAAGGCCCCACTCATGCAATTGCGTAAGGTCGCCCGCTTTCCAGCGCGCAGCAAAAAAGCCCACCACCGTGACCAGCAGGAAGAAGAAAATGAAAACGGCCATTGCGACCGGGTTGACTGGAATCGATCCGCTCATTTGAGACCCCGGTACACGACGTAGATCAGCAGCGACGTGAGCGGAACCCACAGGAACTGATACCAGTAAAAGAACGGAAACCCGGCGAACGAAGGACGCGTGTCGTTATAGAACGGCAACCACAACAGCGCGATGTACGGAATCAGCAAGAGCAGCCATAGCCAGGATCGGCCGGCCGGATGAGTCGTCTCCAAGAGTTTCTCCATATGTATTATTGAAACTGAATACGCGATGCCGCAGACGTGACCCTCGCCGGCGCCTGAAAGGCCGGCTCAGGAAATCTCCTGTTTATTGATAGGAAGATAGGTCGTGTCCGGATGCGCAGCAACGCGCTGTACGACGTGGCATAGGACGGAATGCGTGCTATGCCTTGGGCGTGTAGTATTCGCTTTCGGCCGTACCCTTACAAGCGCACAACTACGTAAGCAAGCTACGTAAAAGTACGTAGGCTATCCATCGGTCCTTTCGTCGATGAAACTCAAAGCGAAGATATTCCTGCTCGCCATCGTGCCGTTTCTGGCGGCGATTGCCGGTATCGAAATCGGTGTCCGCCAGGAGGCAACGGCGCTCGCCGGCACGCAGCACGCGACGATGCAGGCGGCGTATCTGGCGAGCAAGGAAATCGAACTCAAGCACTACGTCGAACTGGCGACGAGCGCGATCGAGCCGCTTTACGACGCCTCACGCGACAACGCGCGAGACGACGCAATGTTGCGCAGCCGCGCGCTTGCCGCGCTTGAGAAGATGGATTTCGGTAAGGACGGCTATTTCTTCGTCTACGACATGCATGGCCGCTCGCTGATGCATCCGCGCGAGCCCGATCTGGTCGGCCGCGATCTGTGGACGATGCGCGACCCGCAAGGCGCGTTGGTGATCCAGCAGTTGATCGCCGCGGCAGCGCGAGGCGGCGGCTATGTGCGCTACGTGTGGCATCGGCCGTCGACGGGCAAGCTCGCGCCGAAGCTCGGTTATGTCGTGCCGCTCGAACGCTGGGGCTGGCTGGTCGGCACCGGGATTTATCTGGATGACGTCGACACGACGCTGGCGAACATCGATCAGCGTGCGTCAGCCAATATCGAGCGCACGATGATGTGGATCGACGCCATTGCGCTGACCGGGCTCGGCGTGATCGCGCTGTGCGCGCTGGTGCTGAACGTCAGCGAGTCACGCAGCGCCGACGTGAAATTGAAGCGCCTCGCGCAGCAAGTGGTCGAGTCGCAAGAAAAGGAGCGGGCGCGGCTGTCGCGCGAATTGCATGATGGCATCAGCCAGATGATGGTGTCGGTGAAGCTTCTGCTGGAGTCGGCGCTGATGCGCTTCGAACGCGGCGAGGCGCGCGTGCCGGCGGCGGAGGCCGCGCTGTCCACGAGTCTTGCGCGCCTGTCTGACACGCTGCGCGAAGTACGCCGCATCTCGCACGCGCTGCGGCCGGCGATGCTCGATGACCTGGGGCTCGCCGCCGCGCTCCAGCAACTCACGCGCGAATTGAGCGAGCAGGCCGGGATCGAAATCGGCTTCACGCAGATTGCCCATACCCATGCCACATTGTTGCCCGATGCCGTCAACACGGTTGTGTTCCGGATTGCCCAGGAAGCGCTGACGAATATCGTGCGGCATGCCCAGGCATCGCGCGCGTCGGTTTCGCTTGACGTATCTTCCAACGCCGTCACCTTGTCGATCGCCGATAATGGCCGCGGCTTCGACGTGGAGCGGGCGCTTGCCGATCCGCGTGCCGGTGTGGGCCTGCGTAACATGCGCGAGCGAGTCGATTCGTTGGGCGGCAGCCTGACGCTGGCGTCGCAGCCGGGTCACACAAATGTGACGGCGCATGTGCCAGTCGGAGCACGTTCATCTGGTTCGGATATTTTGTAGGAAAGCTAACTATGAACGACGTCCCATCCCCTGTGGCCCGCCTGATTCTGGTCGACGATCATCCGTTGGTGCGCGACGGCTTGCGTGCACGGCTTGAAGCGGTGCCGAATCTCGAAGTGGTCGGTGAGGCCGGCGACGCGGATGAAGCACTGGCGCTCGCTGCCGAACTAAGCCCCGATCTGGCGCTGATGGATATCGGCATGAGCGGGATGAACGGTATCGCGCTCGCGGGTGTGTTCCATGAGCACTTTCCGGCAATCCGGGTGCTGATGCTTTCGATGCACGACAACATCGAATATTTGACGCAAGCGGTACGGGCCGGGGCGAGTGGCTATGTGCTAAAGGATTCGCCCGCGACAGAAATCGTTCAGGCGATTGCCGCAGTGCTCGATGGACGGACGTTTTTTAGTGCGGGGCTTGGGGCGAGAATGATTCAGGCTTCCGCAATGCGGACACCGGTTGAGCAACTGACGCCGCGAGAGCGGGATATTCTCGATGCGCTTGCGGAAGGGCTTTCCAGTAAACAGATTGCACAACGTAATGGCTTGTCGGTGCGAACGGTGGAGACGCACCGGCTCAATATGAAGCGCAAACTCGATATCGAAGGGCAGGCGGAGTTGATCAAGTTCGCCGTGGAAAATCGGCGAAAGAGCTGAATCAGCGTTGGTCCGATTTATTCGTCATGTCAATGCTTCGCCTGCGTGCCGTCGATTCGTGAAACCCTTGTGACAAAACAACACAAATATAGACGAACGATCCACAGATCGGTCACGTCATTACGCTTACGATCCGTCATTGCCGGTTCCAAACCTCGCGCGAAACGCGCCGTGTCTTCCTGAGGAGACGGGTGAAGTCGCGCCCGCGCCTGCTGTGCGACCGGTTAGATCACATGTGCAGGTAATTAGGCATCCATATAGAGAAAATTCGATGTTTCCGCAACTATTAAAGGATGGGATGTGAGTCGGAATCTGTCATCCAGGAGCCTCGCCTACACGGCTCGCGAAATCCGGCAGGGTGTGCCGCTCAGCTATGTCAGCGAAAAGTTGTCGCACGCCATCATCGATACGCACGCGGCCGGCGTGGCTCACCCGGAATCGCGCAAGCGCCTCGCCCACGTGATGTATTCGCAAACCAAAGCGTTTCTAGCGTTGCATAACGTGCTGGCTGCAGCCGATACCCCCGGTCTGCCGGAACTACTGCTGGAGATGGACCGGCACGAGTTGCATAGCTGGATCGCCACGGTCGTCACGCATGGGGACGTGCTGGGAACCGGCGAGGTCTGAAGACGTCTCAGATAAGGCGGCTAAACAAACGGTCGCATTCCCGTTTGACCACGCCGTAACACTCGCAGGCGTGGGCTTCGAGTGCGCGCCTGTCGAGCACCTCGATGATGCCGTGCCGGTATCGGATGATGGCTTCGCTCTGCAGCCTGGCAGCGGCTTCGGCGACGCCCGCGCGCCGCACACCCAGCATGTTCGCAATCAATTCCTGCGTCATGCGAATCTCATTCGTGTCGATCCGGTCGAGCGTCAGCAGCAGCCAGCGCCAGAATTGCTGCGCAATCGAATGGTGGCGGTTGCAGACGGCGGTCTGCGCAATCTGGGTAATCAGCGTTTGCGTGTAGCGCAGAAACAGATGCTGGACCGGGCCCCCGCGCGCAAATTCCTGACGCACGATATCACCGCTCAGTTTGTAAGCTTCGCCCGCGCTTTGCACAATGGCGCGGCTCGGTATGGTTTCGCCGCCCATGAACATGGCGATGCCGAGCAGACCGTCTTTGCCGACCACCGCGATTTCTGCCGACGCGCCATTTTCCATGACGTGCAGCATGGACACGACCGCCGTGGTCGGCAGGTAGATATGGCTCAGACGATCCCCCGACTCGTAGACGACATGCCCCAAGGGCAGCGAAACGGGTGACAGGTGCGGGGTGAGACGCTCACGCTCGTCGGCAGGCAGGGCCGCCAGCAACTGATTGGCCTCGGGCTTGTGCTGACCCACCTGGGCGGATTGCACTTCTTCACCCACTCGCGAGCTACGGGCGACCCGTTGCGCGAGAAGCAGGTGCTGCGCTATCAGATGATCGCGACTCTTTTCCGGCAGCAGGCTCAGCACGGCCGAGCGCAGGTCGGCATAGCCGAGCACGTCGAGCAGCTTTAGCTTGGTCAGCGTGCCGAGGTCGCTCTTGCCGGTCCGCCAGGCGGATATCTGCGCGCGCGTCAGACCGAGACCGTCCGCCAGTTGGGCGTCGCTACCGAACTGGCCCTTCGCTTTTACTTCATCGAATAGGGCGTTCCAATCATTCATGGTGTTCGATAGTTAGAATGGTGTCAAATTCACTTGACGCGCGCTGAGCCGAATGAAAGAATGAAAAACCAGCTGAATCTGTCAAATTTATTCGACATTTATAACATAGCTGCGCAAATCTCGCGGCGACGCGATAGGGCTCACCATTTTCAATAGGCGCCTGCGCCACCGCGGCGTGCCATATGAGCGAATTCTCCTCCATCCGTCTGCCCATCGCATTACATTCCCATGCGCCGGAAGTCCACGCTTCCGAAGCACTGGATGACGAGCAATTTGCAGTCCAGCAGGTCGCGTTTATCAAAGTACTGTTCGGCTACGTCGCCTATCTGCGCGGGTGCTCGCGTGAAACGCCGGTTGCCGATGCTTTCCTTTCCACCTTCGTGAATCTTCTGGAGACGCTCGAGGCAAACGGGCCCGGCGAGGCACACGGGTGCGCCACGAAACTCCAGCAGATCATTCCCGTCATCTTTCCAGGTTCGACGGTTGCAGCCGTGTTCGCCTCCAATGGCGCCATTCAGGTGGTTGACGCCGCCAGCGCGGAGAAGTCGGGAGAACCCGCTTCGTAATTGCGTGCTGAACGCGAGCGAGGTCGCGCGCCGCGGCGAGTGCTCTGCTTGATTTGATACGGAGTGCGAAGATTGTGCGTTTGATGTCTCTCTCGGTCCTGGAGATTATTTCGACTTCCGCAAAGCTGTATTTCGCACCCGCGTCGTCAAATAAATTTGACGCTGTCCGTGCTGCTAGTGCTGCTAGAGCGAATGAACCACGCTCAGTCACCCAGATGTAAACATCCGTAATCGATTCTGTAACTCTAATAATATGCACCGGTTCTAGACTGCTGCTGGTTCAGAAGGCACGGATGCATTTCTGAACGGGCAAGCGTTCTCCCCGTCATTGGGCGCGTTATCCGGATTGACCTATGTGGCCGGCCGTCCCGCCAATCTCTCGCGTAGCGTTGGTTCTTTCGCCAGCAATCGGTGACTCACTGCTGATGATGACGATTGCGCGAAACCTGCAAAAAAACGGTATCGCAGTAACGGTATTCGGCAGGCAGATACATTCATTGCGCGACTGGTTTCCGGACGTCGAAACGCAAGACGATCTGGATGCCGGAGATCTCGCGGCAAAGCTATCCGGTTTCGACCGGGTCATCCAGATGCATCGAAACAAGCCGTTTGCCGGCCTTGAATACGCTCATCCGCGAGTGATTCTGCTCGATCACATTTGCCGGGTCCGGTCTTCGCACTCAATGGCGGACCGGCTCGCACGCTTCTGTCAGGATGAATTTGGTTTGGTGAGTGCGCACAAGAGTAACGGCATGACGGCGCCGGCAGGGCTGCACCACAGGAAGTACCCGCTTCGCGTAGCGATTCATCCGACTGCCAGCACGGTCGACAAGTGCTGGCTGCCTGCGCGGTTCATCCGGCTTGCCATCAAACTGCGCGAACTGGGGTTCAGTCCGGGATTCGTCGTTGCACCGCAGGAGCGTGCGGACTGGATTCACATCGAACGTCTCGGCCTGGCGCTGCCCGATCTGGGTTCGCTCGACAATGTTGCCAAGTGGGTCTTCGAGTCCGGCTGGTTTATCGGCAACGACTCAGGGATCGGACACCTGGCGTCAAGCCTGCATATTCCCACCCTGTCATTGTTCATGCGCCGCGGCATCGCCCATACATGGCGGCCAGACTGGGGGGCGGGGCAGGTGCTGATCGGCAGCACCTATCTGCCAACAGGGTTCCTGAAAGAGCGTTACTGGAAATACATGTTGTCCGTCAGGCAAGTCTCCCGCGCGTTCGATGAGATGCGCGCCAATCCAAGCTTCGCATGACCCCCCCCACGCATCCTCAAGCAGCTGGCCCGGACCCGTTCCGGGCCAGCTGCATTCCTCCTTGCACCGATTCCATGAACTCATCATGCCAGGCCGTTTTTCTCCATACCGGCTATAGAACCGCCGGGACGTGGCTATGGTCATGCTTTCGCAAGCTCGACAACGTCACCGCCTACTACGAGCCGTTGCACGAAATGCTGGCGACGATCGATCCGGAGAAGCTGGCGAGCAGCACCGCCAACAGCTGGCGTTCGGGCCATCCCACGCTCGACGCCCCGTACTTTGCAGAGTTCGCTCATCTGCTTGGACCGGGGGCGCGCGGCATTCCCGGCTATGACCCAGTCTTTTCGATCGACCGCCTCGACGGACAAACGCCGGAAGCCGCCGATCAACTCGAGGCCTATGTTCGCGGGCTAATGCGCACCGCGCACGAACAGGGCCGCGCGCCGGTCCTCAAGTTCTGCCGGTCGCTAGGCCGGCTGCAGTGGTTCCGCGCCACCTTTCCCGACGCCGTGCATATCGTCGTCGAGAAAAATCCGATTTCGCAATGGCAGTCCTGCTGGCAGCTTTACGCCGCGCATCGCAATCCGCACTTTGTCGCCGTGCCGTTTGTGGTGCTGGCGTTGAACCGGCACGTGCCGCTCGTCCAGCAGACGATGGACGCGCTGGGTGTGGTGCTGCCGCCCCAGACTGACGGCGCGGACATGCAGACGGTCGAGGCGTGTCTGGCCGTCTATAAAGCACACGTTGCGGCGATTACGCCGCTAGAGGCGTATCGGGCCTTTCTCGCGCACTGGCTGTTGACGTTAAGAGACGCGGCGACGCACGCCAATGCGATTTTCGACTGCGACCTGGCGGGCCATTCACCCGCGTATATCGAGGGCGCCGAACAGTGGATCAGCGATCTCACCGGCCTCAAGCCGTCGTTCGGCAGCGCGCGCCGCGAAGAGCGGACCGAACGCGATCATGGTTTCGATGCCGTCGAAGGGTTGCAGGTCCATCTTGAAGCTTTGAATTTTGCGCGGACCCTTGCGAGTAGCGGGAGCGTCGCGGCGGATGCACTGGTGCTCTGGACCAGCAAGCTGGCTCAGGCCACCCAGGTGATGGCGTTCGGCGCGGCGGCGAACTGGCCGCAGCCGCAGGTGTCCGCAGGCCGCGCAACCCGGATGCTGGATGTCGCGCTGATCGACGGTTCCGGCGTTGATGAGATACTGCTCAGTGAACTCGCGTCGACCCGCGCAGCGCTGGCCGAGGTCAGGAGCGAGCTTGCACGGCTGCAGCGCTCGCCGCTGTTGCGGCTGATCAAACGCGTACGCAAGCTGCGTGCGCCGAAGCTGTTACGCCGCATGCGCCGCGACGGCAAGCCGCGCGGGAGGGCCGACTATCCAACTTGAGAGAGCGCGCAATGATAGAACGTCACATGGTGTCGACCGCATTCGAGATCCCCGGATACACGGTAGAGAGGTCGCTTGGTATCGCACGGGGGATCATCGTCCGCTCGCGCTCGGTGGTCGGTTCGATAGGCGCGTCGCTGCAGACGATCTTCGGCGGAAACATCTCGCTCTATACATCCCTGTGCGAGCGCGCACGAGAAGACGCCTATGAGCGGATGGTGGCGCAGGCGGCCGGATTTGGCGGCAACGGCATTGTGGGGATGCGTTACGACGCGACCGAAATTGCCCCGGGCGTGACCGAAGTGCTGTGCTATGGGACGGCGGTTTATGTGAGGGTGGGTGCCTGAAAAACGGCATGAAATGCCCGAACTCAGGTTGCCCCACCCGGTATCAGACGCGGCTTGGTCAGCGTGTACGTAATCTGTTTGAAGATCGTGCTGAGGCTGGCGGTACCGCCCGTCGCATTGGAGCAGGTGTCCGAGTAGAAGTAGGCAGTGCTGGTCGCGATCGACGCCATCGTGGCGCATGGCGACGCATTGTCCGAACCGTCGCTGCATGTCGCGGACGCCGACTCGCCGCCGATATAGGCGACCGTGTAGATGAGCGTCCCCGAGGCCTTCGCTACGCCCGCATCGGTGACGGCCGCCTTGCATTCCTGGTTATAGGTATTGCTAAAGGTGCTGCCCAGCTGTTTCTGGCTCGAACTCGCGTCGCCATCGCTTAGCAGTACGATGACATTTTGCCCCGGGGGACTCTGCGAAGCCGACAAAGTGCTCAAGGCGCTCTGCGCCTGGGTGATCGCATCGCCGTAGAATGTGCCGAGACCACCAATCGCGGAAAGACCGCTGCAACTGCCGCCGCCCAGTGCCTGCACCACGCCGGAGCTGGTATTCGCTGCGCCGGTGCTGGTCAGAAAGGCCGAAGCGGGCGAGGCGATCTCATACCCGCCCAGCGTCGAGCTGGCACCCGAAGGGACGGCGGAATAACTGCTGGCCGTTTGGGGTTGGGTCTTCGAGCACGAGAAATTGTAGGTGGACGTCATAGGCGGGAACACCAACAGGCCGACGTTATCCCCGGCGTTGCTCAGGCCCGTCAGCAGCTGGAGGGCGCCAGCCTTGGCGCAAGCTTCGCGGGTCTGCGCGACGCCCTTGGAGTTCTTGCAGTTGCTGTCCGTCGTATTCATCGACGCGGTCGTGTCGAGAATGATCATTACGTTGTATTGAGCCGCCTGGGTGCCGCCGCCGGCGGCCGCCTTCGAGGTCGCCGTGATCGTGGATGAGTTGATGCCGATTGCCCGGGCGAAGAACGTCGGCACGCTGGCCTGTTGTGTGACCTCAATGCCGTTGTAGTGCGAGACCGCCTGCGCAAAAGGCAAGGTCACGCTCGCCAGCTGGAGCCCCTGAATCGACGTACTGGTGACCGTGACGTTGCCCGGCAGCGTGTTGCTCGTGCTAGTGCTTTGCCCCGCCGCGTAATTTTGGGCATCAGCCGATGCGGTCGTCCAGCTCTGGCCCCACAGATCGGTCGCACCGGCTAGCGCGGCCGCGTCAGTTGCGGCTTGCAGGCGCCGCTGGCTGAACATGAGGTAGCCAACATCGACGGCGATGGCCGTGAACGCCAGCAGCGCGATCAGCGACAGGGCGACGATGACGGAGACGGAGCCGCGTTGTCCAGCGCGCGCGTGGCGCCGTGCAAGAGTCTTGTTCATGATGGTCCTCCGGCGAGGCGAATGGTTTGTTGTTGTATTCATTGCACGCGCTCCACCATCGTCGAGTTCAACGAGGCGGGCATGCTGACCAGCCCCGCCAACTTGCCCTTGAAGAGCGGAGAAAACGAGCTGTAGGTGACGGTGACCGTCGCCGGGGAGTTCGCGGCGGCCGACAGGTCGGTCGCGCAATCCGAATCGCTCGTGCACTGCGTCCCGTTGACGTAGGTGGTGATCGAAAGATTGCCCGTGGCCAGGTAAGCGGCCGATGTCACCACCTGGGTCTTCGTCGACGTGTACGGGGTGGCTGTGCCGCGCTGCGATGCGAAGTAGCGTGCGGCTGACGATGCGGCGTTTGTCACCATCACGTAGTTCGCCATGAGCCAGCCGAATTGCGCAATGCCGAGCACGATGACGAGCAGCGGGGGCGCGAGAAGTGCGAATTCGACAGCGGCAATGCCGCTTTGTCGATGCCGCAGCGTCGCCTTGCGTGAGCGTGCCGGCACAGCCGCGGCTAGCCGGGTTGAGGTCCACTTCCTGATACGTACTGTGCCGGTGTTCATTGCACGAGCTCCGACATGGTTGCACTCAACGACGACGGCATCATCGACTTGAGGCTGTATAAGGCGCCCTTGTACGGCGCGGCAAACGCATAGCTGAGCGACACGCTCGCCTGGGTTCCCGTCGCGGGCGGCTGGGTTTCCGTGCCGAGCGCGCTGGCGCAGGTGGAATCGCTTGTACAGGTGGTGCCGCCAATCTGTACGGTGATCGCCAACGTGTTCTTCAGGATAGAGGTCGCAGCGTGCACGGCCGCCGTGGTATCGCTGTAGGGTGTGGCATAGCCGCGTTCTGAAGCGAGCAGACGCGCGCCCACCGAAGCAGCTTGCGTGAGCAGCAGGTAGTTGTTCATCAACCAGCCGAACTGGACCGCGCCGAACAGCACGAGGAACAAGACCGGCAAGACGAGCGCGAACTCAACCACTGCCGCACCGCTTTGACGTTCACGTTTCATAGGTCCTCCGTGTCTTTTCGTGCCGTTTGATCGGGTATGCGAAATAGCTATAGCGCTTCAGGATCCCGCCATGCCAGGCAGCAGAATCCGATAGATGTGAATGAACGCCGGTCCAAGCAACACCAGGAGAAGTGCAGGAAAGATGCAGAACATCAGCGGGAACAGCAGCTTCGTTCCGATCTTGGCGGCCTGCTCTTCGGCGCGCATGCGACGCCGGGTGCGCAGCGTGTCGGACAGGACGCGGAGCGACGCGCCGATACCCGTACCGAAGCGCTCGGACTGAATCAGCAGCGTGCAGAACGTGTCGATGTCCTCGACGCCCGTGCGCAGCGAGAAGTTGCGCAGTGCCTTGTCTTTGGTAAAGCCCGAGCGCATCTCTAGCAACATCAGATCAAGTTCGCTCGCCACGACTGGGCTGTTGATACGGATTTCTCCAGACACCTTCATCAGCGCGGCGTCGAGACCTAAACCCGCTTCGACGCACACGGTCAGCAAGTCGACGGAATCGGGAAAGTCCTCAAACAGCTTGCGTTTGCGCCACGCGATCCGGCGCGCCAACACGAGGCTCGGCAGGTAATAGCCAAAGCCGCCCAACGTGAACAGCACCACGGAGAATTCGTAGGTGTCTTGTGCTACCGAGGTGTGAAGCAGCCAGAGCATGGATGAAAGCGGCAATACGATTGCGAGTGCGGTCTTGGCGGCGAAATAGACGGGCGCGGCACCCGGCGTGCGCCAGCCTGCGTTCATCAGCCGCACACGCAGTGACGAGCGTTCCCAGCCCTCCTTCGGAATCGATAGCTTCGAAATGGGCCGCGAGATATCCGCGAGCTTTTCGAGCCAATCGCTGCCTGACGGCTCGTCGCGCTCGGGCGTCGCGGATGTGGGCGTCGCATTGACACCACCGGCCTGCTCGATCCGTTGGCGCATGTCGCGCGGCGCAAAGGCATGCATCACGAAGAAAGCCGCGCCGCACACGACGGCGAACACGCCGAACAGCAGCAACATGTGCATCGTATCTGGCGTTTGCATGGTGTCCCCGCTTTCAATGTTAAGTACTGCGTTTTAGTCCGCACGTGTGCTAAACACGCATCTTGATGATGTGACGCATCCACAACAGGCCGAACATCATTGAGCCGAGCACGGCATAAAGCAGGTTCAGGCCGGTCGGGTCTTGCCACAGCACGTCGAGGAAGCCTGGATTCAGGACCATCATGATGGCGGCGGTGCCGAAGGGCAGCAGCCCCAGTATCCATGCTGACAGCTTGCCCTCCGCTGACAACACGCGAACCTTGTCGAACAGCTTGAAGCGCTCAAGAATCAATGCGCTGATGCTGTCGAGCAGTTCGGCCAGATTGCCGCCGGTTTCACGCTGGATCAGCACGGCGATTACCAGGTAGCGCAGGTCGCGAATGGGTACTCGAGTGGCGAGATTCAGCAATGCGTCGTTAAGCGAGATGCCATAGTTGATTTCATCGAAGGTGATGCGGAACTCACTACTCATCGGCTCGGCGAATTCAGTACCGACCATGCCGATTGCGCCGGTGAACGCATTCCCCGAGCGCAGGGCGCGAGCGAGCATGTCACACACGTTCGGGAACTGGCGATCCAGCTTGCGCAGCCGACTGGCGCGGCGGCGGCGGATATACAGCAGCGGCATTACGGCGCTCAGCAATGCTGCCGCGAGCGCGAAGATGAGCGGCACGCCGGCGAACAGCAGAATCGCGAACACCACGGGCGGGATGATGGCGCAGGTGCCCACCAGCCGCCCGACCGTCCATGCGACACCGGACTGCTGCAGGTAGAGGTCGAGCGCGTGTACGCGCGGCAGGTACATCAAGCCCTTGTCGAGCAGCGACGACTCGCTCAGCAGACGATCCTTGAGGATCGAGATGCGTGCACTGTCGAGTTGCCCGCCGGCAGACACGGCGCGAATCCGCGATTCGATCCGCCGGGCTGCGGGCCCGTGACGGCTGTTCCACCATTCGTACACGCCTTCGATTGACAGCACGATGGCGGCGAACAGCAAAACGATGGATGCATAGAAGATCGGGGCCATGCCAGTCTCCAGACACTAAGGGTGCGGGCGCTATTGCCGCCCGCGCGATTCAGGCGGTTTCGAATTGCCGCGCCGGGTCGTAAATGCGTTCCGGCAGGACCACGCCGAACGCGTGCAAGCGCTCGGAGAATTTCGGCCGCACCCCCGTCGCGCAGAAATGCCCCTGCACGTTGCCTTTCGAATCGACGCCGGAGCGGCGGAACGTGAAGATTTCCTGCATGTTGATCATGTCGCCCTCCATGCCGGTCAGCTCCGAGATGCTGATGATCTTGCGGCGCCCATCGGTGAGGCGAGTGGCTTGCACGACCACCGAGATCGCCGACGCGATCTGCTGGCGCATCGTCTTGGTCGGCAACGACAGGCCGCCCATGCTGATCATGTTTTCGAGGCGCGTGAGGGCGTCGCGCGGCGAGTTCGCGTGGATCGTGGCGAGCGAGCCTTCGTGACCGGTGTTCATGGCGTTGAGCATGTCGAGGGCTTCATCGCCGCGCACTTCGCCGAGGATGATCCGGTCGGGCCGCATGCGCAGCGCGTTGCGCACCAACGTGCGCTGGGTGATCTCGCCGCGACCTTCGATATTCGGCGGACGTGTTTCCAGCCGCAGCACATGTTCCTGGCGCAGTTGCAGCTCTGCGGCATCTTCGATTGTGACGATGCGTTCATCGGCGGGAATGAAACCGGACAGGATGTTGAGAAGCGTGGTCTTGCCGCTGCCGGTGCCGCCTGAGACCAGAATGTTGACCTTGGCGCGGGCGAGACCGTCGAGCACCTCAGCCATCGGAGGAGTCAGCGTCTTTAGTTCGATCAGGTCCGACACCTGCAGTGGGGTGACCGCGAAACGCCGGATCGACAGCAGGGGCCCGTCGACTGCCGACGGCGGAATGATGGCGTTGACCCGCGAGCCGTCGGGCAGGCGCGCGTCGACCATTGGGCACGATTCATCGATGCGCCGCCCGACGCGCGAGACGATCTTCTCGATCACCTTCATCAGGTGGGCGTCGTCGTAAAACGTCACTTCGGTCGGCTCGAGGCGGCCCCGCCGCTCGACGTAGGTGTGGCGGTAAGTGTTGACCAGAATGTCGGAGACGGTCGGGTCGCGCAGCAGCAGTTCGAGAGGACCGAAGCCGAACATTTCGTCATGTACGTCGACCACGAGTTGCTTGCGCTCCAGATCGTTGGCCGGCGCCTTCTGGTCGTCGAGGATACGGCCGATCAGCGCGGCGATTTCCTGGCGCACCTGGTCGGGCGGCAAGCGCGAAAGGCGTTCCAGTTCCACGCGTTCGAGCACGGCCAGATGGATCTCACGTTTGAGCTTCTGGTAGGCGGCCCGCATCATGCTGCCCTGGGCGCCGCTCATCTCGGAGCGCTCGACGAAGGGCTGGACACGTTGGGCGGTGATCTGCTCACGAAGCGACATGATGATTCCCCTGTTGGTCTTATTGCATTTCAAGTTTCGGCGTCGGCTGACGGCCGAGCATTCGCGCGAACAGCGAATCGCTCTTTGACCGTTCAGACCTGGCCGTCGAAGCGGGGCCGGCGATGTTGTCCGCCAGCGTCTGCAAGCTACGCGACACGCCACTCCTGCGGCCTGTCTTCGAGATCGGCACGCCCTGGTTGATGGCTTCGGACACGGCCGCGACGTCGTCCGGAATCACCTGATAGGGGCGCATGCCGAGCACCTGTTCCATGGCGGCACGAGCCCGCTCTTCGTGACGCGAGTAGCGGTTGAGCAGCAGCCGCGTGCGTTCCGATGCATAGCCGAGCGAGCCGAGAATTTCCAGCAGCCGTCGGCCCGCGCGCACGTGCGGCATGGTGGCCTGCAGGACGATGTGGATCTGGTTGCTGCGGTCGAGCGCCAGCATTGAGATCGGATTGATGGTCTGGCCGAGGTCGAAGATCACGAAGTCGTAGCGGGGCGCGGCGATGCCGAGAATCCATTCGAGCCGGTCTTCCTTGATCTCGGCCGCCTTCACCGGATCGCCGGCGCCGGCCAGGATATGAAACGTGTCGCTAACGTGCAGCACGCTGGCGTCGAAGAATGCGATGTCCATCCGGTCGATCTGCGAACACAGTTGCGGCAGCGTCGACGGTGGCGTCTCTCCTGTCACGAGGAAGGCGGCGTCGGCGAACAACTGGTTGAGGTCGATCATCAGCACGCGTTTTTGCCGCGTGCTGGCGATCATCTCGGCGATATTAGCGGCGATGAAGCTGGTACCCACGCCGCCCTTGCACGACACGAACGAGACGATCTCGGTGGTATGCGTGTTGGTTTTCAGGCGCTGGGCTTCGAGGCGCACGAGTGCGTCGCCGAGCGCGCGGCGCTCCAGTGGCCAGTTGAGCACGTCGCGAAAGCCGGCGCGCATCGCGGCGATCAAGGTTTCCGGCGAGGCATCGGGCGTGAGCAGAATGCATGCGAGATGCTTGTGCTTTTGACACAACTGCGCCACCACAGGCAGCTCTGCGTCCTGCATCGACGTCGCATCGACGATCAGTACATCGAAGGCATCGAGACTGTCGCCACGCTCAACCAGCAGCGAAGGACTGTCTGCGGCGCGAGTGGTGCGGTAGTCGCCGCATTCGCCTAGCACGTGCACGACCTGGGACAGGCGTGCCGCGTCTTTCGAGGTGATGAGAATGTCGATCATGATCGTCTGCGCCACGCTGTCTGGGGTTATTGGCCGCTGCCACTGCCGCTGCTGCCGCTGCTTACGCCGATCACAAACGGATTGGCGTTAGTGGAGGGTTGCGAGAACGACTTGTCGTACTGGGTCATCGCAGAGGCAGCCGATTTGCCGTCGATGCCGTCGGGCGACGCGGTGTGCTCGGCGGCCAGCGGATCGATGATCTGCGCCTGGGTGGCGGCCTTTTCGGCCTCGCCGAAGTGAGCATCCCAGATCGGCGAGCTGGACATGCAGCCGCCGAGTGCGGCGAACACCGGCACGATGAGCGCGGCGCGGGCGGCGAAGAGGATGGTTGCGAGTTTCATGGGATTCCCCTTTACATCACATCAGTGAGCGAGCGCGGCGTTGCTGCTGCCGGCGTTGGCAAGGTCCTGCGGCGCAGCGAGTGCGGTCTGCGCCACAACGTGCTTATCCGGTACCACGGTGGCCGCCGAACTGCCCGGTGGCGGGTCGGCCGGTGCGTGTGCCGGCTGCGTCGCCGCAGCGGGCGTTGCCACTGTGGGAGCCTGCGGCGCCGCGGGCACCGGGGGCGCCGCTTCGGTCGTGCTGACCGGCGTTTGCGGTGCCGGAGCGGCGGGCGTTACGTTCGTTGGAGCGGCCGCCGGCGCCGGCGCCGGCACGGGTGCGCTGCCAGCCGCAGGTGTGCCATCCGTGTGCGCCGCTGCGCGGCCTTCCATGTTGCCGGTCGCGTAGACGTCGACGTCCTTGGGCTGCGTGAAGCTGTCGGTCGGCAGCGGCACGTTCGCGGTGCGTTGCGGCCGGACCAGATGCGGCGTGATGATGAACACCAGCTCCGTACGGTCCTGCTGGAACGACGTGCTGCGAAACAGCGCGCCGAGCACGGGCACCTCGCCGATACCTGGCAGCGCCTTCAGCGCGCCGCTGATGTTGTTGCTGATGAGCCCGCCGATCGCGAAGGTCTCGCCGTCGCTCATCTGCACGGTGGTCGATGCACGGCGCGTGGTAATGAGCGGCAGGATCGTTGCGCCGCTCACATTGGTGGCGGTGAGCGTCACGCCGGTGGGCGAGAGTTCGGACACTTCAGGTGCGACCCTCAGGTTGATGCGGCCGTTGCTCATTACTGTGGGGGTGAATTTGAGGCCGACACCGAAGTCCTCCTGTTGCAGCACGATCGACGTGGCGCCCGTGCTGCTGCTCTGCGGTACCGGGATGAACACTTCGCCGCCGGCGAGGAAGGTGGCTTCCTGACCGCTGATCGTCACCAGATTCGGTTCGGCGAGAATCTTCACGAGGTTGTCGGTCTTTTGCGCATCCACCGCCACCTGGAACGGCAGCTTGTTATTCTTGTTCACCGCAATACCGCTCGACACGCCTGCGAGCAGGCTGCTCACCAGCGCACCGGTCCATGAGCCGAAGCCGCCCTGGATGTTGAGCGCCGAGCCCAGCTGGTTGATCAGCGTCTTGTCGACTTCGGCCACTTTCACTTCGAGCATGACCTGCTGCGGCGAATCGACCGTCAGCATATTGAGCACGCCGCCGGATTTGCCCAGGCCTGCGTTGGCACCTGTGCCGTCTGCGCTGGTATGGCTGCTGTAGACGGTTGCGATCTCAACCGCTTCCTGGGCTGCCTGTGCGCTAGACACATGGCCCGCCAGCACGAGATTGTCGGCTGCGGTGGAGACGCGAATGCCGCGTTCTTCCGGCATCAGTTGCGTGAGCGACGCTTGCAGGCCGCCCGAATCCACATTGACGACTACATCGATGATCTGGCATGCGCCGCTGCGTCCCTGCACGATCATATTGGTCGTGCCGACCGATTCGCCCAGCACATAGAGGGTTTGCGGCGAGACCATGGTGGCCTGCGCGACCGCGGGATTGCCGAGCGTGCGATTGCGCACTGGTTCGTCGACCGGCACCAGCGTCGATTTGCCCACCGACACGAACACGGTGCTTTCGCCGCGGATCGAGCCGGTGCAGTTCGGTCCATGCAGCGGGGCGGTGGCGGCAGCTGCGCCTGCGGCGCTGGCGGGAGCGGGCGCCATGCTGATGGTCATCTGCAGCGGTTGGCGGCTCGTCGGAAGCGGGGCGGTCGCGCTCGCCTTGGCCGGCGCGCCGTCGTCCGGGGCCCCTGCGACTGCGGCCTGTCCGAGCAACAGTCCCGCGCTCAGCCACGCGACGCATGCCGCGCGGCTCGCTCTGGTGCGTCGCGGCGCCTGGCCGGACGAGAAATCAGGTTTCGTAGTCATTTTTGTCGTGCCCCCGTTACTGGATGCTGTAGATCGCGGTCGTTGTTTGGTGTGGTTGTTCGTGCGGGTTGCGGTTGGCACGCACGGCTTCAGGCCGTTGCGGCGTGGTCCCCGTACCCGTCAAAAGCATTCCTGACTGCCGCTTACGCCGGAGAGCACGCCAATGCAGTCACGCTTGACCGGCGCGCGGCTGACATACTTCACGCGTGTCGGTTGCGGTGCCGCGACCGGAGCGGAAGCCGGCACGGGGGCCGAAGCACCGAGCAGGGTCAGCTTGGTGGCGCCGGCGGTGGCGAGGGTGTCGGCATCCACCTGATTGCGCAGCACGAGCGAGAGCGTGCCCACGCTGCGGGCCAGATCCAGCTTCTCCGCCTGATCGGGCGTGACCTCGAGCGTGACGGCGTTGACCACCTTCGGCGCGGTGTCGTCGCGATTGACCTGTTGGGCCACCGCCAGCACGAGGATCTTTTCGAGGACGGTCTTCGAAATGCTTTGCTGCGTGTCGCTCTTGTTGTACTGATCCTGCTGGGTATTGACAATCACGTCGACATAGTTGCCTGGCAGTGCGAAGCCCGCCACGCCGACTACGTCGTTCACGCGTACCGTAATGGCCCGATGGCCTTCGCCAATCACCGCGGACAGACCGCCTTTGGTGCCGACCGGCGCGAGCTTCGATTCGAGTACCGGTTCGCCGCGCTGCAGGCTGGTTCGCAGCACGCGTCCGTCGAGCGACTTGGGGTCGGTGAAAGCACCGGGCGGGATGCTATTGGTCGGCCAGCTGACGGTGTGAATCATGGCACCGCTGATCGGTTCGCCGAGGTTGAGGTCGTCGGTTGCGACGGCGACCTGGGTCACCGCGCCCGACGAGGTTTGCACCAACCATCGGGAGGCGAACACCACGGCGGCCAATCCCGCCAGCATGGCGACCGCCAGCATGATGAATGCGCGACTGTTCTTCATGACGTGACTCCTCGTAAAGCGGGTGAAACTCGACGGTCGTCCGGCGTTGTAGCGCCTGTGTGACGTCCGGCCAGCGTGTCGGTAAAGACGGTGGTGGTGATGGCGGCGGGGCCATCGTTACCACTGCCTGCTTGGTGTTCGTGATGCCCGGTACCGATCTCCGACCGGTGCCGCTTTTGATTCAAATCCGGCCGGCGATCTGCCCGGCTGGCGCAGTGCAACTTGCTCATGCGACGGTCGTGAACAACACGCCCAGGGTTCCTGCTGCAATCGCGACGCCGTAGGGCAGCGAGCCAACCGACTCGAGCGGAGCCGGTTCACCTGCCGCGGAACTCGGGCCGGGTTGCGTTGCGCTCGTCATCAGGCACTGCAGGTTGGTGAAGAGATGTCCGACCCGCCTGCGCCGTGCGGCCACCGCCAGCGACCAGATGCCGCCGATGACGAAGGTGGCGAGCGCGATACGGAAGGCCATGGACGCCCCCACCCACGCGCCCACCATCATCAGTAACTTGACGTCTCCCGCCGCCATGCCGCGCACCAGATAAAACGGCAGCAGTAGCGCGAAGCCAGTGAGTGCACCTGCGAGCCAGGTGGCGCTGCCCGCGAGTGGGCCGTGCAACCAGCCTTGAACCAGCAGGGCGGCGACCAGCCCCGCCAGGATGATCGGGTTGGGGATGCGGCGGCTCACGATGTCCGTGCTCGCCGTGACGATTACCAGCAGCGCGACGCATGCCGGAATCGGGTAAGGGAGAAGCGGGAAGCCTGGCATCATGAGCCTCGTGAATGAATGGGTTCAGGCGGGTTCAAACCGACGCTGCAATGTCGCTGAACACCGAATTCAGGTTGGTGCCGAGTGAGCTGACGGAACCGATAATCACGAGGGCAATCAGCGCAGCGATCAGGCCGTACTCGATGGCAGTGACGCCGTCTTCGTCGCGGATAAATGCTTGCGCTGCACTGCCGGCGCGGAACCAACCGGTACGCGCGACGGGCTTCGACTGGGCGATTCTGAAAACGAAACGGGCTGTGTTCACGATTGACTCCTGGTTGCTGGGCCGGCGCGGCCACCAATCAAAGGAAACAGGCGGGACGGACGACGCTAGGCATAGGGTCGTCCGCCGCCGGAAGGCTCAAACCGAAGCGGCGACGTCGCTGAACACGAGGTTCAGGTGCGTACCCAAGGTCGTCACCGAACCGATGATGATGAGGGCGATCAGCGCTGCGATCAGGCCGTACTCGATGGCGGTGACGCCGTCTTCATCGCGGAGGAAACGCTTTGCGTGGATGAGGATGTTTTGCATGACAATCTCCAAGAGGACTACTACGGATGTAACCCTGCGCCGAAATTGGCGTCAGGAAGGCACTGCGGGTACAGCGAAAGAATCCGGATTGGCTTAGCTAATCTCGCGCGGCGGATCTGTATCGTCAGATACGGAGAGCCGTTGGCAAGCGGCATTGCAATCGAGGGGAGTCGAGGTGCGGGCTTCGTGGTAGCCCGGCCATGCGGGCAACGAAACAAACACATCGCTGCCGGCTTGCTCGCCGTGAAGCTTCGACGAGGCTGCGACAGGCTTCCAGTTCAACGGCTCGCGTTGAAGGCGGTTGGTCTTCCGCGTGAATGCATCGTTGTTCATTTTGTTTCCCCGCTTCGGTTGCTTATGTATGGCACTGGGGGTGGTCAGATCCCCTGTCTGCGGTGCCCGGTCTGTTTCTGGACAGTACCTGTTCGACTTCCGCGCTCATCCCTATGCAAGGGGTGGGCCAGCTCGCGCAAAACCGCGAAAACATTGGGGGTGCCCGGTGTTCCAGGCGCGCGGCGGGTCGTCCGTGCCCGGGTTGTCGCAACCTTGAGACGAATCGAGGGGGGAGGCTGTCCGTCCAACGTCGTTGGAACCCCCGTGGCGCCTGCATTGCGGCTTTCGACCAGGGACTTTCCATGAGTTCGCCACGACGACGATTTCACGAAAAACGACGGGATTTCAAATGGCCCAACTGGACAAGATGTCTCAAGGTTGAGGCAAATCGTGAGCGTCGAGCCCGCGAGCGCATGGATTTCGCCCATCCAGAGGGGTGAGGGGTGTCAGCCATCGTCCACTACGCTAACGCGGGGCTTGAAAGTTAGATTGTTTTCCTACAACAATGAACCCAACGCAGGCGCGCGATACGCCAGATCGTATGCTTAGGAATCGAAACAAAATCAAAAGTGACCGGATGGGCCGGATTGTTTTCCGGCGCATAAATAAGGCGGGGATGATGGATATCTTTCTTCGGGGATTGGGCCGCACCGAGCGCCGCGTTGGTGACTGGGTGACACGCGAGCGGATGGTCGTGTATAGCGTGGCGGCACTCCTCGTTCACGCAACGATCCTGGGTTTGTGGGCCTGGAGTAGCGCGGGCTTTACTTCGAACAGCAGTTATCGGCCCGGAACAGACTTCTCGGTATTCTGGGTCGCCTCTCACGTTATGTTGCATGGCGTGCCTGCACAGGTCTACGACTACCTCGCATTTGGCAAGCTCGAGCAACTCCTGCTGAGTGGGTATCAGCACGGCGGCTTTCTGCCGTGGCTTTATCCACCCATGTTCCTGCTGCTCGTTACGCCGCTCGGGCTGTTGCCGTTCTGGCTGGCGTTCTTTACTTTCGTAGGTGCAAGTGTGGCTGTCTTCGTGGCTGGCGTGTTGCGCGTGTCGGGTCTCGGTCACGCGCTGGGCAAGGCGAAGCTGGCCCGACTCGTGGTGGCGGCATCTCCTTGCGTGTTCGTGTGTGCGACCTTTGGACAGAACTCGCTGCTGACGGCGGCGCTGGCGGCGTTCGCGGTGGGCTGGGTCGAGCGCAAGCCGGTTCTCGCTGGCATCTGCATTGGTTTGCTGGCCGCAAAGCCGCAGATGGCGCTGCTGTTCCCGCTGGTGTTGATTGCGGCGCAGGCATGGCGCGTGATAGCGGTCGCCGCGGTGACGGCGGTTCTGTTCACGGTACTGAGCCTGCTGGTGTGCGGACCACAGTCGCTGCATCTGTTTCTCGCTAGCGCCGACCTTGCGCGCGATATCACGCTTGAGCATGGTTACCGTTTCTGGCTGGCTTCTCCTACGCCGTTCGCCGCGTTCCGGCTTGCCGCCATGGATCTGACGCTGGCCTATATCGCGCAAGCCTGTGTGGCACTCGTCGCGGCTGCTGCTGCCTGCTATGTGTGGCAGCGCACACACGAGACCGGGTCACGCGCGGCGGTTCTGGCAGTGGCGACATTGATCGCCAATCCCTACGTTTGGCACTACGAGCTGGCATGGCTCGGGATCGCGCTGGCATGCATGGCCGCGACGGGACTGCAGCGCGGATGGGCCCGCGGTGAGCAGACGATACTCGTGCTTGCCTGGATCCTGCCGCTGTACGAATTCTTCAACCGCGTCGCTGAATGGCCACAGGTTGGGCCGATCATCCTGCTGCTGATGCTCCTGATGATCCTGCAGCGCGTGCGCACCGACACTGGAAGCGTGCAATGAATCCGATCTCATCGAATCCTCCGCATACGGTGCGACGCTCGCCACTGACCTCGTTCGAGGCCGCCCATGTCCGGCGCGGGCAACACTGGCTCAACGGCGAGCGTCTGCGTACTTATTCGCTAGTGGCACTGGTCTGTTACGGAGTGTTCCTGCTTGTCTACCTGTATCGGACCGAGTGGCAGCACCGGCCCGATTTCGGCCCGCTGGCGATGGACTTTCTGCCGTTCTGGAGCGCATCGTTCCTGGCCTTGCATCACCACGCAATCGACGCGTACAACGTTGTCGCGCTGACCGCCGTGGAAACGGACGCAATCGCTCGCGACCCTGGCGTCTTGCCCTGGCTCTATCCGCCCACCTTCCTGCTGGCGGTGTATCCACTGGCGCTGCTGCCGTTCAAATTTGCTGCAGTGGTGTTTCTGGGCGGTACGCTGGCGCTCTTTGTCAGGGTCATGTGCGCGATCGTTCCGGGCAGGCAAACGGTTCTGCTCGTGCTTGCGTTTCCGGGGGCGGCCCTGGTGCTCGTGTCTGGGCAGAATGGTCTTCTGACCGCCTCCATCGCGGGAATTGGTCTGGTGTTGTTGCGGCGTCAACCCGTGCTCGCCGGCATCTGTTTGGGATTGCTATGCATCAAGCCACATCTGGCCGTGCTGTTTCCGCTTGCGTTGTTGTGTTCGCGGTCCTGGCGCGTGCTTGCTGCGATGGCGGCGACGGCAGCGGTCCTGCTTGTGGTGTCCGTACTGGCGTTCGGCACGGGGACGCTGGCGGCCTTTCTGCACAACGCGGGCATGATTGCCGGTTTCGTCGAGTCAGGCCGTGCGGCGCTTGCACGGATCCCGACCGTGTTCGCGCTGGCAACGCTAGCGCACGTTCCTGCCGCATGGGCCTATACAGCACAGGGCGCAGCCGCATTGATTGGCGCAGCGGCAGTGTGCAACGCATGGGGCCGCGAGTGTTCCTATGAGCTGCGCGCCGCAGTGTTGATCTGCGCGAGTCTGCTCGTCAGCCCCTATCTGTTCGACTACGACCTCACCTGGTTAGGCATGCTGATCGCATGGTGCGTGCGGCACGGACTCGCCCGCGGCTGGAAGCGCTATGAGCGCGAGTGGCTGGTGGGGCTGTGGTTTGTGCCCATTGCGGGCGTCTTCGTGGTGATGCAACTGAAATTTCAATTCATGCCGCTCGTGGTTGCGGCGACGCTCTGGATGTTGATGCGGCGGATCGCGCAGGAGCGGCGGGAACCCGCGGTGCTGGAAGGCGGTGACGTGCAATCCGAGCCGTCGCTCGTACCGTTTCAAGGATTGCAGCGTTAAGTGCCAGTAAAAACAATTGATTTAACGGGGAAGGGGGGCATCATGTCCACACATAACACTAGAAATCTGATTTCGCTGGTTGTGCCGTTCTACAACGAAGGCGAAGCCGTCGATCATTTCTTTGCACAGATCGTGCCGGTGCTGGAAGCGATCGAAGGGATTCGCTTCGAGATCGTCTGCGTGAACGACGGCAGCAGCGATACAACGCTCGACAAGCTGATCGCAGCCAGCGCGAAAGACGCGCGGGTGCGGGTGGTGGACCTCACGCGCAACTTCGGCAAGGAGGCGGCGCTGACGGCGGGCCTCGACGAGGCGCTCGGCGACGCGGTGATCCCGATCGACGCTGATCTGCAGGATCCGCCCAGCCTGATTCCTGTGATGATCGAACACTGGCGCGCAGGCGCCGAAGTGGTCGCGGCAAAACGGACTAACCGCGCATGCGATTCGTTTGCCAAGCGCACTGCGGCCGCGCTGTACTACCGCGTCCACAATGCGCTGTCCGATCTGAAGGTACCGGAGAACGTCGGTGACTTCCGGCTGATGGACCGCCAGGTGGTCAACGCGCTGAAGCGCCTGCCGGAGCGGCGCCGCTTCATGAAGGGGCTGTTCGCGTGGGTGGGCTATCGCACCGTGATCGTCGAGTATCAACGTGAAGCACGCAGCGCCGGTCATTCGAAATTCTCGGGATGGCGGCTGTGGAATTTCGCGCTCGAAGGCATCACAAGCTTCAGCACGGTGCCGCTGCGGTGCTGGACGTATATTGGCCTCGCGATCGCCGCGTTGTCTTTCGTCTATGGTGGCTTCATGATCGGGCGCACGCTGCTGCTCGGCAATCCGGTACCGGGCTATGCGTCGCTGCTGTGCGTGTTGCTCTTCATGGGCGGCATCGAGCTGATCGGGATCGGTGTGATCGGCGAATACATTGGGCGCATCTACTACGAGTCAAAAGAGCGGCCGGTATATCTCGTGCGGCGCCGCTATCAGGCCCGCAGCAAGGTGAGCGCGCTGCCGGTGCGTGAAAACGTGGCGGGTGCAGCTGCGTCACTGCGCTTCGAGCATGCGCGCAAGCGGATTGCGCCGCGTATGCGTGTGGCTGGGCGATAGGGGGCAGCGGCTTGCTTCCTGGTGTTGCGCGGCATACACTGAAATCTGATGTGGAGATGGCATTCCTCCAAAACCGCCCCTAGGGGCTAATGATGCCTACAGGCCTGGACTCGGGCACTGTGGGCATACTTCGACTCGCTTCGCTTCCCGCAAGCGTGCGCCATTGCCAAGCAGGCACCCCTCCCAGTCCGATTCGCCGTACCGACCACGTTTGCCCGCTTCGTAGATTGCGGTCGAATGCGTGGCCGTGCACGCAGGGAGAGGGTAGGCATGGCCTTTCACAGCATCCTTTTCGAAACGCCGCAGGACGGTCCAAAACGCGATGACGCGCTGGAACCGGATTTCTTTGGCGATCTCAACCTCGATCAGATTGTCTCGGCCGTCACACTCGGCCGAAATAACTACAACCTGAAGCCGTTCTTTTATGCCGAGTTATCGCGCGAGGAAGCGATCGCATACCGCCATGAGGTCATGCAAGACCTCGACAACGCGGACGTACTCGACAGTATCGAAGCCTTCGCTCAAGGTATGCGCAAAGTGCGTGAATACCTTGCTCAAGCGGAGAAGCTCTACTATCGGCTCCAGAAAACCTGGTGGTTCATGGAAGCCGTGGCGGTCTACGGCGAAACGCTTCTGAACTTCGATCGCGCGTTGCCGGCGGCCTCGCCGCGGTCGAAAGGGCTGCGTGGATTCCAGCTCTATCTGGCCGGGTACGTCGCGTCGGAGCGCTTCCGGTTGCTGATACATGAGGCTGCCGAAATCAGGAGACGCCTCTCGGCGATCCGATATTGCGTGCGCATCAAGGGCAGCGCGGTGACGGTGCAAGACTACGACGGGGAAGCCGACTACAGCGCCGAAGTGCTGGGCATCTTCGAGCGATTCAAGCAGAGTGCTGTCAAGGACCACCGCGTTGAGCTGCGCGACTGGCTGGAAATGAACCACGTCGAGGCACATGTACTCGATTTCGTTGCGCAACTGCATCCGCAGGTGTTCACGGAGGCCGTAACGTTTTGCTCGAATCACGCCAACTATCTCGATGCCACGATCCAGACATTCGACCGTGAAGTCCAGTTCTATCTTGCCTACCGCGACTACATAGGCGTCTGCAAAGCGGCGGGCCTGAACTTTTGCTACCCGCGTGTCTCGTCCGGCAGTAAAGCAGTGCATGGCAATGAGACGTTCGATCTGGCGCTCGCGCACAAGCTCGTGACCGAACACCGGCAGGTCGTATGCAACGACTTTCGTCTCGATGGCGAAGAGCGTCTCATCGTCGTATCGGGTCCCAACAACGGTGGCAAGACGACCTTTGCGCGTCTGTTCGGCCAACTGCACTATCTGGCAAAGGTTGGCTGTCCTATCCCCGGTCGAAGCGCTGCACTCTTTCTCTACGACCGGCTTTTCACGCATTTCGAGCACGAAGAAAATACGAAAGACTTGCGCGGCGAGCTGCAAGACGACCTGATGCGGGTCCATCAGATCGTGGCGAACGCAAGCTCGCGCAGCGTCGTCATCATGAACGAGATATTCAGTTCAACGACGCTGACGGATGCACTTTTCCTGAGCAAGAAGATCATCGGTGAGATATTGGAACGCGGCGCATTGTGCGTTTGCGTGACTTTCATCGATGAGCTTGCGAATCTGGGTGCGCAGGCGGTGAGCATGGCGAGCGAAATCAAGCCTGGAGATCCGGCTTCCCGCACGTATCGGGTAAGGAGGAGGGCGGCCGACGGTCGCGCTTATGCGGCGTCGATTGCCGAGCACTACGGCCTGAGCTATGACCGTCTGAAGGAGCGGCTTGGGCTATGAAGGCACATCTCCTGTACAAAGACCGCGATTTGAACTTGCACCGCGAGCCTGGCTGGAACGAGGAAGCGCTGGTGCGGGACCTTGGGCTGAACACGCTATATCAGTCAATGGCCAGCGGGGACGCGTTTATTCTCGAGATCGTCAGGCGTGTCGTTGTGGTGAGCTCAGTCGAGCCGGACGAAATCGCCTGGCGCCAGGCGATCCTCAACGACTGCATCATCAACGAAGCCGTGGTGCGGCAGCTCCACGCCATCGCGCTCGAAGCGATCGAAATCGAAAAGAAGAGCTACTACAGCTTCTTTACCGCGTCGCCCAGTTCGGTGTTGCATGGTTCCCGGGAGTTGATCCAGCAATTCGTTGGCGTGCTGAAGAAACTGAGGAGTCTGGCTGACCTGCAAACAGCGAGCTTTCAGTCGGAAGGATTTGTGCGGTTTTTCTCGATGATCCAGGGCGAGTTGACGGACGACTATTTCTCGACGATCCAGCGCTGTCTCAAGGAGCTTAAGTTCAACGGAGGCGTGTTGATCAGCGCGGGCCTGGGCAGCGGTAACAAGGGAACCCAGTACATTTTGCGCAAACCCCGCGATAAGGATCCTAACTTTCTGAAGCGTCTGCTCGTGAAACGGCCGCCTTCGCTGACGTTTCGTATTGCTGATCGCGATGAGAACGGCGCCCGGGCGCTGGCGGATCTGGAGGCGCGCGGCATCAATCTCGTTGCCAACGCGCTTGCGCAATCGGTCGACCACATACTCAGCTTCTTCACGATGCTGCGTACCGAACTCGCCTTTTACATCGGTTGCATCAACTTGCATGCTGACTTGAAGCGGCGCTGCCTCCGCGTGTGCGTTCCCGTTCCACTGCCACGCAACGACAGGCAACTGGCTTGTGACGGTTTGTATGACGCGAGTCTGGCGCTGCGTATGGAGCACGCGCCAGTCGGCAATGACGTACGCGGGGACGGCATGGAGCTGCTCATCATCACTGGTGCCAATCAGGGCGGCAAGTCGACGTTCCTGTGCGCTGTCGGGTTGGCGCAGGTCATGATGCAATGCGGGATGTTCGTTGCGGCTGAGTCGTTCTCCGCGAACGTGTGCGACGGAATCTATACGCACTATAAACGCGAAGAAGATGCGTCGATGCAAAGCGGCAAGCTCGACGAGGAACTCCGGCGCATGAGTGAGATCGTTGAGCGCATCCAGGAACACTCGCTGCTATTGAGTAATGAGTCGTTCGCCGCCACCAACGAGCGCGAGGGGTCCGAGATCGCGCGACAGATCATCGCGGCATTGCTGGAAAAGCACGTAAAGATCGTGTTCGTGACGCATCTGTACACGCTGGCTCACGCACTATACGAGCGAAGAACGCAAGACATGATGTTCCTGAGAGCGCAGCGAGAGCCTGACGGCGAGCGCACCTTTAAGCTGACCGAGGCCGAGCCTCTTCAAACCAGTTATGGGGAAGACTTGTACAGGCAGATATTTTTGTCGCAGCGAGGCGGTCAAACGGACGTTGCGTCTGCCCCAGTGCCCGATTGCCTGGCGAAAGCCGGGTAGCGCGCGAGGCGGGAAACTGCGATGGCGCTATATTGCACCGCACAAAGAAACATCGCGACACCCATGAACTAGAATGAATCAAGCGGCGACCATTGCGCGGCGGAGGTGCACCATGAACGGCTATCAACTCACTTTTTATACCGAGAAGAACCGTAAGCACGGCCATCAGACGGTATGCGAGTGGCTGCTGCATGAGGTCCCCAAACTGGGCATTCGTGGCGCAACCGTCATCAATTGCGCTGAGGGCATCGGCCACGCCGGTGCGCATCATGCTGCGCATGTGCTCAAGCTCACCGATCAGCCGGTACAGATCATCCTTGCCGTCACTGAAGAAGAGGCCGAGCGGTTACTGGATCTCGTGCGCACCGAACAGGTACACGTCTTTTATATGCGCTTTCCCATTGAGTTCGGTCTGATTGGCGAGGACATCCCGCACAAGCCATCAAAGCACTTTTCCCTCTTCGGTCGCTCGACAGGATAAGTGGCAATACTGACTTTGCATGCGCCGGAGCGTCTCCTATACTCGAAACTGACTTTTGTGGAGATGGCATTCCTCCCTAACCGCCGCTAGTGGTCTTCGCGGCTAATGATGCCTACAGGGTCCCCGGGCGCTTCGGGGCCGGTAGGCATTTTTCAGCCGGCTCGCCATTTCGAGCTTCTCGGGGCATATCGTTGCCTACAAGAATGCAAAAACATGAGATGCGCAAGCGAGTCGCCGTGCAGCTATCGTTGCCGCTCCCGTTCGCACGCTTTGCCGGGTTTTCCCTTGGCGGCTCGCGCGTGCTCTGAGACGCCGCATACCCTGGTTCGGCCGCCTTCCGTTTTCACGGAGGCGGGATGAGCGCGCGCGACGTTGCACTCCAGATCGCCCAGGTGGTGACCGTCATTGCGCTGTCACCGCTTCTGCAGGGCGTCATTCTCCAGTGGGAGGAGCGCGTGCAGCGCGCACGCGGTCCGGGCATCTTCCAACCGTATCGCGACTTGTGGAAGCTTTTCCACAAGCAGCTCGTCGTACCGAACACCGCCTCCTGGATTTACTGGACTGCACCGGTCGTCGCCTTCACCTGCATGCTCACGGTACCGATCCTTATCCCGGTGCTCACCGACTTCCCCCTGCCGCTTTCCGATATGGGCGACATCCTTGGCGGCGGCCTGATCCTCACGCTGGGGTCGTTTGCGGTGGTGTTGGCGGGGCTGGACTCGGGTAGTGCCTATGGCGGCATCGGATCGAGCCGCTCGGTGATGCTCGGCATTCTCGCGGAGCCGACGCTGATCCTCGTGCTGGTCGGCATCACGCTGCTCGCAAAGGCCATGTTGCCGTTCGTCGTGAACCACCTGCTGGTGGCGCAGCCTTCCGTCTACTGGAGTCCGGCGCACCTGTTGCTCGTTTTCGCCTTTTTCGTCCTGCTCCTCGTCGAAACGGACCGCCTGCCGATTCACTCGAGTACGCATATCGAGGTGTACATGATCGAGGAGGCACGGATTCTCGAGTATTCCGGACCGCTGCTTGCGTTGCTCAAATGGGCGTCGATGATGAAGCAGTTCATTCTCTACACCATCTTTTGCAACGTGCTGACGTTGCCATGGGGGCTGTCACAGAAGGGGACTGCGCTCGGTGCACTCGGTGCCGCGGTGGGGCTTTTCCTGCGCATGCTGCTGGTCGCGCTCGTGGTTGTGCTCGTCGAAACGGCGCAATCGAGGTTGCGCTTCTTCCGGTATCAGGAGCCGCTTGCCGCTTCGTTCATGCTGGCGGTGCTTGCGATCGCCGCCAACCAGCTTCGGTGACACGAGATGCTGCTCGCCCACCTGAGTCCGCTCGCCGCGTCCCTGTTCAGCCTGCTGTCGATCGGCAGTCTCCTGCTGGCGTTCGTGATGCTGGGCTCGCGCTGGCTGAAGGACTATCTGCTCGCGTTCATGGCCGAGTCGTGGCTGATTGCAGCGCTCTCAGGCGCGGTGGGCTACTACGGCAATTATCACGAGCTGTATCTGATTGCACTGCTGACCGCATTCTTTCGCGGCCTGGTGCTGCCGTATCTCATCTGGCGAATCATCATCAGGCTCGCGGTCGAGCGGGAATTGCACGTGATCCTTCAGCCGAGTTCAAGCCTGGTTCTGGGTGCGCTGCTGGTGCTGTTCGCCTTTGTCGTGTCGAACCATCTGGGCAACGCGCTGGGTCTCGGCGGTACCGTTGTCGTGCTGGCACTCACGGTAATGCTTTCGATGAAACTCATCGGCTTTCTGATGCTGGCGGTCCGTCATGAGGCGATCAGCCAGGTGCTTGGCCTGCTGATTCTGGAGAACGGCATTTTTCTCGGTTCCCAGATACTCGTACCTGGCATGCCCATGCTGATCGAACTGGTGTTGCTGTTCGATCTCCTCGTCATCGTTGTGAGCTTTGGGGTATTGGTCCGTTACCTGGTGGCGCACGTCGGCAGTACGAGCAGCCGTGAACTCAGACGGCTGGTGGGGTAGCCATGATCGAAACGTGGAGCGTCACGATCGTTGCTGCGCCGCTTGTGGTCGCCGCGATTTGCGCTGTCAGCCGGCACGCGCGCATCGCTGAGTACGCGAATCTGGCCGCTTCGGTCGTCTGCGTGGTTGCGGCAATTTCACTGGCGTGTATCGTCAGGAATCCACATCGATTTATGCACGGCTACGTGATGGTGGATGCGCTGGCCGCCTGGACGCTGCTCTGTACCGCGCTGGTATATTGCCTCGCCTCTATCTACGCGGTGGGCTACATGCGCCTGCTCGCCGAGGAGCGGCCGCGGCTGCCGAACTTCTATGCGCTCTTTGCGCTTTTTGCGGCGACGATGGTCTGCGGGCCGATCATGAACAATATCGGCGTCTACTGGATTGCGATTGAATTGACCACGCTCGTCAGCACTTTCCTCGTGGGTTTCGAGCGCGGTCAGGCGGCGATCGAAGCGGCGTGGAAGTACATCATCGTGGTGTCCGCAGGGATCAGTCTCGCACTGCTTGGAACGGTGCTTTTCTATTGGGCCGGCAGTCTGGTCATTGGTCCCACTTACGACATGACGTGGGACGTGCTGCGCCGGGCGGCTCCCAGCATGAATCCCGCGTTGACCCAAATGGCGTTCCTGCTTGTGCTGGTGGGCTACGGCACGAAGGCCGGGCTGGCGCCGATGCACACCTGGCTGCCGGACGCGCACAGCGAAGGGCCCGCACCGGTGTCCGCGATGCTCTCCGGCGCGCTGCTGAATACGGCGATGCTGGGCGTTGCACGCTTCCTGACGATCGAAGACGCCGCCGGTACGTCATTGCTGCCGCGTACCGTGCTCGTTGCATTCGGCGCCTTTTCGCTGTTTGTCGCCGCGCTCTTTATCGTCCGTCAGCAGGGCATCAAACGATTGATGGCGTATTCCAGCGTCGAGCACATGGGCGTGCTGGCGCTTGGCTTCGGATTTGGCGGTCCGCTCGCCATTGCTGCCGTGCTGTATCACATGCTGAACCATTCACTAGGCAAGTCGCTCATGTTCTTCGGCGCTGGAAATGTGATGCGCGTGTTCGGCACCACGCAGATGGATGAAATTCGCGGCGTATGGGATCGCTTTCCGGTCAGCGGCGCGCTGTGGCTGGCCGGCGCGGTGGCGATGACTGGCGCACCGCCATTTGGCCTCTTTCTGAGTGAGTTGACCTTGATGCGCGCTGGTATGGCAAGCGCGAATGTCTGGGCCGTCATCGTTATGTTGTTGTTGCTGATCGTCATCTTCATAGGCTTTCTCAACCACTTCAGGGCCATGTATTGGGAGTCCGGACCATTGGGGCAGGCTAAGGCGGCAGAGCGGGCGATCGACGTGAACGTCTGGATGACACTGCCGATGTGGCTTGCGCTGGTACCGGTGTTAGTCCTGGGACTGTGGTGGCCGCAGGACCTGTGGCGCTTCTTCGAAACGGTGGCAGCCGATCTGGGAGGGGCCGTGCGATGAACAACTGCGTGCTCAGGAACGTTGCACCGGGCGAGCTCGGTGCGGCGGCGGACCATCTGCTTTCCGCTGGTGGGCGCCTGCAGGCCGTGTACGCCTGGTTTCCGAAGCCGGACGCGCCGCAATTACGCTATATCGCGACGCTGCCCGGCCGACGGGCGTTCGAGAGTTGGCGCGTGGAAGCTGGCACGCAGCCGGTGCCGAGTCTGGCCGGCAAGTGTCCGCTGCTCGGCTGGTATGAACGTGAGGCGATGGAGATGAGCGGCGTCGCGTTTGCCGGTCATCCGGAACCTGAGCGGCTGGTGACGGCCTTTTTCCCGTCGATGGAGCGTGGCCCGCTCGAACCAGCTGAGGCGACGCATGCAAGCGTTGCGGCTTCGCTCGCGGCGCCGACGCTGCCCCAGGTCTCCGGAAAGCACGTCCAGCTATTGCCGTTCGGTCCTGTGCGAGCCGACGTCGTCGAGTCGGCGCAATTCATCTTCTACTACGTTGGCGAAGGCATTCTGCACTACCACCCGAATCTGTTTCTCAAGCATCGCGGGATGGAAAAGCAGTTCGAGGGGATGGACCTTGAAGCCGGTGCCTTGCTCGCTGAGCGCGTGTCGGGTGTGGATAGCGTCGCGCACGCGCTTGCGTATGTCCAGGCGATCGAGGACGCTACGGATTGCGTCGTGCCGCCCCGCGCACGGTGGCTGCGTGTCATCGCAGCGGAACTCGAGCGCATCTACAACCATTTGCACTATCTCGGCCACTTGTGCCACACAACCACGCTGAAGGTTGGCGAGGCGCAGGGCAAGCTTCTGGAGGAGCGCGCCAAGCAAATGAACGCGCTGGCGTCGGGCAGCCGGTTTTTGCGCAGTATTGTCTGGCCGGGCGGAGTGCGTCGCGATCTCGACGTCGTCGCAATCGCCCAGAGCGTGACGATCCTCGACCGCGATCTGCAACGGTATGTCGATCTCATCGAGCGGACCACCAGCCATCTCGACCGGCTCATTGCCACGGCGCCGCTCAGTCAACAGATTGCCTACGATCAAGGGGCGACTGGCCCCGTCGAACGGGCCTCCGGTATCGACCGCGACCTCAGACGGGATCGCCCGTATGCCGCTTATGATGAATTGCCACCTGCTGTCGCGACCCGCAGCGAAGGTGATGCGTACGCCAGGATGATGGTGCGCATCGCAGAGCTAAGGGCGAGCTTCGGACTGCTAGATGATGCGCTTGCTCGCGGCATCCCCGCCGGTCCATTGCTCGAACCTTGCCCGCGCGCGCCGAATTCAGAAGGACTCGGATGGGCGGAGTCACCGCGCGGCACGGTGATATATGCGCTGCACCTGGACGATCGCTCACGCATTTTACGAGCGAAGATCAAGTCCCCTTCGTTTTCGAACTGGCGGGTTTTTCCCTTCACCGTACACGACAGCAACATGATGGACTATGCGATCAACGAGGCGAGTTTCGGCTTGACCATTGCGGGTTGCGCGCGATAGCACGGAGGAACGATGTCTCTATGGACCTGGTTTGGGCTGACGAACGGCAATGTGAGCACCGAGTGGCCGCTCAAGGGCGACGCGCATGGCCAGCAGGGTGTGCTCGGCATGCCACGATATGACCCGGCCAAATGTCAGGATGCCTGTGACGCCTGCGCTCAGGCGTGCGTGACTCATGCCATCACGTTTGCTCCCGGCAGCGGCGCGCAGGTTCGTGCGGAGGTGGATTGGGGGCGCTGCATCGTCTGCCAGCGCTGCACGGAGGTGTGCCCCACCGGAGCGTTTTCTCCCTCCGCGGAGTGGGCGGTAGGCGTCACCGGGCGGGACGATCTGGTGTGGGCTGAAGCGCCTGCATCGGGCGCCGCTAGCGTGGCGGCTGGCGGAACCGGGCGAGCGCCGCGCCCGTTTCGTCGCAGTCTGCACATTCGCCATGTCGACGCGGGGTCGTGCAATGGCTGCGAATCGGAACTTCAGGCGTTGAACAATCCGTTCTACAACCTGCACCGGCTTGGCATCTTCTTTACCGCGTCGCCGCGTTTTGCCGACGTCCTGCTTGTCACCGGCCCGGTGACGCAGGCGATGCGCGGCCCGCTGCTGGCAACCTATGAGGCCATGCCGGATCCGAAGTGGGTCATCGCGACCGGCACATGCGCGGTCTCCGGCGGCGTCACGGGCGGCAATTACGCCTCTGGCAACGGGCTCGATGGCGTGTTGCCGGTTGACGTTTACCTGCCTGGCTGTCCGCCGAATCCCGCGGCAATCATGCACGCGCTGCTACTGATTCTCGGCCGCACCGAGCAGCGGATACGAGGAGGACGGCTTGAGCGTTGACCTGATTCTGGCCGCGAGTGTCCTATGGCTCGCCGGTGCCGTGCTGTCGCCGTTGGCCGCTTTGCGTGGGCTAGTCCGCTATCTGCTGAGCGCGGGTTGCACGTTGTGCGTCCTCGCGTGCCTGGCCGCGCTACCGACGGCGACGGAACGTGTCGAATTGCCGCTCGCACTCGCATCCCATGCAGTCGCGTTCGAGCTCGAACCGTCGGCCCTATGGCTGCTCGGCTTTGGCCTCGTACCGGCTATCTTCGCCTGCTGGCTGGGTTCGCCTCTGGCTGGCCGGTCGCGCGCCTGGGAGGCTGGCGCGGCGCTGAGCCTGCTTGGCGCACTGGGTATGTTCGGCTTGCAGGATGGCATGTCGATGCTCATCGCCTGGGAAGTCATGAGCCTGGGCGGGGCGCTCATGCTCGCAGGCGAGCGTGCGGGCGCCGCGGATGGCAAACCGCTCCTGTTCATGCTCGGGCTGCTGGAAGTGGGTGCCATTGCGCTGGTCTTCGCGATTCTGCTGCTGGATCGCAGCTCGGCGGATATTGGCTTCGATGCGTTCGGCTCGCACGCGTCGCGCCTATCCCCGCAGGCATCCTGGATGATTGGGATCGCACTGCTGGTGGGTTTCGGCGCAAAGTTGGGCCTCATTCCATTCTATGAGTGGTTTCCACGCGCCTATGCCTGCGGAAGCGGTGCGACGGGTGTGCTGTTTTCCGGCGTGGTGCTGAACGCGGCCTATTTCGCGTTGAGCCGCGGCTGGAATGGCTGGCTTGGCGTCGCCAGCGATAGCGCCACCGCGTTTGGCCTGGGCGGGGTGGCGGTGGCGATCGGTGTCGTGAGTGCTGTGCTGGCCATCCTGTTCGCGTTCCAGCAGGATGACTGGCGAACGCTGCTCAGTTACTCATCTGCGGAGAACGCGTCGATCGCGGTCGCCATGCTTGGCGTGACACAACTGTTTCGCAGCGACCATTTGAGCGAACTCGCGGGTCTCGCCTGGACGGTCGCCTTGCTGCATCTCGCTGGCCATTCACTTGCCAAAGGGGCGCTTTTCCTGGCGGCCGACGGAATCCATGCGTCGACAGGCAGCTACGACATCGTGCCACGCGGATGGATCAGGAAGGGCGGCTTCATGCTGGGCCTGGGCGCGCTCTTCGCAACGATGAGTCTTGCGTCTGTTCCACCGCAAGCGGGGTTCGTGAGCGAATGGTATGTCTTTCAAGCGGTATTTCAGGGGTTTCATTTGTCTGCGTTTACCGGGCGCCTTGTGCTGGTATTGGCTGGGGCAGGTCTCGCACTTGCGGCGGCCGTGGCACTCGCAACGTTCGTCAAACTGTTCGGCCTGGGACTGCTCGGCATGCCTGATCTCGACTACCAGCAGCCTGTGCCACGGCGCAACGCAGTAGCCGTTGGCGTGCTGGGTCTCTGTGTGCTGGCGGTGGCGGTGGGTGCGCCGCTTTGGCTCAACGCGCTGGTCAGCGGGGCTCAGGTGCTGTTCCGGGCCAACAGTCCCGAGGCGATGGTCGACGGATGGCTGCTCGTGCCGCTCACCGATAAGTTCGCATTTATCTCACCGTCGAAGCTCGTCATTGTGATGCCGTTGCTGGCGCTTCTGCCACTCATGGTCCTGTGGTTCGCAAAGACGCGCCCGGTGCGGCGCACGGCGGTATGGTTTGGCGGCATGACGACGGATGGCCATGAAGCGAGCACGACGCCGTTGACGTTTTCCAATGCCATGCGCACGTTCTACAGTTTCGTCTATCAGCCGACAATGACCACTGAACGCGAGCATGAGCAACGCGAATACTTTATCAAGCGACTGGTGTTCTCCGAGGGCGTGACGGACCTGTTCGGGCGGCATCTGTTCGAGCCGGTGACGCGCATCGTGATTGGGTGCGCCGAGCGGTTACGCGCGCTGCAGTCAGGCAATCTGAATTTCTATCTTGCGCTCATTGGCGGACTGCTTGTGGCGATACTCGCGTTGACGCTGGTGTAGGGGTTGCGCGCATCTCGTTGCTTGAACCGTTATCCTAAGCGTTATACAACCGCCTACATAACGACGCATCAAATGCGATCTGCTCGACCATTTAGTGGCGCTCACTCTCGCGCACCGCAAGACTTCTCGATACACTTGATCACTGACCTTTAACAGAGCGCCCCCAGTTCATTTGGGAGCGGTCATCATCAGGAGATCAAGAATGCGAACCAGTGCCCGGAATCACTTTGAGGGTGAAGTCGTTGAAGTCAAGCATGGTACTGTCAACGACGAGATCACGCTGCGGACCAAGGACGGTCTCGACATCGTGGCAATCATCACGCATGGCAGCGCCACGTCGCTTGGGCTGGCTCAAGGCAAGCCGGCATTCGCGCTAGTGAAGGCGTCGTCGGTGATCGTGATGGTGGATGTCACCAGCAGCCAGGTGTCGGCGCGCAACTGCATCGCCGGGAAGGTAACGGCCGTGACCAAAGGCGCAGTGAATGCCGAGATCACGATTGCTGGGGCCAGCGGTGCGCAGATCGCGGCCATCATCACCAATGAAAGCGCAGACCGGCTCGGCCTCGCCAGTGGCAAAGCCGCTACCGCCATTTTCAAGGCATCGAGCGTGATCGTAGGCGTCGATCAGTAAGCGGGCTTTGCCGAGGACCGCTATCGCGAAGCACCTTTATCGTCACTTGATGGCAAAGGTGCGCACGTAACTGGTCCCGCTTGCGGGGCTCGCGCGGTCCACCGCATACAGCTCATGGTGTATGGCGTCGATCGCGACGCCGCGGGCATCCTGGAAGTCGTTGGCGAGCACGCTGATCGTGCCGTCCGGTGCGATCTCGCAGAGACCGGTTTTGTTGCACTTCGTATAGAGTCGCCCCTCAGCATCCACCGCCATCAAATCGGGGCTGTCGATTCGTGCGGCCACCGTGGACGTCACCATTCCGTTCGAACTCAAAAGATCGCTCAGACTCGCCTTCACAATGTTGTTGTTGGCCTGATCCGATACGAACACGCTCCCCCCTGATACGGCGACACCGACCGGTTTGCCGAGCCCCGTTAGCAGGTCGCGCTCGCTAGCGGCGTGGGTTGCCACGTCGTACGTCACCAGACTCAGCCCACCCTGCGGCGGATTGCTGCCAGTCTTGATAAACCACGTGGACAGCAGTTGGCCAGGGGCGAGTTCGACCAGTCCCAGCCTGCGCCGGGCCGGATTGGTACCGACCAGTGCGGACACTGTGCCGTTGCCGGTGACTTCGAATATCGCGCTGGCCGTGCCAAAGCCGAAGCGCTCGACGAGCAACGCGCCCGAGCGCGCGAAGCTCAGCTGGCTGAGACTCTTGCCTTGGCCCGCTTCGAGCGGGATCGAAGCGTAGGGCGTGAAAGCACCGCCGGTCGAAGCGAGCACGCTGTTGGTGCGGTCATCGGTAATGAACACTGCGCCGTCGGCCGGTCGTACCGCAATCCCGTTCGGCAATGCATCGACCGCGGTCTTTTGCGGTTGGACGGCGGCTTCTGGCGTGCTGCAGCCAATCAACGCCGCAGCGAGGCTCCAGGTTGCGAAAGCCGCTGCGACTCTGCGCAGAACAACATGCGATACGGGCATGCTTCCTCCAGACGGGATTCAGGCTGACTCAACGGGGGACCAGAAGGTGGTGTTGCGTACGGTCGCAGGGCAGGTAGCCCCCGCCACGCCATGGATTCGTAATATACACACAACCGGCGGACGGCATCCTCGCTGGGCAGCGGGTATGACGCAATAGGCGGTGCTTTACCGCGCTGCGGCCGGCGTGCAAAACGCCCACCGCTATATCCGATGGTATATTACGATTTTGCCCTTCCATGATGTCGCGCGGGATGTGTCCCCGAGCCGAAACGGAATTCCGCCCATGTTGAACACCAGCCACGCCGAACAACCCAAGGCGAACGTAAAGGTGGTGAAGCTGTATGAGAAGCTGGCTAGCCGGATCGAAGATCAGGTCCGCAGCGGCGTTTTCCGCCCAGGCGAGCGCATTCCTTCGGTCAGGCAGTCCAGCCAGCAGCATCGGTTGAGCATCAAGACCGTGCTTCACGCCTACCTCCTGCTCGAAAGTAAGGGCGTCATCCAGAGCCGTCCCAAGTCGGGCTATTTCGTGCAGCCTGGACGACTGCCTGGCGCACCTGCCGCAAGCGAATTGCGTCCGTCGCGGCCGATTGCCGTGTCGGCACAGGTCGACGTCAGCCGCCTCGTTCTCTCCACGCTGCGCTCGATTCGAGGCGACGATGCGGTACCGTTGGGTTCGCCTTATCCTGACCCGTCGATGTTCCCTGTACAAAAGATCAACACGTACGGCTATTCCTTTGCGCGTCGCAATCCGCCCGGTGGTACGGGCGATGAATTACCGCCGGGCAATCCGGAACTGATCAGGCAGATCGCACGGCGCTACCTCGAAAACGGCCAGTCGGTCGATCCGAACGAGATCATCGTTACCATTGGCGCGACGGAAGCGATCAATCTGTGTCTGCAGGCGGTCGCGAAACCGGGTGACACGATTGCGGTTGAGTCACCCACTTTTTACGCGATGCTGCATGCAATCGAGCGGATGGGCATGCGGGCGATCGAGGTGGTGACGCACCCCGAGGAAGGCATGGACATTGACGCGCTGAAGCAGATACTCGCGCGCGAGCAGATTGCTGCGTGCATGGTGATGCCGAACTTCCAAAACCCGCTGGGCTTTTGCATGCCTGAAGCAAACAAGCAGCGGTTGGTGGATCTCCTCGCGCGTCACGATGTCCCAATCATTGAAAACGACGTGTATCACGAGCTATATTTTGGCGCGGTGCATCCCGGTTCGCTGAAGGCGCTCGACAAGAAAGGACTCGTGTTGCATTGCTCGTCGTTTTCGAAAAGCCTCTCCACCGGACACCGGATTGGCTGGGCTATTCCCGGGCGTTACAGGGACCAGGTCGAGAAGCTCAAGTTTCTCAACACGCTGACCACGCCGTCTATTCCGCAACGGGCCATCGCCGAGTATCTGAAGAACGATCGCTACGAGAATCATCTGCGCCGCTTGCGCAAGGTGTATCAGCAGAACGCGAATCTGATGCGGGCCATGATCGAGCGATACTTTCCCGAGGGCACACGTACGTCGCGTCCGATGGGTGGGTATGTGCTGTGGGTAGAACTGCCGCCCGAGGTCGACTCGCTCAGACTGTATGAACTCGCGCTTGAAAAGCGGATTACGGTGGGGCCGGGATATATGTTTTCGACGTCCAATGCCTACGGCAACTTTATCCGTCTGAACTACAGTTATGCGTGGTCGTCGTCGATAGAGAAGGCGTTGATCACGCTCGGTAAGCTGAGCGCCATGCTAATGCGCGAGGCTCGCTGACGCCCGGTCGCCGGCGTTGCTGTTCAGATCAGAGCGGCAGAAACAGATTGATTCCCGGTGACGCTTGCGGCGCATAGACAACCGGCGGCGCCTTGTACCCATAGCCTTGATTGCCGTAATCGTGGCCATGGCGATGATCGTCATGCCCGTATGACTGCCGTGGTGCGGGATGTCCCTGGCTATGCTGCTGGCCTCCTCCGTGACGATTGTCTTCGGCTCGCAGTGGGGACGTTGCGAGGAGGCAGGCGAAAATCACATCCCTGATGCGGGGCCGGTAACCACTGCTCTAACAAACGAAAAGCTTCTGACGTCTGGACGGCACAGGCGCATGCCGGTTCGTGCCTCATAAGCCCGGATTGAACGAACGGTAGGGCAGGGCGCGGCGCAGCGCAATGATTAGCAGCATGGGCAGCAAGACGGCGCCCCACTGCCCGATCGACGGCTTGAATACGGCGAGAAACGACGGGATCGGCAAGAGCCACACGAGGCCAAGCATCAGGCACTCAACATGAGTCAATGCGCCTTGGGTCCTGCCGTCAACGCACAGGAAGATGATCGGCAAGATCAACCACGTCAGATCATAGTAAACAAGGTAGGGCTGGGCGAGCAATGTCGTGACTATGAGCGCTGCGGAACGCACTTCGATGCGGACCCTTCGTGCCCACAGGATCGCGGTCACCAATACTGCGGGCACAACGATCGCAGCATGGATTGCGTAGGCTATCGACAAACTGGCGCCCATTCGTCGTGCGAGCGCAAAGGCAGTCGGCATCGCACTCCAGATGCCCCCCTCGCCGTTTTGCACAACGACGGTGTTGAACCACGAAAGCATGTCAAAGAACCTGAGCCAGAGCGGTAGTCCAAATACAAGTGCGCTCACCGTACAGAACAAACCCGCTGTCACTGCCATCGCACCGAGTGCCCGGAAATGTCGGCCACAAAGAAACATCAACGGAAAAAGCACTGCCAATTGCGGTTTAATCGCCAGCAAACCGGCGCACGCTCCGGCCAGGATCGGGCGACGCTCCAGCAGTCCGAGCGCGCCAGCGGCGAGAGCCAACGTCAGGAGCGAGTTTTGGCCACATAAAGTGGCAACCCAGATGCCTGGAAAGGCCGCGACCGATACCCACGGCAATGCGCCCGCTCTCACCGCCGGCGCGCACACAAGCAGGCAACACGCGATACCGAGGCACACAAACAATGAATACGACGCAAGGTACGGCAGCAGCGCCAGAGGATAGATCAATAGCTGAAACGTCGGCGGATAAACCCACGGCGCATAGACTTGCCCCAGTGGCGTGTCGGGGAGCAATTTGGCTTCTACGGCGAGCAACTGCTGCGGATTGAAAGCCTGGATGGCGCCGTTATGCAGAGAGACGTAAGAGGCACTCCAGTACACCCGGAAATCGAGGCCGAGTGGTGGCACGCCGCGCAGATGCAATCCCCAGTGACCGATCGCCCAGGCGCCGAGAAGAACGAGTTGACAGATCAGTAGCGCAAGACTGTAGACCACCACTCGTTTGCGAGTCAGCCACGGTTGGCGAACCGGAAGCACCTTGCTCACTGCCTCGTCGGTCGCTATTTGCATAGTGGTCTCGGCGGATTTTTGGGGCAGTCTGCCACAACCTAAACGCACTCGACAAGGTTGGCATTGCCGAAAAGTAGGACTGCCTTCAAACCTGTATCGCCTCTTCGACAAAAAAAGAGCCGAGGCAAAACTGCCTCGGCTCCCGCATCACCCTCATCCATCCTTGCAACAGACCCTGCCGCCCCTCAATGCTTGAGACAGGTGTCGGCGTTCTTCCAGGTGCAGGTATCAAGGCCGGTGTGGATCACTGGCGGCACCGTCTTGCCTTCCGCGAGGTCACGCATCACCATCGCTGACCTGTAGCCCATTTCCTCCGGCCGCTGCCCGACAAGCACATTCACCTTATGCTCCTTGAGGGCCTGCAGTTCGGGTCCGAGCGTGTCGGCCGAGACGATCACGAACTTGCCGCTGTTGATCTTGTCCATGATCGGCGCGACGACCTGCGAATAGGCCTGCGGAGCAAACAGCGGCCAGCCGCCTTCGAGCACGAAGGCATCGAGACCGGTGGCATTGGCAGTCAGCGTGTCCTGCATCATCTGGTTCGCCTTCGCTGCGTCATCGTTCACATAGAGCGGGCAGGCGCTGATCTCCTTCCAGCCGTTTTCTCCCGTGAGCTTCTCCGTTCCCTTCTTGCCGGAGAGCGTGTCGCGGGTGCCTGCAGCGCGCTGGTTGATGTTCTCCGCCGCGGGATTGCCCATCACGAGACAGATATTGCCGCCCTTCGGCATCAGCAACTTCAACTGCTCACCGAGCTTGACGCCCAGTTCGTAGTTGTCGGTGCCGACGTAGGTCTTGCGCAGCGAGGCGTCCTTCGGCAACAAGTCGGCATCCGAGGTGATGATCGGGATCGTCACATTGCGGCGGCGCAACTCTTCGGCCACGGCCGGGGCGTTCGCTGGCGAGATTGCCATGCTCGCCACGCCCTTGGTCAAGAGGTCGTCGATGATCTGCACTTCGGCGCTTTCGTCGGCGGCCGTCGCGGGGCCGGTGTAGTAGCAGGTATAGCCTTGCTTGTTGAGCTCCTTGTTGGCCCGGTCGCATCCCTGATGCATGAGGTCGAAGTAGGGGTTGTCGAGCCCCTTCACCACCAGCGCCAGGGTCTTATCGGCTGCGAAGGCGGGAGAGGTCAGCATGGCAAACCCTCCGATCGCAGCAAGACACATCAACAGTTTCTTCATTGTCGCCTCCTGTGTGGACCGGCTCTTAGTCCGGTCCCATACAAAGTATCGGCGCCGGCTTTGCAGCGCCATGTCTGCTCGCACAATTTTCGTAATAATCGCAAGGAAAGGCCGTGTCCGAGCTTGAACCCTCCCGCGGAGCCTCGCGTTTCCCGTGCACACTTGCGTCCGGCAGTTCCGCGTCCTGTCCGGTCGCACCCCAGGCACCGGCCGTATCGCAGCCGGTGCGTCCGAAGCCATTTCATTCGCCTTGCCGCTCGCCGCCGAGCCGGTTGAAAAGCACGGCGACGATGATGAAGGCACCCACGACCGTCCCCTGCCAGAACGAGTCGACGCCGAGCAGGATCAGGCTGTTACGGATGACTTCGATGAGCGCCGCGCCCACGACGGTCCCGAAGGCGCTGCCGATACCGCCCATGAGACTGGTGCCGCCGATCACAGTCGCGGCGATCACGCGCAATTCATCGCCCGTGCCCAAGCCCGTGGTCACCGCGCCGAGCCAGCCCACTTCGAGGATCGCCGCGACGCCCGCCATGAGGCCGGCAAGCACGTAGACAGAGCAGATGATGCGACGCACCGGCACGCCAGTGAGTCTCGCTGCATGGCGATTGCCGCCGACCGCGAAGACGTAGCGGCCCCAGCGCGTCCAGGCAAAGGCGAACCAGAACAGCACGGCGAGGACAATCAGGAACCACACCGGATTGGCGACGCCGAAGGTCTTGCCGCCGCCGAGCGCAAGGAGCTTGCTGCCGTCGGGACCGAAATCGAAAATGGTCCGGCTGCCGGAGAACACCAGCGCGAGGCTACGGCCGACGCTCAGCATGCCGAGCGTCACGACGAAAGGCTGCATGTCGAGATAGGCGATGAGCACGCCGTTGACGAGGCCGACAATCCCTGCGGTCAGGAGCCCCATGCCAATGCCGGCCCAGATCGGGTAGCCGGCATTCATGACCACCGAGAGGACGATACCGGAGAGGCCAATGGTCGAGCCGACCGAAATATCGATGCCGCCCGTGACGATCACGGCCATCATGCCGAGCGCGACGATGGCGACGAAGGCGAAGTTGCGCGTGACGTTGAAAAGGTTTTGCTGCGTCGCAAACGTGGAGGTGACGAACGAAAGCACGATGCAGGCGATGATCGTGGCGAGCACCACCCAGAACACCTGGCTTGCCATCAGCCCTGTCCAGCGCGTATGCGTCCTCGCGGCTTGCGGGTTATCCAGCAATGCCGACATTGGCGTGGGCTGTTCCTGCGGATCATTCAATTTCGGACTCCCATACGACTCAGGTTCAGGCGGTGGCGATAGCTCCGGTGATGAGAGCGGTGACTTCTTCCGGCGACGACGCTTCGGTCTTCTTGTCCGCAACCTTGTGTCCACGCCGCATGACGATCACGCGGTCGGCGACGGTGAAAACGTCAGGCATGCGGTGGCTGACGAGAATGACCGCGATGCCATGTTCGGACAGCCGCTTGATGAGCGCGAGCACCTCCGCCACCTGGCGCACGCTGATCGCTGCCGTCGGCTCATCCATGATGACGAGGCGCGCTTCGGAGAGGCGTGTGCGAGCGATCGCGACGGCCTGTCGCTGACCACCTGACATCTGCCTGACGAGATCGAGCGGGCGCGTCTCGGATTTGAGTTCTTTGAAGAGCTCGCCGGCGCGCCGGTACATGGTCGCGTGATCGAGAATGCGGATGGGCCAAATGCCGAGCCGTGGCTCACGTCCGAGGAAGACGTTTGCAGCCGCCGTAAGGTTGTCGCAAAGCGCGAGGTCCTGATAGACGACTTCGATCCCGCGGGCACGGGCGTCAACCGGCTTGCTGAAATGCACCGCCTTGCCGTCGATGAGGATTTCGCCGTGCGACGGCAGAAAATTACCGGCGATTACTTTGACCAGCGTCGATTTACCGGCACCGTTGTCCCCCATCAGTCCAACCACCTGACCTGGCTCCAGACTTAAGGTGACGTCGTTCAGGGCTCGAATGGCCCCGAAGTGTTTGGAAACATCTCTGAGCTCCAGAAGACTCATGGATTGTCGCGCTCGCTCCCGTAGGGCCGCCCGTTTCTTCGGCCGGGCGGCCGGTAGATATGCTAAGTAGCATTTTTTTATAGCACATACTTACCTTTTGGCAAGCAAGCTTCCTGCGTTACCGGGTTTACCTGCGGCCCGATGAGCCGCGGCACGTGTCGTGATCAGGGTCGTCACGGGTTTGCCGCGATTGAAGCCGCTACTTTGTGTTGCCCGCGCGCATGAAACGCAGCGCGAAGCGCACGAGCCTCGGCATCGTCTCGGGGCGCAGCAGACGACGGTCGTAGCCCGAGAAGCGCCGCTCGTTTTCCTCGAGGCACAGCGTCACCAGTTCGCGCACGCTGATCTCGACGGCGGACACTGCTTGCGCGCCGTTCACCGTAAAGTTGTTATCGTGGTGGTGCTCGTTGCCGTCAGCATCGAGCGTGCGCACAAGCCTCATCCGCTCCCAGCCGAGAAACACCCACGCGGCGGCGACTTTCAGCCTGAAGCCAATGCGTCGCCACCAGGACAGCTGCGTGCGATGCCACGCCACCCAGTTGGCGAACAGCAGGATATGGCGGCATTCCTCCTGCATGACCGGCTCGAACGTGTCGATCAACTCAGGCGGGAACAGTCCCGAGCGATGCGCGACTTCGAAGAGGCCGAAGGCGAAGAAACTGTCGATGCACTCGCTGTAACCTGTCACGAGGTAGGCCCACTCGGTGTTCCTGGGATGGACGTAGGGCGCTTCGCTCAGGAGCGAAATGCCGTATGCGGCCACCATCCGCGAGAGCACCTCCTTATGGCGGTTCTCCTCCCATGCATTTAGTGCGATCGCTTCGCGTATGTCAGGTTCGTTGACCGTCGCGGCGTACGCTGCCATGCGCAGCCGTGCCTTGCCTTCGGTCTGCACGGCGATGTCCCATATCTTTAGGGAAACAATCCGCTCGAGCGCGTCGGGCTCGAGTTTTGGCCACTCGAGCACCGACGGACGGTACGGGTTGAAGGTCTCGCGAAACATTCGGCACATCTCGCGGCGATGCGCATCGGAGCCCGGCTTCAGCGGGCCCGTAACGTTGCTCGTCCAATAGCGGGCGTTGCGGTCCGAGACGTCGAGGGTTGCCGGGTCGGGTCTGTGCTGCGGCAGCACCGGCGCGGCAAAGTCTTGAATCAGCCGTTCGACGGCGAAGCTGTCAAAGGTCGGGTCACTCATTCTGGAGACTCCCAGGGTGAATGGGTCACCACGGATTCTGACATTTCTTTCGCCGGCTTGCCTCGAAGCGGTACATTGGCGTCTGGGCCCGTCGCCAATCACTTGCTGGTGGGTTACTGCGAGCATTGACAGGCCCTGTCTGTCATTCGCGTCTGGGGATTTCCCTGGTCCGGCCAGGGCGTTTCTTAGACCGCTTCCCGCACCGCCCGCAGGAACTGTTGGGTCCGTTCATGCTGAGGTGCGGCGAAGAACTGCTGCGGCGGTCCTTGCTCGATAATCTTCCCTTGCGAAAAGAAACATACGCGGTCCGCGAACTCGCGTGCAAAGCCCATCTGGTGCGTGACCATCAGCATCGTCAGGTTGTGCTCGCTGCCCAGACGCCGGATCACGTTGAGCACCTCGCCGCACAACTCGGGATCGAGCGCGGAGGTCACTTCGTCGAACAGCATCACCTTCGGCCGCATGGCCAGGGCCCGCGCAATCGCGACACGCTGCTGTTGGCCTCCCGACAGTTGCGACGGATAGTGATTGCATTTGTCTTCCAGCCCCACCAGCGACAGCAAATCGCGGGCACGGTCCGTCGCTTCCTTGCGTGACAGGCCTAGCACGCGCATCGGCGCTTCGATCGTGTTGGCCAGCGCGGTCATGTGCGGGAACAGGTTGAAGCTCTGGAACACCATGCCAATCTTGCTGCGCACGCGCCGCAGATGCCGCACGGAAGCCGGCACCAGCACGCCGTTCTTGCGCATATGCGTGAGTGGTTCGCCATCCACTTCGATCATGCCGTCCGTGAGCGGATCGAGTGTCATCAGCACGCGCAGTAGCGTCGATTTGCCGGAGCCGCTCGGCCCGATGATCGCGACCTTCTCGTTGGAGGCGACCTCCAGATCGAGCGCGTCGAGCACCGTTAGCGCTCCATAGCGCTTGGTCACGCCGGCGAACCGGACCATGGGCGCGTCGGCCTGCGGGACGGCGGCCTGGCTCAATACGTCTGCGGGATCTCGCTTCATCTCTGTCTCCATCACGGGGGCATCCGGGTACAGCGGGGTGGATGTTTCGGTATCGGTCTTCATGGCAGCCTCAGCTTGAATTCGAGGCGCCGCACGAGTTGCGCGAACGTCACGCTGATCACGAGGAAAAACAGCCCGGCCATCGTGATGGGCTCCAGGTAGCGGAACGTTTCCGAGCCGATGTTTTTGGCTTGCTGCATCAGTTCGACGACGGTGATCGCCGAAAGGACCGGCGTGTCCTTGAACATGGCGACGAGGTAATTACCGAGCGCCGGAATCACCGAGCGGATCGCTTGCGGCAGGATGACGCCGCTATAGGTGCGCCACGGCGACAGCGACAAGGCGCAGGCGGCTTCCCACTGGCCGCGCGCCACGCCATTGAGTCCGGCCCGGTAGACCTCGGAGGTGTAGCACGCATAGTGCAAAGCGATGCCCACCGTGCCAGCCATGAGCGCCGACATGGTGATGCCATAGACCGGCAGTACATAGAACAGTACGTACACCTGAATCAGCAGCGGCGTGCTGCGGATAAATTCAACGATGAAACCCACCCCACGCGAAAGCGGTTTGATAGGGCTGCGCCGCAGGATCGCGAGCACGAGGCCGAGCACCAGCGCGATCGCGAAGCCCACCATGGTGATGAGAATCGTGTACAGCGACGCGCGCAGCAGCTCCGGCAGGATATGCGCGGCGTAGTGCAGATCGAAGAAGCTGTTCATCGGACGGCCCTCTGGGTAATGCCATGACTCACGCGCCGCTCGAAATGACGCATCAGCGTGACGAGAATCTGCGCCAGCACGAAATAGATGACGAGCGTCAGCGCAAAGATCTGCGCGGTCTTGAAGGTGGCTTCGTCGAGTTGCCGCGCGCGAAAGGTCAGGTCGGACAGCGTGATCAGCGAAACGAGCGAGGTGCCCTTGAGCAGCTCGATCATCAGATTGGTGGCGGGCGGCAGGGCGTTGATCATGGCCTGCGGCAGGATGATGCGCCGCATCCGCGTGATGGGCGACAGGTTCAGCGCGAGCGCGGCTTCGAATTGTCCGCCTGGCACCGAGCGCAATGCGCCGCGCAGAATTTCCGAGCCGTACGCGCCGTAGTGCAACCCGAGGCCGACAATTGCCACCGTGAACGGCGCGAGTTCGATATGGAACGGCGGCAGCGGCAGCACGAAGAAGAACCAGAACAGTTGCACGAGCAACGAAGTGCCGCGAAACACTTCGACGTACACGTTGCCGATCCAGCGCAGCGGCGCCCACGGTGCTACTTTCGCGGCGGTCGCGACAAAGGCCATCACGATCGCGAGCAGCGTACTGCAAGCGGCAATCTCGATCGTCACGAGGGTGCCCTGCAGCAACAGGGGAAACAGTTCACGCATGGCGGTTCCTCGCTTGCATGAGGTGGCGCACCGGATAGCGCGCCATTTTCAGAGTGGACTTCCTGTGGACCTGCTCACCTACTTGCCGCAGATCTCCGCTGCGGTTTTGTTGGTGAGGTTCGTTTTGTCGAAGCCGAACGGCGCTACGGTCTTCAGATGGTCCGGCGTGCCGAGCCATGCGTGCAACTGCTTGTCGACCGCGTCGCGCAGATCGGTGTCTTCCGGACGGAACGCCAGTGCCCCGTAGCCGGTATGTTTCGGATCGTCGGTGAAATCGGTAATCGCTTCCACTTGCGCTGCATCTTTTGCCGCGAGCCCCTTCATCGTCAGCGCAGTGCCGGCGGCCGCGTCGGCGCGGCGAGCGCGCACGGCCTGCAATTGCGCTGTCGTATCGGGCACCTGCAACAACTGAGCTTCCTTCACGCCGGCGTCGTGCGAATAACCCATTTCAACCGCACCTGCCATCACAGCAAGTTTCGTGTCCGGTTGTTTCCCGACGTCAGCATAGCTATGCAGATGCTTGGGATTGCCATTCAATACCAGCAGGGTGTCCTGGATCTGATATTGCGGATCGGCGAAGGCGACTTGCCCGCAACGTTCCGGCGTGATGTACATGCCGGCGGCGATCACGTCGAAGCGGCCTGCGCGCAGGCCCGGAATCAGCGAGCCCCATTCGGTCAGCACGCCGTCCACTTTCTTTACGCCGAGTTTGGCGAAAATCTTGCGCGCGATTTCCGGCGATTCGCCGGTGACCTGTCCGTCCGGCGTCGTATAGGCGAAAGGCGCTTCGTTCGCGTAGCCGATGCGAACTTCGCCGGTCCGCTGGATGCGCTGCAACGTCGTTTCCGCCGACGCATACTGCGTATGCATCATCATGCTCGCCGCCGCGAGGCAGAGGGCTCCCAGCATTCCTGATGTGCGCTTCGCTTTCATATCGATCCCGTATTGGTTCAATTGGTGCGTTTGGTGGCGAGTGAATGTGGCGGCGCATCATGCCTCGGGTGTCCTAGGGTTGATCCCAGGATCCGGCGCAATGCCCGCAGGCGCTGCCGGACACGTAGCGCGGCAGACACCCTGAATGCAGGATACAAAGCCATTTTTTTGTTCTGATTGCTCTAGGACAATAATTTTTCGCCGCCATTTAGTCGCACTATAAGTGGGCAATTTAATGCGCAGACAAGTGCACGAAGTCGCGGAGGCGAAGGTGATCGAGCAGTGGCGAGAAGCCGTGCGGGCGGTGCACGGGGTGGAATCCAAGTACAAGCGGCTGGTGAAGGCCATTGCGGGCGACATTGAAACGTCGGCGTTGCGCGCGGGCGCGCGCCTGCCGCCGCAGCGCGATGTGGCGGCCGAACTGGCGATCAGCGTGCAAACCGTGACCAACGCCTACAAGGAGCTGGAACGGCAAGGCCTGATCCGCTGCGAGGTGGGCCGCGGCAGCTTCGTGGCGGCGCGCGTGACCGAGACAATGTCGAATTACATGCTCGATACCGCGGAGCGCTCCGTGGTCGATTTTTCGATCGCCCGCATTATTCACACGCCTGAGCACGACGCGATGTGGCGCAAGGTGTGCGCGACGCTCGCCACGCTTGAAGACCAGCCGTGGATTCGCGCGTTCCGGCCGATCGCCGGCTTCGAGCATCACCGGCAGGCGGCCGTGGCATGGCTCGCGTCGCTGGGCATGCCGGCTTCGACCGATTCGCTGCTGGTGACCAACGGCGCGGCGCACGGCATTTTTCTGGCGCTGGCTTCGCTGGTCGGCCCGGGCGATACGGTGCTTTGCGAAAGCCTGACGGACCATGGCGTGATCGGCTCGGCCAATGTGCTGGGATTTACGCTCAAGGGCCTCGAGATCGACGAATACGGCATTCACCCGGAGCATTTCGAGGAGATGTGCGATAGCGAGCGTGTGACAGCACTGGTCTGCACGCCGACGCTCAACAATCCCACGGTCGCGCTGATGCCCGACTCGCGGCGCCGCGCGATTGCCCGCATCGCCGAGCGCTACGGCGTCTATGTGATCGAGGACGACGTCTACGGGCCGTTGCCCGCCAAGGCCGCCACGCCCATTTCGAGCCTGATTCCCGAGCTGTCGTTCTACTGCACGAGCATGACGAAATCGGTGCTGGCAGGGCTGCGCATTGGCTATCTGACGACGCCGCGCCGGCTCGCGCTGCGCGCGGAAAGCGTGCTGCGGGTCAATAGCTGGATGGCGACCTCGCCAATGGCCGAGGTCGCGACACGCTGGATTGCCGACGGCACGGCCGCGCGGCTGGTGCAGATTCAGCGCGAGCGCCTCGCGCGCCGTCAGGCGGTGCTCAAGCAGATTCTCGGTGCTTATGTGCTCGGCTCGCATCCGCACGCATTGTCCGCGTGGCTGCGCGTGCCCGACCACTGGCAGGCGGATCGGCTGGTGCGCGAGCTGCGTAACCGCGACATTGCGGTGACATCGCCCGATCCGTTTCTGGTGCGCGGCGCGGATCGGCCTAATGCGGTGCGGGTGTGCGTCGGTGCCGAAGTCAGTGAAGAAGCCTATAAAACGGCGCTCGAAACGATGCGCGAGGTCTTCGAGCAATATCCGCAAGTGCACGATTTCGCCTGAGATCACGGAGGTGATCGCATGGCGCGGGTACGTCGTGTACTCGAAATGAACTAGGACAATAGAAATCAATTTTTAGAACATTAGACTGGGTCCCATTGAAATCCATGCCGACACCATGTCCGATCTTTCGCTCGCCGATGTCTACCATGCGCGCCGCCGACTCGAAGGGCGCGTGTGCCGCACGCCGCTGGTCGAATCGCCGGCATTGTCGGCGGTGGCCCACACACCGGTCTTCCTGAAGCTCGAAACGGTGCAGCCGACTGGCAGCTTCAAGCTGCGCGGCGCCACCAATGCACTCGCCGCGCTGGCGGAGCAGGGCTGCAGGCAGGTCGTGACCGCGTCGACCGGCAATCATGGCCGCGCCGTCGCGCATGCCGCGCGTGCGCTCGGCATCGAAGCGACGGTCTGCATGTCGGCGCTCGTGCCGGCTAACAAGGTGGAGGCGGTGCGCGCGCTTGGCGCGCAGGTCTGCATCGTCGGGAAAAGCCAGGACGAAGCGGAGCACGAAGCATTGCGGCTCGTGCGCGAAGAGGGCTTCGCTTATGTGCCGCCGTTCGACGATCTGCGCGTGATCGCGGGGCAGGCGACCATCGGGCTCGAAATCGTCGAGGTATTGCCCGATGTCGCCAACATCGTCGTACCGCTATCGGGTGGCGGTTTATTCGCGGGCGTGGCGTTTGCCGCCAAGTGTGTGAATCCTGCCATCGGCATGACCGGCGTCACGATGGAACGCGGTGCCGCGATGCATGCGAGTCTCGCCGCTGGCCGCCCCGTGCTGGTCGATGAAGTCGCGACGCTCGCCGATTCGCTCGGCGGCGGCATCGGCCTCGAAAACCGCCACACCTTTGCGCTCACGCGCGACCTCATCGACGAAGCGGTGTTGCTCGACGAAGCGTCGATTGCGCGCGGCATCGTGCATGCGTACCGGCAGGAGCGGCTCGTTGTCGAAGGTGCGGCGGCGGTCGGCATGGCGGCTGTCCTCGACGGCGTGCTGCCTGCCGAACGGCTGCGGCGCGGCCCGCTCGTGCTCGTCGTGAGCGGCGCGAACATCAATATCGACCAGCATCGCCGCATCGTTGCTGCGGCGTGATTTCCGGACCTGCCTATGACCTCCATTTCCATTCTCGGCGAAGCGCAGCTTCGCGAACTCGTGCCGCTGGATCTGGCCGCGATCGACCAGGTGGAGGCTGCGTTTCTCGCGCTCGCCACCGAAGCGGTTGCGATGCCGCCAATCCTGCGTCTCGACCTGCCCGAACAGCACGGCGAGGTCGATGTGAAGACGGCTTACCTGCCGCGCTTCGACGGCTTTGCGATCAAGGTGAGCACGGGCTTCTTCAACAATCCCGCGCTGGGCTTGCCGAGTCTGAACGGCTTGATGCTGGTGTTGTCGGCGAAGACCGGGCTGACCGAGGCCGTGCTGCTCGACAACGGCTACCTGACGGCAGTGCGCACCGCAGCCGCGGGTGCGGTGGCCGCGCGTTGGCTCGCCAAACACGACACACCGCATGTCGCGGTGATCGGCGCAGGCGAGCAGGCGCGTTTGCAATTGCAGGCGCTGACGCTGGTGCGGCGCGTGGAGCGGGTCTCGGTATGGGCGCGCAACCGGGCGAGCGCCGAACGCTTTGCCACGGAGATGACGGCGACGCTCGGCGTGCGTTGCGAGATCGCGCGCAACGTGCATCACGCGCTGGTTGAAGCGGATCTCGCGATCACGACAACACCGAGCCGCACGCCGCTCATCGAAGCCGCGGATCTGCATCCGGGCTTGCACATCACGGCGATGGGCTCGGACGCCGAGCACAAGAACGAGATCGCGCCGGCCGCTTTGGCGGCGGCACGCTATATCTGCGACCGCGTGCAGCAGACGCGTGTGCTGGGCGAACTGCATCACGCGCTCGAAGCCGGCGTGGTGTCGGCGCAGACGGTCTTTGCCGAGCTGGGCCAGGTCATCGCAGGGCGGGCTGTGGGCCGCACGCATGCAAGCGACGTGACGATCTGCGATCTGACCGGCACCGGCGCGCAGGACACGGCGATCGCGACGCTAGCGCTCGCGCGGGTGCGTGAGGCTGGCGCAGGAACGATTTTCCGCAACGAAGTGAAGTGCTGAGAGAGGGGACGATGTCAGGAACAACTGAACTTGAACGGAACACCACTGCCACGGCTGCTGCTACTGCTACTGCCGTGTCGCCAACCGTGCGTCTGCCATTTTCGCGCGCCGAATACGACGCACGCATTGCGAAAACGCGCCGCGCGATGCAGGCGGCGCATCTCGATCTGCTGATCGTGTCAGATCCGACCAACATGGCGTGGCTGACCGGCTACGACGGTTGGTCGTTCTATGTGCACCAGTGCGTGCTGTTGGCCATGGACGGCGAGCCGGTCTGGTTTGGCCGCGGTCAGGATGCGAACGGTGCGCGCCGCACGGTGTTCATGCAGCACGAGCAGATTGTTGGCTATCCGGATCATTACGTGCAGTCCACCGAGCGGCATCCGATGGATTACCTCGCGCGCGAAGTGATCGAAGCGCGCGGCTGGCAGGCGTGCCGGATCGGCGTCGAAATGGACAACTACTATTTCAGCGCGGCAGCTTATGGGTCGCTGATGCGCAATCTGCCCAATGCGCAATGGCAGGATGCGACCGCGCTCGTCAACTGGCAGCGCGCGGTGAAATCGCCGCGTGAAATTGAGTATATGCGCGTCGCGGCGCGTATCGTCGAGAAGATGCATGCGCGCATTGTCGAGCGTATCGAACCGGGTATGCGCAAGAACGATCTGGTGGCGGATATCTACGCGACCGGCATCACAGGTGTCGAGGGGTATGGCGGCGACTATCCGGCCATCGTGCCGCTGTTGCCGACCGGCGCCGATGCCGCTGCACCCCATCTGACGTGGGACGACACGCCATTCCAGCGTAACGCCGGCACCTTCTTCGAAATCGCCGGTTGCTTTAAGCGCTACCACTGCCCGCAATCGCGCACGGTGTACCTCGGCAAGCCGCCGCAGCATTTCATCGAGGCGGAACGTGCCGTCGTGGAAGGGATCGAAGCGGGGCTTGCCGCCGCGAAGCCCGGCAATACCTGCGAAGACATTGCCAGTGCATTCTTTGCAGTACTGCGTAAATCGGGCATCGAGAAAAACAGCCGTTGCGGCTATCCGATCGGCGCCAGTTATCCGCCCGACTGGGGCGAGCGCACCATGAGCCTGCGTCCGGGCGACCGGACCGTGCTGGAACCCGGCATGACGTTCCATTTCATGCCGGGCCTGTGGCTCGACGATTGGGGACTCGAAATCACCGAAAGCATCCTGATTACCGAGGCCGGCGTTGAGACCTTCTGCAACACGCCGCGCAAATTGTTCGTGAAGGAGTAGGGCGTATGCGGGCATCTCCGATTCAGCCGACGGTCGATTTCAATGCCGACGGCGAACAGCATGGCTTTCTGAAGCTGCCGCATTCGCACGATGGGTCGGCATGGGGCGCGGTGATGATTCCGGTCACCGTGATCCGCCGGGGCGAAGGGCCGACCGCGCTGTTGACCGGCGGCAATCACGGCGACGAATATGAAGGGCCGATTGCGTTATCCAGACTCGCGTCGACGTTGAAGGCGTCGGAGGTGAACGGGCGGGTGATCATCGTGCCGTTCATGAATTATCCTGCGTTTCGGGCGGGCAGCCGCACTTCGCCGATCGATCGCGGCAACCTGAACCGGAGTTTTCCGGGCAAGCCCGACGGCACAGTGACCGAGAAAATCGCCGACTACTTCCAGCGCTATCTGTTGCCGCTGGCGGACTATGTGCTCGATCTGCACGCAGGTGGCCGCACGCTCGACTTTGTGCCGTTCGCGGCGATTCATCTGCTGCCTGATGCGCAGCAGCAGGGACGCTGCGAAGCGGCGATGCGTGCGTTCGGTGCACCGTATTCTATGCGCATGCTCGAACTGGACAGCGTCGGCCTGTTCGATACGGCCGTGGAAGAGGCGGGCAAGGTGTTTGTCTCGACGGAACTGGGCGGCGGCGGCACGGCGACAGTCGAGAGTGTTGCAGTGGCCTTGCGCGGCGTGCTCGGTTTCCTCGCGCATGCGGGCGTTCTCGCGGCGCGCGAGCACGGCGGCGGCGAGACATCCGGTGATACCGCGCGCACGACGACGTTGCTCGACATGCCCGACGGCACCTGCTTTACGACCAGCGAGCACGATGGCCTGCTCGAGCTCTGCAAGGATCTCGGCGACACGGTGAAGAGCGGCGAGGTGATTGCCCGCATCTACGATGCGTCGCGCACCGGCGTGGCGCCGGTCGAATATCGCGCGCGCCGCAGCGGTTTGCTGGCAGCGCGGCACTTTCCGGGGCTGGTGCAGATTGGCGATACGGTGGCGGTGGTGGCCGACGTGGTTGAGCGCGGCATTCCCGTGGCAACGAATGCGGCGACCAGTGTGCCAGTCACCGCGCCGGTCAGCTTCTAATCAGGCCCATGAAACTCGACCGCTACGATCTCGCCATTCTGCGCATCCTTGCGCAAGACGGACGCATCACGAAGTCGCGTCTTGCCGAACAAATCAATCTGTCGATTTCGCCGGCATGGGAGCGCGTGCGGCGTCTGGAAGAAAGCGGCGTGATCCGCGGCTATCACGCAGATGTCGACTGGTTGCGTGCCTTCAGGGGCAGCCGTGTGATCGTCGAGGTGACGCTCGCACGGCACACGGCGCACGACATGCACCGCTTCGAAGAGCGAATCGCCGCGGCGCCCGAAGTCGTGCAATGCCACGCAACGGGCGGCGGCGTCGACTATGTGATGCAGGTGATGTCGCGCGACATCGACCACTATCAGCGCTTCATCGATTCGTTGTTGACCGACGAACTGGGCATCGAAAAGTACTTCACCTATATCGTGACCAAGGTCGTTAAAAGCATGCCGGAAGGGCTGCCCGCATGGGTGGACGATGCGGTTGCCGGGAGCGACTGATGCCGTCCGGTATCGCGCCAGAAAATTCCCGTGGCGAAGGCGTGGAAATCAGAAAAACCCGCATCCCGCAGGCCCCAAAGCAGAAAATTCGCGCCAGCGCGACACGTACAGTGACAGACATACGTTGAATACAGGAGGTCGTCATGTTGCTGGGTCATCCCGTTCTATTCAAATCGTTGTGCTATGTCGGCGGACGCTGGGTGCATAGCGCCACAGCCTCGACCGTGGCCGTGCATAACCCGGCCGATCAGGAAGTGCTCGGCCATGTGCCGATGCTCGACGCCGCACAGATCGAGGAAGCCGTCGACGCCGCTCATCACGCATTCACGTCGTGGCGTTGGCTGCCGGTCGCTAAACGTGCGGCGTTGCTGCTGCGCTGGCACGAACTGATCCTGCGCCATCAGAACGACCTCGCTGCGATTCTCTCGCTGGAGCAAGGCAAGCCGTTGGCCGAGGCGCGCGGCGAAATCGCCTATGGCGCGAGCTTTGTCGAATGGTTCGCGCACGAAGCGCGGCGTCTTAACGGCCGCACGATTCCCTCGCATATCGACGGTGCACAGCTCGGCACGATCGTCGAACCGGTCGGTGTGGCGGCGTTGATTACGCCGTGGAATTTTCCTTCCGCGATGATCACGCGTAAAGCGGCGGCCGCGCTTGCCGCTGGCTGCACGGTCGTCGTGAAGCCCGCACACGAGACGCCGTTTTCGGCGTTGGCGCTGGCCCAACTCGCGGAAGAGGCGGGAATGCCCGCAGGCGTATTCAATGTCGTGCTCGGCGAGCCGCAGATGGCGATGGAAACGCTCGTGCGCGATACGCGTGTGCGCGCGGTGAGTTTTACCGGATCGACGCGCGTCGGTGCCTTGGTGATGCAGACGGTGGCGCATGCCGGCATCAAGAAAACGGCCCTTGAATTAGGGGGTAATGCACCGTTTATTGTCACCGCAGATGCGGATCTCGAGCAGGCCGTGCGGGTTGCCGTGGCGGCGAAGTTTCAGACCTCGGGACAGGACTGCTGTGCAGCGAACCGGATTCTTGTCGCGCGCCCGCTGTATGAGCGCTTTGTCGAGCAGTACAGCAACGCGGTACGTGAGTTGCAGGTCGGTGCGGCGTTCGAGGCTGGCAGTGACGTCGGTCCGCTGATGCATCAGGCCGCTTTCGACGCGACAGTGGCACGCGTCGAAGACGCCCGCGACAAGGGCGCATGCATCACCGTAGGCGGCGCGCCGCATGCGCGCGGCGGCTGGTTTTTCGAGCCGACCGTGGTCGCGGATGCAACGCCCGGCATGCGTATCTACGACGAGGAAAACTTCGCACCCATCTCGGCCGTGTCGCCATTCGATACGCTCGATGAAGCCATCACGCGCGCCAACGACACCGAATACGGTCTCGCCGCATACCTCTGCGCGACGGACCTGAACACCGTGTTCCAGGTGATCCGGCGCCTGGAGTTCGCGATGGTCTCCGTGAACGGTGCGAAGTTTACCGGCGCGCCGATTCCATTCGGCGGCGTCAAGGCCTCGGGGCTAGGCCGTGAAGGCGGCTTCGAAGGCTTCGAACCGTTCGTCGAAACCCGCTACTTCTGCCTCGGTCAACTGGGGTTGCCCGTGACCGAAAGCATGCCCGCTACTCACCGCGCGTCTGCACCCGCAGCGGCCTAAAGCAACCCTTTTACTCATCGTTCAAACGACGGAGCAACCCATGACCCAACTCGATCAACTATTCCAGGCCGACCGCGCGCATTTCATGCACCCGTCCACTCACGCCCACGACCACGCCAGCGGCGCGCTGCCGGGCCGCATCGTGACGGGCGCCAAGGGCATCCGCATCGAGGATCACCAGGGCAAGTCGTATATCGACGCGTTTGCCGGCCTCTATTGCGTGAACATCGGCTATGGCCGCACCGAGGTGGCCGATGCAATCTACGAGCAGGCGAAGAAACTCGCCTACTACCACACGTACGTGGGGCATTCGACCGACACCATCATCGAACTGTCGTCGCGCATCATCGACTGGGCGCCGGCCGGGATGAAGAAGGTGTACTACGGCATGTCCGGATCGGATGCGAACGAAACGCAGATCAAGCTCGTCTGGTACTACAACAACGTTAAGGGCCGGCCGAACAAGAAGAAGATCATCTCGCGCCAGCGCGGCTATCACGGCTCGGGCATCGTCACCGGAAGTCTCACGGGCTTGCCGAGTTTTCATCAGTACTTCGATCTGCCGCTCGAACGCGTCAAGCACACGGTTTGCCCGCACTGGTACCGCCAGGCGCCCGCTGGCATGAACGAAGCGCAGTTCGTCGCGTATTGCGTAGACGAGCTGGAAAAGCTGATCGCGCAGGAAGGCGCCGATACGATCGCGGCCTTTATCGGCGAGCCGGTGATGGGCACCGGCGGTATTCTGCCGCCACCGGTGGGTTACTGGCCGGCGATCCAGCAGGTGTTGAAGAAGCACGACATCCTGCTGATCAGCGACGAAGTGGTGTGCGGCTTCGGCCGTCTGGGCTCGAAGATGGGCGCGCAGCACTATGGCATCCAGCCGGATCTGATCACGGTCGCGAAGGGACTCACCAGCGCTTACGCGCCGCTTTCTGGCGTGATTGTTAGTGAAGGGGTGTGGGACGTGATCGACGAGGCCTCGCAGGAGTTCGGCGCGATGGGCCACGGTTGGACTTATTCAGGTCACCCGATCTGCGCGGCTGCCGCACTCGCGAACCTCGACATTCTCGAGCGCGAAAACCTCACGCAGAACGCGGCGCAAAGCGGCGCCTATCTGCTTGAGCAATTGCAAGCGGCATTCGACGGCCACCCGCTCGTCGGCGAAGTCCGCGGGGCCGGCATGCTGGCAGCGATCGAGTTCATGGCCGACAAGGACGAACGCCGTGCCTTCGATCCGACCTTGAAGGTGGGGCCGCGCGTCTCGGCGGCTGCCATGCAGCGCGGCCTGATTGCGCGCGCCATGCCGCATGGCGATATCCTCGGCTTCGCGCCGCCGCTCGTCACCAGCCGCGCGGACGTGGACGAAATCGTGCGTCTGGCCCGCGGCGCAATCGACGAAGTGGCGTCTCAAGTGCTCACGCAACCGGCTTCTGCATAGTCGCGGGGTACACCGCAGCGTGCCTGAAAGGTGCGCTGCGTTTTCCTCAGAGTGGTGGCCGCGTCGAACCGTTGTTCACCGGTTCAGCGAACGGTCGTCGCCTGCGTCGCCGCCGTGACGTGGGTATGAATCGGCTGTAGGCGCTGGACGCGGGCGGCGGTGATTGATCGCTACAAAGACCCCCATCAGGAGAACGAAGCCGACCAGCAGCAACAGGGTGTTGATCAGCACGCGCTCGTAACCGAGTTCGCTGACATTAATGAACGGATAAGGATAAAAATCCGTTTCGCTGCCGCGCCAAAGCGTCATGAACAGATAGCAAAGCGGGTAGGCCAGCCAGAAGAGGCAATCGCGCAATAGCAGATGAAAGCGCGGAACGAATAGCAGCCAGTACAGTGCGCACAGCAACGGTATGACCGTATGCAGCAATTCGTTGAGCAGCTCGCGGTATCCCGATGGCGTCCACACATGGCGCAACAGGCCGTTATAAGCGAGTCCGACGAACACAATGTAAACGACGACAGCGGTGAGCACCGGCGGCTTGCGGAAAAATCGCCCGGGTGCGGAGCGGGCTCGCATGGCGACGCACGTAAAACTGACCGCGACGGCGAATATGGTGAGGTTCGTCAGATAGCTGCTCAGTCGTTCGATACCTTCGATTAATCCCAAGCCGCGAAACAGCATTCTGCTGATCGTGATGTCGGTCTGAGCGACGAAGGCCAACCACGCAAGCACCGCGATCAGCGATGCCATCGACAAGGACGCGATACTCGGCGTAGGGAGCGGCAATTCGGATTGATGCCGCACAGGATGAGTGGAGCGATTTGGCATACCCGGAGTCCGATTGGGATAAACCGAGTATAAGCCTGTCCGCTTCGAGGCGCAGATGGGCGCCTTGCCGTTACTGAGCGCGCTGGACGTCCGCTGCGCCTGTACCTGGTTTCACGCTACCGTCGGACTGCGGAACCTCCACCGGCTTGACTTCGACAGGGGCGGTGCCATCTTTTTTCAAGCCGAGTTGATCGGCGGTCTTGGGCGACACGTCGACAATTCGATTCTGGACGTAGGGGCCGCGATCGCGGATTTCGACCACCGCGCTGCTGCCGTTGTTCAGATTGGTGACCTTCGCTTTGGTGCCGAGCGGCAGGGTCTTGCTCGCGGCGGCATTGGATTGCGGATCCATGGGCGTACCGTCGGCCATCTTTTTCGAGTAAAACTGATGGCCGTAGTAAGAGACCTTGCCCTTGCGTGTCTTGCCGGTGCGGTCAAGATGGGGAGGGTGCGCTGGCTTCGGGCTCGCCTGCGTGGCATCGGCGGTTGCCTGCGTTGAATCGGCAGATGCCTGCTTTTGTGCGGGAAGCGCCGCGCTCAGGTAGCACGAGAGAACCATAACCAGAAGCGTTCGGACCTTGGATCTTCGACTGTGAAGGCGCAACAGCCGATTCATCATGGTATGAAGATCACTTTCCATTTGGCACTCCTCTTCACTCTGCCTCAAGCAGTGGGCACCAGATTCAGTGACGATCTACCCAGTATAGGTGAATGGCGGCGTGTCGCCGGTTGCACGCATCCGACTTGTGAAAATGTGAACTTCAAAGCAAAGATAAGTGGGTCGGACAAAGGCCGCCGCTGAAGCTGAAGGATATCCGTGCGATACGGATTCGTCTGCGGAATGTGCATTCGCTTCGCGGCGGGCACGGGCGCGTCACTGATACATCCCGTTTGGCAGGCGACCATGATATGGCGTGTTGCGGCAGTGTCCCCACGGCCCAAGCCAGTATCCGGGCGGGCAGGCATAGCTCGAAACGGGAGCCGCGGGCGCCGCATAGACAACTGGCGATTGAACAATAACGGGACCTGCATAGCGGCATTGGCCCCAGGCATTCCGCCATCCTCCCGGACCGCAGCCTTGCGCCGCTTGCGCGTTGCCGATAGAAAAGGCCAACGCTGTCGTGGCCAGTACGAGTGAAGCAATATATTTGCAGTTCATGATGCGCTCCTGTCGCCTTTGTGTGTGTGATGCTCTTGCTGACAGGAGGCATTGTGCGTGGCGACACTTAGCGAAGAATGAGCGTACCTCCTAGGTCCTCGGCGGAGCCTCGTTCTTCGCTGCCGAGTTACCTGCTTCAGGTCGATGGCGCGAACCGGAATTTCCAGTGGATGCTGCACGGACAATCGGGTTCTGCTTCGGCGCGTGTTGACCGTGCTGGGCAGACTGATGGGGCTGATTGTTGAGCGCCATCTGATGCGGCGGCGGATGACCGTGGCCGGTTGTGCCCTTCACACGCACTTGCTGCGGGCGATGAGCGTCATCAAGGTGGTGACCATATTCGTGGCGCGCGTCACGCATCGCCGGAGGCCCCAGTCGCGGCGGCGCCACTGAACGCAGGTTCGCGCGGCGGTGAAACACCTCGACGCGCCGGTCGCCATGGCCATAAAAGTGCCGTTGACGCCGGCCGTCTGGCCCCGTGACCCAGATGTAGGTGTTGCCCCCGACAAATACGACATCGCTGGTCGCGGCAGCCGAGATATAGACGTCGTTCGGTTCCGGGAGAACCTGTTCGACCACAACCGGCCTCACGACCACGGGCGGACGAGAGGCCGGCGGGTTGCTAACGACCACGCTGCCTCGGGCAGGCTGTGGAGCGGGTTGAACGGCGACCGGTCGTGGGCCACTTGTCACGCAACCGGACAAGCAGAACGCAGTCGTAATTCCGGCGATAGATGCAGCCCATTTTGTATGTGTCAAACTGTGCCCCGCGTTCCTGGCTGGATATTGTGTCGAGATATCGGCCGATTGAAAGGAATCTTTAATCCGGCGCGACGTCGTTTGTCGACCCAACCCTTCAAGCCTTAGCTTTCCGTGCCGTTAGCACGATGAACGAAACCATAAAACGGCCCGGCCGAGCGTCCTCGTAGAATGCAGACCACCGACAGTATTCAAAGGGTTGAAGCTTTGGCCATGCACGACCAAAGAGTGTTTTCCCATGGTTGACACGTCCATACGCGGGAATCCGGCCGACAGCACCGCCCCGGCCGCGCCGACGATCGAAGCCCAGCTGCAGGCGGTGCGGGACGGCGGCCGGCCGTGGGCTGGGACATGGGCCTGGTATCGGGCGGGCGAGCAGTTGCACCTTGCCGGGCAAGGTGACGCGTCGCTCGACTTGCCGCAAAACGTCGCCGAAGAGGGGCTTGCGCGAATCTGCGCCCGGCGCGGGTGGCTGCGCTGGGCTACGGGCTGCGGCGAGAGCGTGCTCGGCTGGCTAATTGCGCCCGCCGAATTCGCCGGCGATGAATCGCTGCGCGAATTTGCCCGAAGTTTGGGAGAGCGCGCGCAGACCGACGCGCTCGCGCGTGCCCAGAACACGCAGCGCGTGCTGTATGAGATTGCCTATCTGGCGAGTTCCGTGCCCGATCGTGCAGAGTTTCTCCGCGGCGTGCACGAGCGGCTCGGTACGCTGATCGATGCCGAGAACTTCTACCTGGCGCTGTACGACCGCAAAAGCGGCAAGATCACCTATCCGTACTATGTCGACGTAATCGACACGGACGTCATCGAGGCGGAAAACTACGACATTCTCGACCCCGAGCGCCCGTCGATGACGGCCCGGGTGTTGATGACCGGGCAGCCGCTGTTCGTCGATGCCGCGATGATCAGCGCCGGAGTGGCTTCGGGTATCTTCCATCCCATCGGCGATTATCCCGAGTTCTGGATGGGCGCACCGCTGAAGAATGCCGCAGACGAGGTTTTCGGCATGCTGGCGATGCAGGTTTACGATGTCTCGCGGATCTATAGCGCTGAGGACCGCGAGCTTTTCCTCGTGGTGGCGCGGCACGTGGCAATGGCACTGGACCGGATCCTGCACCGCGCCGATCTGGAAGAGCAGGTCGCGCGGCGCACGTCTGAGCTGTCGCGAGTCAATGCAGCGTTGCGCGAAGGTATCGCCGAGCGCGAGCGTGCTGAACACCTGCAAGCGACGCTCTTCCAGATTGCGGAGCTTTCCAGCCGCACCGGCGACATGGTTGAGTTCTTTCGCAGCCTGCATCACATTGTCGGCAAGCTGATCTATGCGCGCAATTTTTATATCGCGCTCTTCGATACTGAAACGCAGGCCGTTTCCTTTCCTTATTACGTCGACGAGCACCTTGACGAGCCGCCGCCGCCGCGACTTGGCCGACGTGGCCTCACGGAATATGTGATTCGCCAGCGCCGCCCCTGCCTCATTGATGCGGACGGTGCCTTGCGCCTGATAGATGACGGCGAGATCGATACGAGAAGCCAGAATGTGCGCCTATGCTCGTGGCTCGGCGTACCGCTATTCGATGGCGATGACGTGCGCGGGATGCTTGCCGTACAAAGCTATGCGCCACTCGTGCGCTACTCGCAGCGCGATCAGGAATTGCTGACGTTCGTCTCCCACCATATCGATACCGCGCTTTCGCGCCGGCGCGCCGCCGACGCGCTGCACGCGGCAAACGCAGAGCTCGAATCTCGCGTGCAGATTCGTACACGGGAGCTCGACAACGCCAACGCTCGCCTTGTGCATGAGAATTCGCATGACTCGCTAACAGGACTGCCTAACCGGAGCCACCTGCTACAACGGCTGCAGACAGCGTGGAGCGCCTATTGCGAAAGCGGCAGCCAGGTGACGGTCATGTTCATCGACCTTGATCGCTTCAAGATCGTCAACGACAGCCTCGGCCATCACTGCGGAGACCTGCTGCTGGTCCAGGCGGCTGAGCGCCTGCGCGGCTGCCTGCGTTCGACTGATCTGCTGGCGCGTCTTGGCGGCGACGAGTTTGCTGTGCTCTCGCCGAATGCCGCATTATGTGATGCCGTTGCCATTGCGGAACGCATCCTCGCGGCATTCGATCTGCCGTTCGATATCGACGAACACGTGGTGTTTTCATCGTGCAGTATCGGCATTGTGAATGCCGACAGCCAATACCATAGCAAGCCGGCCGATCTCCTGCGTGACGCCGATATCGCGATGTATCGCGTGAAGAACGCGGGCCGCGACAGCTTCGTGGTGTTCAACCATGAGTTGCGACGCGAGGTGCTGGATCAGGTGGAGCGGGAAGGTGCGCTACGTAACGCGCTCAAACGCGACGACGAACTGCTGCCGTTCTTCCAGCCCATCGTCGACGTTGCAACGGGTGAGGTGGTCGCGCTCGAAGCGCTGATTCGCTGGCGGCAGTGTGACGGGCGCATTGTCGGCCCAGGCGAGTTTTTGCCGGGGGTAGAGGGCTTGCGGTTGATAGGGCGCCTCGACCTGTACATGCTTACGCGCATCGCCGTCATTCTCTCGGAGCCAGAGCGCGCGAACTGGCCGCCCGTCCACGTGAACTGTTCGAGCTTTAGCATCACGCGGCCTGAGTTCGCCGGCGAGGTGCTCGCGCTTTTGCAGCGGTACGGCGTGGCGCCCTCACGTGTGTGCCTCGAACTGACGGAAGGCGCGCTCGTGGCGGAACCGGAGATTGCGCGAACCACGATGCAGCATCTCGCGGACAACGGCATGTCGGTGGTGCTCGATGACTTCGGGGCGGGTTTTTCGTCGTTGAGTTACGTGCATCAGTACCGTTTCAGCGGCCTGAAGATCGACAAGTCGTTTATTCTCGAACTCACCACCAGCCCGCGCAGCCGGGCAATCGTCAGGGCGATTGTGCGCATGGCGGAATCACTCGGTCTGACGCTCGTCGCAGAGGGCGTCGAGGATGCCGGGACGCTCGCCATGTTACGGGATATGGGCGCCGCCCAGGCGCAGGGGTATTTCTTCGACAAGCCGATGCCGCTCGAAGCGCTTCTGCGCTTGCCGCACTGGCAGCGACTGGCGACCCAGGTTTCGGAAACGTGAACTGCCTGGCAGGTCGAACGATCTAGATCGACGACTGGCATTCAAGTACGAACTACAGGTGCGTGCATCACACGCACCTGTAGTTCGTATGCTCAGCCAACCAACCAACCAACCAACCAACCAACCAACCAACCAACCAACCAACCAACCAACCAACCAACCAACCAACCAACCAACCAACCAACCAACCAACGCAGCGACGCGACGCTACGCGCTCACAAAAGCAATATCAGACGGGCTGCCGACCGCAACGTAGGTCCCGGTAGAGCGAAGCTTGCCACTGGCCTTGTCGACGGAAAAGATCGCGATGTGGTCGCTGCGTTGATTCAGCGAATACATGAAGCGACCCGACGGATCGAATTTGATTACGCGCGGATAGTCGCCACCGGTCGGAACTTCCGCGACGCGTTGCAGATGGCCGTTTGCGGCGACGCTGAACTGCACGATCGTGTCGTGTAACCGGTTCGCAACATAGATGAAGCGGCCGTCATGTGAAAACACGAGTTCCGACGCGAAGCTCGTGCCTTGATATCCGTCCGGCAGCGTCGAGACCGACTGCAACCGCGTCAATGTGCCATGCGTGTCGTCGTATGCGTAGCAGACAAGCGTCGACGCTTCCTCGGTGACCTCATACAGAAAGCGGCCATTCGGATGAAATGCGATGTGTCGCGGTCCGGCGCCAGCGGACGCCGCGACGAACGGCGGGTCGTTCGGTGACAGTGCGCCGGTCGCTTCGTCGAACTTCCAGATATACGTGCGATCGACACCGAGATCGGTCGAGATTGCAAACAGACCGTCGGGCGAGGGCACAATCGTATGCGCATGCGGGCCGTCGTGGTCGCTGATGGCAAAGCTGCCGGGCACACCTTCCGCTGCGTGCTGCGGACCAGCCGGTGCCTGCGGCTGCTGAACGGAGCAGGCCTCGCCTAGCGTGCCGTTGTCCGCAACCGGAAAGACCGCGACACTGCCGCTGTTGTAGTTCGCGACCATCAGGAAACGGCCGTTTGGATGCAGGCTCAGATAGACCGGACCGGCGCCTTGCGAGTTGACCGTGTTGACTAGCTGCAACGCGCCAGTGCCGCTTTCGATCGCATAAGCGCTGACCGAACCGTTCGACGTGCCGTTGTAGTTCTTGACCTCGCTCACAGCGAACAGGAAGCGTTGTTGCCGGTCGACGATGAGGCTGCTTGGATTCTCGATGCCACGCAGCGGCTCGAGTGCCTCGAGCTTGCCGCTATTCCGGTCAACCTGGAAGCGATGGATGCCTAGGCCATTGGGCGTGTAAGTGCCGACGTACGCAAATAACGGCTTGCCGGTATCGGCAGCGGCCGTAGCACTTTTGCTCGCGGCCTGCGCCGGACGAGTCGCAGCGAGCGAACCGATTGCCGAAGCGGCAGCCAGTGCGCTCACGCCTTTTAGCCAGACGCGTCGCGCCTGCGAACCAGGTACTTCGAGATTCCGGACATTACTCATTGTCTGCCTCCTTGATAATGACCGACGGTCTTCGGATGAACCGGAACGCGACGAAACGGATGACTCTCGCGCACGCGGTCCGCAACTCTTGATCGGCGTTTAGCGCTGTAGCTCGGTGCATGTCTGTCTGATATACCGGACAGCCGTCCGACTCGGCGGATGAAGCGAAGTGTTCCACGGAAAATAAATCGGTGCAATGGGGTTGGCGCGGCACATCGTCCACGACGCCTGTTAGTCATTGTTTCCCGTCATGCAAAACACATCGGGAACTGAACACCGAGTGGGCAAAGTTAGCAGCCCTTATGGGTCATCTCGCAGCAGCTTCTAAAGCACGCGACGCCGCGCGCGCCTTGATCCGCGGACAGATCTCTCTGATTTGGCGTTGCAAGTCGCTTAAGCCCCCGAAAGAGGGATCGATGCGAGACCACGTCTCGTGGCGTTCGACACCACGCGGCGCCGAGGGTACGCTGCATTGGAAGTCGTGGCGCGGGCAGCGACGGACAGCGCCGCGGTAGCGCCCGCATCTCCCGGAGGACATATGAGCGAAGCAGATCAAGGCGCCGCGCGCGTGCGCGAGCTGAGTCATTTCATAGACGGTCAACGCGCCGCTGGCGCGAGCGGACAGTTCGCCGACGTATACGATCCGGCGCTGGGCCGAGTGACGGCCCGAGTGCCGGTCGCAAGCACAGCTGAAGTTGCTGCCGCCGTCGCGGCTGCGCAAGCCGCGTTTCCGGCCTGGAGCGAAACCGCGCCGTTGACGCGCGCTCGATTGATGTTCAAGTTCAAGGAGCTGCTTGACGCGCATACCGACGAACTCGCCGAGCTCATTACCCGCGACCACGGCAAGCTGTTTTCGGACGCGAAGGGCGAGGTGGTGCGTGGCATCGAAATCGTCGAATTCGCGTGCGGCATTCCCCAGTTGCTCAAGACCGAATTCACCGATCAGATCAGCGGTGGCATCGACAACTGGAATCTACGGCAGCCGCTCGGCGTAGCTGCTGGCGTCACGCCGTTCAATTTCCCGATGGTGGTGCCGTGCTGGATGTTCGTGATGGCAGCCGCGTGCGGCAACACGTTCATACTCAAGCCCTCGGAGCGCACGCCGTCGGCATCGATCCGGCTGGCCGAGCTATTTATCGAGGCGGGCTTTCCCAAAGGCGTCTTCAATGTCGTGCATGGCAGCAAGGCTGTCGTCGATGCGCTGATCGAGCACCCCGATGTGGTCGCGATGTCTGTCGTCGCCTCGACGCCGGTGGCCGAATACATCTACAGCGAAACCGCAAAGCGCGGCAAGCGCGTGCAGGCGTTAGGCAGTGCGAAGAACCATCTGGTCGTCATGCCCGACGCAGATCTCGATCAAGCGGTCAATGCGTTGATCGCCTCGTCGTATGGTTCGGCTGGCGAGCGCTGCATGGCGACCTCGGTCGCGGTGGCGGTAGGGCGTATTGGCGATGAATTGGTCGAGCGTCTCGCGCCACGCGTGCGCTCGCTGAAGATCGGCGGCGGCATGGAGCCCGATCTGGACATGGGGCCGCTCATCAGCGACGCGCATCGCACCAAGGTGTTGGGCTATATCGAGGCGGGCGTCGCGGCAGGTGCCAAGCTCGTCGTCGATGGTCGCGGCCGTACCGTGCCCGGTCACGAAGAAGGCTTCTTTCTCGGCGGCTCGCTCTTTGACGACGTGAAGCCCGATATGCGCATCTATCGGGAAGAGATTTTCGGGCCGGTGCTGTCGGTTGTGCGCGTACCGGATCTCGCGAGTGCGATAGCGCTCGTCAACGCGCACGAACTGGGCAACTGCGTATCGCTTTTCACATCCGACGGCGGCGCGGCGCGCACATTCTCCCGGCAGATTCACATCGGCATGGTGGGCATCAACATACCGAGTCCGGTGCCGCCGGCGTGGCATTCATTCGGGGGCTGGAAGCGATCGCTGTTCGGCGATCACCACACGTACGGCGAGGAAGCCGTGCGCTTTTACACGAACTACAAGAGCGTCATGCAGCGCTGGCCCGACAGCATCGCCAAAGGTGCGGAATTCACGATGTCCGTGGGCGGGTGAGGTGCCCGGTCAGATATCTGTATCAGTTTGCGCGTAATTGAGGAAGTATCCCGTGAACATCGTCAGCCCCAGGAACGCGAATGCCTCAGTCAGGTGCTCATCGCTCCAGCTGGCTTGTTGAGCGGCCTTCCACGTGGCGTCGGTGACGTTTCCTGAATTGGCAGCCGCTTCCCTGACCACGAGGGTCAGCGCGTCGATCCTGGCGTCACCCGTCGTTGTGCCTGTGCGCAGCGCGACGATCTGCGTTTCGGTCCAACCGTTCATGCCGGCAAATCGACTGGCGATACCCATCATGTAGTCGTTCCCGACCGCCGCCGCAGTGGCGAGATTTAGCGCCCAGCTCACCTTGGAATCCAGGGTGCCGTGCTCGGCGGTCACGGCGCGCAGCGATGTATACGCCGCCAGCACCGCCGGAGAATGCGCCATTTGGGCATGCAGGTTCAGGGGACGTCCCGTAGGCGAAGACTGGGCAATCTTTTGCAGAAGCGGGCGCGACGCATTGGGCGCGCCCTCGACTGTATGGGTAGGAATCCTGCTCATGGGTATTGTATTAGCTCGTTCGTGATTTTGATGAATGCACTTCGTTCAGGTGCCTGCCGGGATCGCGAAGTTCGCTTTGGCCCATGCAGCAAACTTCGTCGGCGGTTGGCCGGCGACTTTGTTGGCGAGCGCGATCGCGTCGCGGGAATCCGAGCCGAGATACGTGTGCGCTTCGAAGTAGGCGAGCATCGCCGCGATGCCGTCGGCATGCGGAAACCAGCCTGCAAAAACCTCGCGCGGGACTTGCTTGAAGGAGAGCGCGTTTTCTTGTTGATTCAGGGTAGCGATGATCTCATTGAAGCTCAGGAAATCGCCGACCAGCGCCAAATGTTCGCCGTGCCCCGCGAGTTTCGGCTGCGCGAACGCGCCGACCACGAGGCGACCGAGTTCAGTGATGTCGCCCATATGGATGACGCGTCGCTCGGGATCAAGCGGCAGGGCCCAACCCGCGGTGCCATCCGCTTGTGTCTGCGGGGCCATTAGGCCGATCAGGTTTTGGTAATAGAACGGCGCGATCACGAACGTGTGGTACGCAAATCCAGCTGCGCTCACGATGGGTTCGATCTTCGCCTTGGCCGTGAAGTGCGGGACATCGATCGTGCCGCCGCTGATCGTCTCCACATTGGGAAGCGTCGACCAGATGAAGTGCTGTACGCCGGCGTCTTTCGCCGCGTTGACGGCCGCGAGCGCTTGCTTGGGCTCGTCTGCTTGTGCTTCCGAGGAATTGGTCACCAGGAAAACTCCGTGGGCTTCGGCAAATGCGGCTTTGAGCGTTTCCGGACGATTGAAATCCGCCAGCACGACTTCGTCGCCCAGCTTCGGATGCCTCTCCGGATTGCGCGTCAACGCGCGCACTTTGAATTGACCGCTCGCCTGCAGCGCACGCACAACGGCACCACCTTGCTGGCCGGTTGCGCCCACGACGGCGACGAGCTTCTGTGTGTTCGACATGGTTGTTCTCCAAGGGTCCTTTGTTAGGGCGGTGCTGGCTCACGCAGCGAGCGCGGCGGCCCGAACGAAATTACTGCTTCAGTGCTTCGGCCGAGATGAGCAGCCTGGTCTTGTGACACCTGAAGTATGGGTATTAAAGGCACTTCACACTAGATGGTAAAATCGGATTTGATTAATCCATTTATGGAGAAATGGCATGCTCGATCTGAATGATCTGGCGATGTTCGTCCAGGTCGTGCGTGCCGGCAGTTTCTCCGAGGCGGCGCGGCGTCTGCAGATGCCGGCAAATACGCTGAGCCGTCGCATCGATCAGCTCGAAGGGCAACTCGGCACACGTCTGCTGCATCGCTCGACTCGCAAACTCGCGCCGAGCACGGAAGGTCAGGCGCTGTTCGAGCGCTATGCGCCGGCGCTTGACCAGATCCTCGAGATTGGGCGACTCCATGCAGATGAGCAGGCACCGTCCGGCTCGGTTCGCATCACCGCGATGGCCGGTCTGTTCGAGTTCTTCCGCATGGAGTGGTTGGTCGAGTTCTACGCGCGCTATCCACACATCAGCGTCGACTTCCTGCTCGACGATACGCCTTCCGATCTGATTGCCGAGCGCATCGATCTGGCCTTGCGCATGGGCGTCGAGACCCGTAGCGGCCTTAAGGTACGTAGGCTGGCGCCGAGTGCAATGTTCCTTGCGGCGAGTCCGGCCTATCTGGAGCGGCGCGCTGCACCACGCACGCTGCGTGAACTGGCCCAACACGACTGTCTGACGATTTCCAATCGCCAGGGTCGCAACACATGGCGTCTGCAGGGGCCGCGGGGTAGTCAGGAAGTGTCGATCAACAGCCGCTTCGCGGTTAACGACATGCGAGTGCTGGCGCAGGCTTGTATAGCTGGACTGGGCATTGCGCTGCTGCCGCAGTTGATGGCTGAGCCAATCATCGCGCAAGGGAAACTGGTACGCGTGCTGCCGACCTATCGGCGCGCAAGCACCGGTCTCGGCCTGCAGCTCGTCTACACGAGCCGTCCACCGGTGCCGCCTGCAGTAGCGGTCTTCGCTGAATTTCTCGCGGAGAAACTGGGTGAAGCGATGACAGACCCCTCACAGATCCATGCCCGCCGATAAGCTCGTCACCTTACCCAGGGCCGGCAAGTGGTTAAACTAGAGCCACTCGTCCCTTCGAACCTAACCTGGCTATGTCCCTGTCAGTTGAGTTGCAGACCTTCATATCGCGCTCCGCCTGGTCGGCTAATTTGACACAGGAGCAACTCGCTCGCGTCCAGCAGGATGCGTTTCAACGGTCGTACTCTGCCGGCGCCCTGATTTGTCACCGCGGAACCCCTGCGGATCAATGGATAGGCGTGATCCAAGGGTTAGTGAAAGTCGATACGGTCTCTAAGGATGGGCGGGCCACAACTTTCGCCGGCGTGCCGGCGGGTTGCTGGTTCGGGGAGGGAGCCGTACTAAAAGATGAGCCTCGCCCATACTCGGTGGTAGCGCTGCGCGACAGCGAAGTCGTATTGATTCCACGCAGCACATTTGAATGGCTGCTTGATAATAGCCATTCGTTCAGCCGATTTGTCATCGATCAACTCAATGCCCGGTGCGGATACTACGTAGGTCTGGTTGGAAACCTCCGTTTGCATAAAGCGTCCGCAAGAGTCGCTTTCTGTCTCTCAGAACTGTTCAATCCGCAGCTCTATAACGCTACCGATCTGACGCTGGGTCTTTCGCAAGAAGAAATTGGCCGCTTATCGGGCCTCTCCAGGCAGAACACGAACCGCGCGCTTCACGAGCTCGCTGATGCGGGGCTTTTAACGATCGAATATGGCTCAGTCCGCATTCTGGACGTAACCGGGCTTCGAGATTTTGCGCACTCCGAAGATTGATGGCGTCGCGGGTGCAAGCCGAGTCGCAATGGTACGCGTCGTTGCACCCGCGAGGCGTGGCTATGCCTGGGACAGCTTCGTAATGGCCTCACGGCTGCCAGCCTGCGTTCGAAGTCGAAATTTCTGAATTTTTCCTGTGCCTGTCTTGGGCAAGACGCCGTAGACGATCCTCACAGGACATTTATAGTGAGCGAGCCGCTCCCGACAGAAAGTAATCAGCTCCCGTTCGGAGGGTGCCGCGACACCTTGCTTCAATTCGACAAATGCGCAAGGCACTTCACCCCACCTCGCATCGGGCTGCGCCACCACTGCCGCAATGAGTACTGCCGGGTGTTGGTGCAATACATCCTCCACCTCGACCGACGAAATATTCTCGCCACCGGAAATGATGACGTCTTTGGAGCGATCGGTGATCTGAATGTATCCGTCCGGGTGCACCACGGCAATGTCGCCAGTGTGGAACCAGCCACCCTCGAAGGCGTTTCGGGTAGCGTCCTCGTTCTTCAGATAGCCTTTCATTATTACGTTTCCGCGCAGCAGTACCTCTCCCTCGGTCTTTCCGTCCGCCGGAACTGGCTCAAGAGTGGCGTGAGTTGCTACTCGCATGGCTTCTAGTCCGCAAGCCCGATGACCTTGCCGTGCCTTCAGGCGTGCCTGCTCCTCGTTGGCCAACGCATGCCAGTTTGCCTGGATGAAGCAACTGACCGGCGTGCCGGAGGCTTCGGTGATGCCGTATACGTGTTCAACGTCGAATCCCAGCTCGCTGACAGACTTCAATACGGTTGCCGGGGGCGGCGAACCCGCCGTGCGCACGCGAACCGCGCGAGGCAACGCGCTACGCTCGCTGGCAGGCGCGTCGGCCAGGGCGGCCAGGACGATGGGCGCCGCGCAGAAATGGTCGACACCGTGCTCCCGGATGGCTCTAAATATTCCTGCGGCATTGACTTTGCGCAGACAGACATGGGTGCCACCCGCTGCCGTCACTGCCCAGGTGAAGCACCATCCGTTGGCGTGGAACATCGGGAGGGTCCAGAGATACACTGGCCCACGCGGCACGCCCCAGTCAATCAACTGGAGCATGCTCATCAGGTGAACCCCGCGGTGACTGGCCACGACCCCTTTCGGGTCGGAGGTCGTGCCGGACGTATAGTTCAACGCGATCGCTTCCCATTCGTCCTCGGGCCATACGCCTTCGAAGTCGGGGTCCCCCTCTCCGAGCAATTGCTCATAGTCGAGCTCACCCACTGATGCCCCCGGCGGCGCTTCCAGGTCGGCAATGTCAATCACGAGTGGCCTGTCTGGAATGTGCTCGAGCGCTTCGGCAGCAAGGGCGGCGAATTCACGATCCACGAAAAGAACCTTGGCGTCCCCATGAAGCAGGATGAACCGGATGCCGTCAGCATCCAGCCTGCAATTGATCGTGTTGAGCACAGCGCCGCTCAGCGGCACCCCAAAATGAGCCTCCACCAAGGCGGGCGTATTCGGCGCAATGATCGATACGGTGTCGCCGCGCTTGATACCACGCCGGACGAGCGCGCTGGCCAGCCGTCGGCAACGGCTGCGCGTCGCGCCCCAAGTCTGGCGCATCGCGCCATGCACGATAGCAATCCGATCGGGAAACAAGTTCGCGCATCGATCCAGTGAGTGCAACGGTGTCAGCGGCACATGGTTGGCTTCGTTTTGATCGAGTCCGCGCTCGTAGATTGGGGTGGGCATGTTTTGTCTCCTCCTCGGATATGAAAGTGTCCCGGATACAAGCGTTGCCTCGGTGCAACTTGTGAAGCGGAACGCTCAAACCTTGCGGTACCCCATCCAATCTAAACGTTGCGTTGGCCTGGAACTGTCCCGAACAAGACACTCTTCAGGTTCGCAAGGGACGATCGGTCACCGGATGTCGATTGTCATGTTCGAGACAACATGTCCGTTTCCCCGCGGCTAATCTTGCTCACGAAAGCAATGCTTCCGTGCAGAAGAGTTGCTTGGGTTTGCCGACCTTGGAGACAGATGGAGTGACAGATGAAGAGAAGTGAAACACCACCGGCGATGGATGCCGATGCGCTGCGCAAGGCCATCGAATGGGCCATCGTCTCGCGTCGCAGCGTCAGGGCGTTTCTGCCCACACCAGTTCCTCGAGAGACGGTGGAATCGATATTGGACGTAGCGCGGTTCGCTGCCACGGGAGTCAACATTCAGCCCTGGCGCGTGCACGTTGTCACGGGGCACGCCAAAGACCGCATCTGTGCGTCGATCCAGCGGGTTAATGACCATTCGGCCCTGGACGAGACATGCATGGACGAGTGGGACTACTACCCGCGCGAATGGATATCGCCATACCTTGAAAGAAAACGCGCTGTGGGTTGGAAGCTATATGGGTTGCTTGGAATCGAAAAAGGCGACAAGGAACGAATGCAGGCTCAGCACAGCCGCAACTATCAATTCTTTGACGCGCCCGTCGGCCTGTTCTTCACAATCGACCGCGTCATGCAGCAAGGAAGCCTGCTCGACTACGGCATGTTCCTGCAAAACATCATGATCGCCGCCCGTGCTCATGGCTTGAGCACATGCCCGCAAGCGGCATTTATGAAGTACCACAAAGTAATTGCCGAGCAACTTCGCTTGGAAGCAAGTGAGAGGTTCGTCGTCGGCATGAGTCTTGGATTTGCGGATGCCTCATGCGTCGAGAACACCCTCGTCACGGAAAGAGCAGAGGTTGGCTCGTTCACAACGTTCTATTCGGATTAGCGGCGCGTCATAGGAAAGGAAAGCGGACATGCAGATCAGAGACAACGTTTTTGTAGTGACTGGGGCCGGTTCCGGCCTGGGAGCGGCCACGGCGAAGATGATCGTCGCGCGGGGTGGCAAGGTGGTCCTGGCGGACGTCAACCTCGAAGCAGGAGAGGCCATCGCCGCACAGCTAGAGCCGAATGCCCGGTTCGTTGCCACCGACGTCGCCAGTGAACACAGCGCGAGGGCAGCTCTTGCGGCGGCCATGGAAATGGGGGGCCTCCGGGGACTCGTCAATTGCGCAGGCGTTGCTCCCGCCGAAAAGGTCATTGGCCGTGAAGGAACCCATAAGCTGGACTCGTTCGCTCGAACGATCAATATCAATCTGGTCGGTAGTTTCAACATGACCCGCATTGCGGCGGAGATGATGAGCGCCTGTCCGCCAGAGCCCTCCGGCGAGCGCGGCGTCATCATCTGCACGGCCTCGGTGGCCGCGTTTGAAGGACAGGTGGGGCAGGCGGCCTACGCCGCTTCCAAGGGCGGCGTTGTCGCGATGACGTTGCCACTCGCGCGGGAACTCTCGCGCTACGGCATCCGGGTCATGACCGTTGCTCCAGGCATCATGGAAACCCCCATGCTGCTCGGCATGCCCGCCGAAGTGCAGGAGGCGCTCGGCAAAACGGTGCCGTTTCCAGCCCGGATGGGCAAGCCGGCGGAATATGCCGCGCTGGTGGAGCACATCCTCCTGAATGAATACCTGAACGGCGAGGTCATCCGCCTCGACGGCGCCATCCGTATGGCCGCCAAATAAACCGCATCCATCTTTTCAGCGAATCAGCCATGTCCAAAGATCCCGTAGTTATCGTCTCTGTCGCCCGTACGCCCATTGGCAGCTTCCAGGGGAGTCTCTCCAGTTGCACAGCGCCGCATCTCGGCGCCGTTGCGGTAAAGGCCGCTATCCAGCGAGCCGGTGTTAGCGCCGAGCAGGTGCAGGAACTCATCCTGGGATGTGTGCTGTCCGCCGGCCTCGGCCAGGCCCCGGCGCGCCAGGCGGCAATCACCGCCGGGTTGCCCGTATCCGTACCGTGCTCCACGGTCAACAAAGTGTGCGGTTCCGGCATGAAAGCGGCCATGCTGGCCCATGATCTACTGATGGCCGGCAGCAACGAGGTGATTGTCGCGGGTGGCATGGAGTCCATGACTAACGCTCCCTACTTCATCCCGAAGGCACGAGGGGGCTTCCGCCTTGGTCACGGACAGATCCTCGACCACATGTCCTTCGACGGTCTGGAAGATGCTTATTTCGATCGCGGCCGTCAAATGGGCACTTTCGCTGAAGAGTGCGCCGAGACTTACGGCTTTTCTCGGGAGGATCAGGATGCCTACGCAATAAAGTCAACCACACGAGCCCAAGCCGCCATTCGGTCCGGTGCCTTCGCGTGGGAAGTCACCCCCGTGATGACCTCCAGCAAAAAAGGCGAAGTTCTGGTGGAGCACGACGAGCAGCCGGGCAAAGCCAAACTGGACAAGATCACCAGTCTGAAACCCGCTTTCAAGACCGATGGCACGGTTACGGCGGCCAACTCCAGTTCGATTTCCGATGGTGCTGCCGCGCTGGTGCTGATGCGTCTTTCAAGTGCCGAGAGACTTGGGATCAAGCCTCTGGCCGCTATCGTTGGGCACGCCAGCCACGCTCAAGAGCCGAGACTGTTTACCACCGCTCCCGCGGGTGCGATAGAGAAACTACTGTCCAGGATTGGATGGGCGACGTCCAGCGTGGATTTGTGGGAAATCAACGAGGCATTTGCGGTTGCGGTGATGGCCGCCATGCGAGACATGGCGCTCGATCACGAGAAGGTCAACATACACGGCGGCGCCTGCGCCATCGGTCATCCCATCGGCGCGTCCGGAGCGCGCATTTTGGTCACCTTGCTTGCAGCTCTCAGATTAACGGCCGGACGCCGCGGAGTTGCTAGCCTTTGTATAGGCGGTGGCGAAGCCACTGCCATGGCCATCGAGATGATTTGATTTTTCCGCAACCGGCGCGCGAATAGTCATCTTGTACCCTGAACCTTGTCACGCCCTGCCGTGTGGCTCTTCACATGATCGATGAAGGCGCGCAGCTTCGGCGTGATTTGCCGGCGGCCTGGATAGAAGAGAAACACGCCTGGTATCACCGGCGCGAACGGCTCCAGCACGTGCTCCAGGCTCCCCGCTCTCAGTCCGTCAGCGACCATCGGCTCAGGTAGCTGCGCAAGGCCTATCCCTTCGACTGCTGCGCCCAGCATGGTGGGAAAATCATGGGCGATGAGAGGGCCCGATACGGCGATCTCAATCGCGCGGCCGTCGTCGTTGAACGACCATAGCGCGAGCGCGCCGCTGGAGCGCCGCCATCGCAAGCATGCGTGCTGGCGCAGATCGTCCGTGTGTTCAGGCCGGCTGCACCCTGCGAAGTAGGCGGGGCTGCCGACGACGATGAGACGAAACGGTGGCGTCAACGGTATGGCGACCATGTCGGCTTCGACGAACTGGCCCAGCCGGATACCGGCGTCGAATCCTTCCGCTGCAAGATCGATCAGCTCCTTGCTTGCGGCGATCTCCAATTCGATCTCTGGATACGCCTGGCAGAACGATGCAATGAGTGGTTCCAGCAGGATTGGCACCACCGCGCGTGGCACTGAAAGACGCAGCAATCCGGCGGGCCGCTGGCCGAGCCCGCGCGCAACCTCACTAGCGGCGACTAGCTCCTCGAAGGCAGGCTTTGCTTGCGAAAGAAACCGTTCGCCAGCCTCGGTCAGGCCGACACTACGCGTGGTGCGTATGAAAAGCGCTGCGCCAATGCGCGCTTCGAGTAGACGCACCGTCTGGCTGACGGCCGACGGCGTCACTCCGAGTTCCGCGGCTGCCCGGCGAAAACTGCGATGCTGGGCAACGCTCAGGAACACCTCCACGCCATCGAGCGCGCCCTGTCTGACCGTGAAGTTCTGCTTCATAGCCCGTCAACGTTGTGATGAAGAGTCGCTCGCGAGAGGCCATGGTACACCTACGCCTGCAGATGAGGCGTGTCGGGACATGTCGCGGTAGAGTCTTAGCTTCTCCCTCGTCCGTCCCTGAACAACGATGCGAGCTCCAAACAACCTTAACGCCTTGCGCGCCTTCGAAGCCGTTGCCAGGCACTTGAGCTATACGGCCGCGGCTGCCGAGCTCAATGTGACGCCCGCCGCGATTGGGCAGCTCATTCGCGGTCTCGAGAGCTACCTCGATATCGAACTCTTTCATCGTTCCAGTTCGGGGCCATCGCGGCTAGCGCTAACCGATGCCGCACGGGTCGCACTGCCGGACCTGCAGGGCGGTTTCGATCTGCTGTCGAGCGCAGTGGAAAGACTGAAGGCAAGCAAATCTCGCATCATTTTTACGGCGACGGTCCCGCCAGCGTTTGCGGACAAGTGGCTGCTCTGGCGCGTTGAACGATTTCAGCGCAGGCATCCTTACTACGATCTGCGTATCGATACCAGCGGACACCTCGTCGATTTCACCGCCGAGCGAATCGACGTTGGCATCAGATATGGCGCGGGTGTCTGGCCCGGCCTCATTTCCACATTTCTGCTGCGTGACGAATTCTTTCCGGTGTGCAGCCCGACCCTGCTAAAGGGGCGAAACGCACTCAAGAAACCTGCGGATCTGCGACATCACCCACTCATTCATGACATATCCATGAGCGGGTTTGGCGTCTTTCCGACATGGCGATCCTGGTTATTGCATGCAGGCTACGGGGATCTCGTCGACACGGACCGCGGGCTGCAACTCAACGATTCTGCGATGGCACTTCAAACCGCCCTATCCGGCAATGGCGTTGCGCTCGGCAGGACGACGCTGGTTGAGCGGGATCTGGCCGAAGGTAGCCTCGTCAGACCGTTCGACGAGGTGCAGAGTTGCGAGTTGGCCTATTACCTGGTACATCGAAAGGAAGGCAGCCAGCGAGCACCAGTGCTTGCCTTCAAAGAGTGGCTGCTGGAGGAGGCGGGCGTACGCTAAGGCCGAGGCGCCGCGAAAAATATACGCGCCGCTGCCGTAAGCGGTGCAGGCGCGGCGCGCGAGCGCCGATGGTGAGAGAATCTTCGAAGCTCAAGAAGAAGGAGGGCGGATGGTCTCCCTGAATGGCGGCGTCTTTCGTGAAAGCGCATTCTCAAATTAGACGGCGTCTGCTGCGCCTCGCGGCCTCGCTTCCATTTCTTCCGGGTCTCGGTCTGCTCCGGCTGACGCTCGCCAAGGCGGCTGCGGAGCCGATTTCGCGTGTGCGGCCCAGCGACCCCGGCTGGCCGTCGGAAGCGCAGTGGGACCGGCTTCGAGAAGAGGTCGGCGACGCGCTCGTCAAAGTCAGCTCGCCGCTGGAAGGCTGTGTAGGCACGCCCGACAGCCTCATTTGCCGGCAATCGCTAACGGCGGTCAAGAATCCCTATTTTCTGCGCGACGAAGTCGGTCTCACGCAGTCGCTCGGCTGGGTCGGCGCCTGGACGTCGCAGCCCAGCGTCTATGCGGTGGCCGCCCGCAACGCGAACGACGTCGCAGCGGCGGTCAACTTCGCCCGCGAGAACCGTTTGCGGCTCGTCGTGAAAGGAGGCGGGCACAGCTTTCAGGGCACATCCAGCGCGCCGGATTCCCTGCTGATCTGGACGCGCTACATGACCGGCATCACGGTCCACGATGCCTTCGTCGGCGCGGGCTGCGAAGGTCGCGTGAAGCCGGTGCGCGCGGTGAGCGTCGGGGCGGGGGCAGTCTGGGCGCATGTCTACGAGGCTGTTACGATGCGCGCGGGCGGCTATGTGCAGGGCGGAGGATGCATGACGGTCGGCGTAGCGGGCCTCGTGCAGAGCGGTGGTTTTGGCAGCTTTTCGAAGGTGTTCGGAACCGCTGCGGCGAGCCTTGTCGAAGCCGAAGTCGTCACCGCCGAAGGCGTCGTGCGGATCGCGAACGCCTGCACGAACCCCGAGTTGTACTGGGGACTCAAGGGCGGCGGCGGTGACAGCCTGGGCGTGGTCACGCGGCTGACGCTGCGCGTCCACGAACTGCCTGAAACCTTCGGTGGGGTGAACCTGACGGTCAAGGCGACGTCTGCGGCGGCGTTCCATAGGCTGATCCGCCTGATGATGGATTTCTACAGCCATAGTCTGCTAAATCCGCATTGGGGCGAGCAGATCCACCTGCGTTACGACCACGTGCTCGAGATCGGCATGGTGTTCCAGGGGCTCGATCGGAGCCAGGCGAAGGCGATCTGGCAGCCGTTTCTCGACACGCTCGCCGCCGCTCCGGACGATTTCAAAGTCGATTCGTCTCCGTTCAGCTTCCTGGCGGCGCCCGCCAGGAACTTCTGGGCGCCTACGCTGGTGAAGCGCCTTCTCGGCGTCATCCGTGTCGACGACCGGCCGGGCGCCCCGAAGGACAACATATTCTGGGCGGGGGACCAGGGCGACGCGGGCGCGGTCTGGCAGGCCTTCCAGTCAGCCTGGCTTCCCGCGGACCTGCTGCACGAGGACCGCCGCCAGGCGCTCGCCGATGCGCTCTTTGAGGCGACGCGCCATTGGCAGGTAGATCTGCAGATGAGCAAGGGCCTGGCCGGTGCGCCCGAGGAGGCGCTCGCCGCTGTCAGGGACACGGCAACCCACCCGGCCGCCCTCGACGCCTTTGCGCTCGCGATCATCGCGGCGCCTGGGCCGCCTGCGTATCCGGGCGTCCCCGGTCACGAACCGGACGTCGTGGCCGCGCGCAAGCATGCGCAGGCCGTCGGACGCGCCATGGACGCGTTGCGCAGGCTCGTTCCCGACGCGGGCTCGTACGTGGCGGAGAGCGACTTCTTCCTTGCCGATTGGCAGCGCGCTTTTTGGGGCTCGAATTACGCGAGGCTGCAGGCGGTCAAGGCGCAATACGATCCCGACGGACTTTTCTTCGTCCATCACGGGGTGGGCAGCGAGCGCTGGAGTGCCGACGGGTTCACGAGGCTGGACTGAGGCATGCGCGAACTGGACGAGCCCGATGCCGGAAAATGCGCGAGAATCGCGAGGTCTTCGTCTCCGGAGGCCGATCCTGGTCCCAAAGGGCCGCGGTACTTAAAGCGAAACATGAAACGACTGTTCCTCGCTGCGCTCGCAGCTACCTCTTTTGTGACTTGCGTTCATGCGCAAAGCAACGAGTCGGGCCCGCTCCTCACGCCCTCGGGTCAACTGGAATTCGTGCGCGCCGACCACGATTTCGTCGGCATGCTCGATAAGCAAATCTTCGATCGCTTCAGCGCGAGCACGCTCACGCATTTCGATGACATCGGCAACGCAAATGACAGCGTGATACGCACGCTCGTGCAGACTGATGCGGGCCCGGTGCTGTACGACTTTCGCCAACATCCGCCACTCGTGCAACGCTCGGGTATGCGCATGGCGGTCAAGCGCGTGTTCTGGCAAAGCGATGAAGTGGTGATGCAAAGCTCGCAAGGCTGGTTCCGATTCAAACGCGGCGCGCTAACGAAGCTGCAGTCGTCTACGACGACGTACCATTGATTAAGCGCGTGCGGCTCGCGTGGCGGCCTCGACCTGGCCCACACCAACATTAGGGACAGTTTTTTCCTCGACGTGATTGCGCTTGGCCCGTTGTCGGATTGGCAACTCGCGGCGGCGCGGGTTAACCTACCGTTTCACATCATTAGTTTGCGAGATGAAAGTAACTGGGCCAGATAGGTAAGAGGGAGGAGGCAAGATGACCGAGGAAAAAGAACAGGATTCAAGGCCATTTTCACAGGTGACTGGATTTGTCCAATTATTCCAGCTTTTTGGACGCTCTTCTGCCGGTCTCTTGCTTCTGGAAGCTGGCTGGACTGTTATTCTGGTTTTGGTCACCAAGCTTACCGGAGAGGAAGAGCCGCCAGAGATCGCCGGAGTTCCCCTCACCGCGTGGTGGGTTGCCGGAGGTATTGTTATCGCGTTCGTCTGGGTAATTTATAGCGGCCTATACATTTACTTGCTGGCGCCGCTTCTGCCGCCCATAAAATTCATATTGAATTTTATGGTTAACATGGCACTTCCCCTGGCCTGCATTCTGGATTTCATTACAAAACCGCTTGTAAATTATCGGCGCCGGCGGCAAATAACGCGGTGGATTGAAATAACGAGGAATAACTGGATTGATAGAAATATCCCCAAGGATATCGACCAGGGCGACACTTCTATAGGCCAAAAAATCGATCGGGCGCATTACGGCGAAGAATTCGACAAGAAATTCAGCCGGGAGACATTAAACACGTTGGCGGGAGATGCGGTCTCTACTCAGCCCGATCCTTTTCTGCGTCTCGTTCTTCGGCTCGGCGAGCGGTTTCTCACCCGCATCCATGCCAAGGTTCGCATCGGCCTCGCCCCCACGACGATACTGTCCTCGGATCGAAACCCCATACGATATCCGTCCACGCAGCAATACCGGTCCGCAATTGCGGACCTGGTCGTGCGCCTCGCCCCCGTCGTGGAACTGCGGGATATCAGCTTCCGCTCGCTGCCGACTGTTTTCCCCGTTGAGACACATGATCAAGCCTGGCGCCAGTTCAGGAAATTCAGTCTGGACGCCCTACTGTGGAGCCGTCTTGATGACAGTAATGATCGAGCTAGTGTTGTTTATGTTCTCGGGCAACGTACCCTGGAAATCCGGGAAGAGCCGGACTATAGAAGTACACTTTTCCCTGATGATCTTGATTTTACAAAAGATTTCGCAATTATCGGCTGTCGGGTTGAGGATTCGCTCGATATGCAAGTTGTCCTGATAACGGCACTGATTAAAGCATTGAGGACGCGTAGCGATGCCACTCGCTCTCGTAGTACCTCGAAAACGCCGTGGGAAATTCCGCTGTACCGCATCCACAAGTCCGAGCGGCTCAACATCGAAAGAATTCTAAGACACCTGGCGTTCGAGGTATTACCGTTGCTTCCGGATAGACAGCTAGAAGCCGGCTCCCCACCGCAGGCAAAAGCGTTGCTCGTAGAGATCGTCAGCATGTGGTGCGGCAGCAAGCTGCAGTCCTTGGGCCCCTTTCCCGATGACGATAAACGCCGGAACTACGAAAACTCGCGCTTCACGGGCCAGCTGCTTGCTGTTCTTGAAAAGTGCACAAGACTCATGCCCTGGCGAGCTGAGCATTTCTATCGCCTGGCGGCGATCTGTTGCTTGAGACAAGACACCCGTGCACTCGATCTATATCGAATAGCGGGAACGTTAGACCGTATGTCGGATCACGTTGATCCGGTGATTTGCACAGTTCTGGCAGACATGGCGCTAAGGGATTCACTTTACAAGAATAACGATATCAAGCTGGCTGTTTTCTGCACCTGGGCGATTCGTGCGATTTACTCCGGGTACTCCCGAGCGATACGGGAAAGGATTGAAAAAGTCCGAAATGAAACCTTTAGCCCACATATTGCGATATCAATATTAGATCGGATTCTCGATGAAAACATCGGCTAACGGCGCGCCATCTGGCCAATTCCGCACGTCCCTGCTGCCTGGTTGCGAACGTATTTGAAGGCCTCTGCGCGCTCGCTGTCACTATCCCTTGAAAGGTAGCGTGCTGGAGAAAGCGTCCATTTCCATCGCGCGCGCGGCCAGTCGGGCAAGCTTGGGAAAGGCAGCCGGATGAACGACGTCGGGCATAAACGCCAATGATGCGGATTGCCAGCTGATCACGACCATCACATCGGCTTGAGACAGCGCATCGCCCACGAGCCAGCCATTACCGGCCCTCGACTCGAGCATCTGAAATCCCGCCAACGCCTGCTCGCGCAGCGATGCGACGATCTTGGCGATCTGATGCTCGGGCGGCCGGATTGACTCGTCATACATATCGCTGAGCTTTCCATAGATCGCGGAAGCGATGCCGATGAACTGCAATGCATCGCGTCGATGCACGCCGGCGGGCGCGAGCAATGCGCGTTCTGCTCCGACTTCTTCATGCAGATATTCGATGATGCCTGCGCTATCGTAGAGAACCGTGCCGTCGTCGAGCGCGAGCGCCGGCACCTTCACCATCGGGCTGAACGGACGGATAAGGTCCTGCTGCTCATAGGCGTGATAGGGCAGATGCTCGAACGGTATGCCGAGCAGCTTTAGCGTGATTCCGACCCGACGGGTATAGCCGGAAAACCATGGACCGATAAGCTTCATTGTGGACTCCTCGAAATTGACTGTGTGGGGACTCGCGATCGTTTAGAACGCTTCCTTGAAAGGGCGCAGATCGAGCTCGTGCGTCCACGCCGAACGGTGCTGCCGGTGAAGCGACCAGAATGCGTCGGCGATGGCGTCGATATCGAGCAGTCCATCGGGGCCCTTCTGCTTGACATGCTCTGTGAAGCGCGTATGCACCCGTTCTCCGTCGATACCACCGTCGATCACGACGTGGGCGACGTGCAGGCCGAGCGGGCCGAATTCGCGGGCCATGCTTTGAGCGAGCATGCGCAAGCCGGCTTTGCTTGACGCGAAGTGGGCAAAGTTTGGCATGCCTCGAAGCGCACCCGTCGCCCCGCTGAAAAGAATCGACCCGCGGCCGAGGGGCGCAAAGCGCCGTGCGGCCTCGCGACCCACGAGGAATCCGCCAAAACAGTTAAGCCGCCAGAACGATTCGAAGACATCCGCTTCCATCGTCCGCAGATCCAGAGGCTGGTTGTTGCCCGCGTTGTAGGCGATGAGATCGGCACTGCCGCCGTGTTCGTCTGCCTGCATCGCGACGTCGAACAACCGGATCACATCCGCTTCGCGGGTCACGTCCATGACGACCGTGCTCGCCGACCCGCCGGCCTCGACAATGCCCTCGCGCACCTGTTCGAGCTTCGCTTCAGTGCGCCCCGCGATGACGACATGACGCCCCTCTGCCGCGAATCGGCGAGCCAGGCCCGCGCCCAGCCCTTGCTCCGGTCCCACTCCGATGACTACCGCTTTCGGGCGATCCGAGATCGGCGTTTCTTCATTAGCAAACATGGATGTTTTCCTTTCCTAAATGAACTTCGGCGCGCCGGAGAAGGTGGTACGAATGAACCCCTGGTTGGTTCGACGCGCCGGTGAAGTTCGTCAACGATTGCAATGGACGAACATTACCGGACACGCACAGCGGGATAAATCGTTGCTACGATTCCACATTGTTTCTTGGGTGAAACAATCGAGCAGGCGGTACGGGACAGCGAGGAGTCAGACCGTGGACAAGTTTCAGGCCATGCAGGCGTTCATTCGAGTGGTGGAAAGCGGGACCTTCACCAAGGCTGCGCAGGTGCTCGACTTACCGAAGACGGCCGTCAGCCGCCTGATTGCGTCACTCGAAGTCGAACTGGGCACAAAGCTGCTCAACCGTACAACGCGCAAGGTCTCGATGACAGCGGATGGCGCCGCGTACTATGAGCGCGCACTGCAGCTGATGAGCGATCTCGCGGAGCTTGAGGGCACGATGTCGCGCGCGAAGACCAACCCGCGAGGACGCTTGCGCGTCGATCTGCCCGTGCCACTAGGTTTGTCGGTGATACTTCCCGCGTTACCGGCGTTCGTCGAGCGTTATCCGGATATCGAGCTCGAGTTCGGGATCAGCGATCGTCCTGTTGACCTCATTGCAGAGAATGTGGACTGTGTCGTGCGCGCGGGGGAAATCTTCGATCAATCGCTCGTCGCGCGACAGATCGGCGCCGTCAGACAAATCCTGTGCGCGACGCCTGCGTACCTGGACAAGCACGGGCGGCCTGCGCATCCTTCGGACCTTGAGCATGGACACGTCGTCATCCGAACCATCGCCTCGCGAACCAATCGACCCTTTCCGATCGTGGTGACGAAAGATCGTGAACGCGTGGAAGTGCAGAATCGGCGCGGACTGACCGCGAACGACATCATGGCCTGTCTGATCATGGGCCTCGCCGGTCTCGGCGTCGTCCATGCGTTGACGTTTTCCGCCACAACGCACCTTCAAAGCGGTGCACTCGAAGCCGTACTGAGCGACTGGGTATCGGATCCCGTTCCCGTTTTTGTTGCCTATCAGCCGAATCGACACCTGAGTGCGAAAGCTCGCGTGTTCATCGACTGGCTCACCGAACTGTTCGCGAGTAACGAATCGACTGCGAAGGGCAAGCGCGGCGCGAGGCCGTAAGCACGCGCGTGCTGACCTCGCGCTTGCCGCGCTCAGCCTATTTTCTCGAATGCGGCTTTGTACAGGGTTCGTTTCGGCTCGGCAAACACTCGCCGTACCATCGGTTCGAAGAACTCTAGCGGCAGCGTTTCCGCATCCGGATCGAAGGCCGCCGCGTCGTATTTCTCGCAGAAATGCGCGGTACGTTTGAACAACTCCGGCACGTCGCGGTACTTATCGCGCAGATTGCGCTCCATGCCCATGTGGTGGAAGAAGTAATACCCCTGGAAGATCCCATGGTGCTTGATCATCCAGTGATTTTCCGCGCTGACGAATGGCTCCAGCAACACGGCTGCAACGTCGGCATGGTTGTAACTTCCCAGCGTATCGCCAATGTCGTGCAGCAGCGAGCAGACCACGTATTCCTCGTCCTGGCCGTCGCGATGCGCCAGCGTGGCAGTTTGCAAGCTATGCGTCAGACGATCGACAGGAAAGCCACCAAAGTCGCCATTCAGCAAGCGCAGGTGGTCCAGCAGGCGGCCAGGCAGTCCTTTGGCGAACGGCCCAACCTCACTACCGATGATCGCCCAATCCTGCTCGGTACCCTCGCGCATATGGCGAAACGCGGCAACCTGTTCATTGTGTCCCATGGAACTACTCCTTCTCTGTGTGATTGGAGCTTCATTATTTGAGCGAGGGGGATATAAAATCCAATAACTGGGAAGTCCAGATCCATAACTCAAGGGAATGGCATGATTGATGGCGACCTGACCTACTTCCTGACCGTCGCGAGTACCGGAACGCTGGCACGCGCCGCCGAGCAACTGGGCATTTCTCAGCCAGCCGTGACCAAGGCCATCCAGCGGCTGGAGCGCAAGGTGGGAGTCACATTGGTCGAGCGCACCGCACGCGGCTCGGTATTGACCGAGGCGGGGAAGATATTCCATACACGGGTATTGGGTGTGTCCATGCAGCTCGATAGTGCGCTGCAGGAAGCGCGCGATATTGGTGGAGGACACGCGGGCCTGCTGCGCATCGGTGCGACGCCGGCCACTACGAGTTTCGCGCTGCGCGCGCTGTTCCCAACGCTGCTGGTGGAGCGGCCCGCCGCACGCGTCAATGTGACGACAGCGTTTAGCGACGCGCTATTGGATGCAATCGACAAGCGTGAAGTGGAGCTGGCTGTATGCCCGTTGCCCGAGACATTGGACGCATCCATGGTCAAGGAGGTGCTGTATGACGATCACTACAGCTTGATGGTTAGCACCGCGCATCCTCTGGCCAAGCGGGAATGGGTCACGGTAGACGATCTGGTGGACTGCGAATGGGCTGCGTCCAGTCGTCAGGAATTTGCACGCGTGCAGATCGAGCAAGCCTTTGCAAAGCATGGCCACCTGCCTATGCGCATTGTGGCCGAGGCCAATAGTTTGGCCGCGCTGATACTTATCGTATCCACTACACAACTGGTCAGCTTTATCAACACGCGCAGCTTTGACCTTGGCCCCCTACCGTTCGACATTGCTGTGCGCCCGATCCAGTTCGACGGTCTGGTGCGTCGGGTCGGACTGATACGAAGGGCTGGCTATTTATCCCCGATTGCGCAACGCGCCCAGGAAATTTTGCGCAACGTGGCACGGGAGTTGTAGGCCGGTACGCGATGCCATTGCGAAACACGCGAGGGTAGACTGGCTGACCGAGTCTATTCCTGTATATTCGTGGCATTGACAATTCGAACAAGCGCACGCCTCGGGGAAAGGACATAAGCGCCACCAACAAGGCGTGTCCAAGCTGGTTACCGGTGTGCGCTCAAGACCCTATGCCCGCCTTTGATCTACGCACCGTTCTCTTGATGTCGTCCGTCATGCCCGGACTGATGGCGCTAGTCATGTTTTCGTTGGGGCGGAGTTTTCCCACGAACATCCGCGGTGTTGGCAACTGGGCGTGCGGTGCGTTGATTGTGTCGGTTGCGGCGATCCTCCTCGCGCTGCGCGGCGGCGTTCCCGACTGGCTCTCGATCATGGGAGGAAACTGCGGCATGATCGTGAGCACCGGGCTCTGGCTGATCGGCAGCCAGCGTTTCTTCGGTTGCCCGCCGTCGTGGCGCTTTGTGACCCTCATGCTGGTAATCGGCGCAATCGGCGAGAGCTGGATGACCTGGGGGCACCCGTCCGGCGCGGGACGCGCACTGTGCGTCAATGTGATCCTCGCGCTGATTTACACGCGCCAGACCTTCGTGATGCTGCGCTACGGGCGACAGGATCCCAGCTCAATGTTCGTGGGCGCGGTGTTTCTGATCCAGACAGCCGTCACGGCCATACGTGTCGTCACGTCGATAGGTTCGGGATTCGCGGGGACGGGGCTATATGCTCGAGATTTCGTGCAGACGATCTATCTGGCCACCGGCGCCCTCGTGTCCCTGATGGCCACGGTCGGCTTCATGCTCGTTGCGATGAACCGGTTGCGACTGCAGCTTGAACAGCAGTCGCTCGTCGATCCGCTCACGGGATTGCTGAATCGCCGTGCGTTTCTGAACGCCCATCGGGAAGAGCGGGAAAAAATGATGCGCACGGGGGGATTGCTGTCGCTCCTGCTGATCGATCTCGACCACTTCAAGGCGATCAATGACACTTACGGCCACGTGACGGGTGACGAAATCCTCGTCGACTTTTCGAGGCGCGCGGCCGAGATGCTGGCACGGCACAATCATTTCTCCCGTTGGGGCGGCGAAGAGTTCGCTGCACTCGTGCCCGGCGCACGCCCCGAGGACGTATTCGATCTGGCAGAGGCCTTACGGTCAAGAATCGCGCTCAACGATAATCCCTCTTTGCCGGCCTATGCATGCAGTATTGGCATTGCATGTATGACCAGCGGGGACGCGACGATCGAGCGCCTGGTGAAGGACGCGGACGAAGCGCTGTACCGCGCAAAACGCAACGGCAGAAACTCCGTCGAACTCAGCGATCAGGCGATCCTGGTGTAGCGGATTGCCGCTGCCATCGGTCGCGCAGACGCCACGTCTGCCGCTTGTCGTCGGCGAAAGGTGGTCAAATACTTGATCGGAAAAAGGGAGTGTCATGGCAAGGGATGAAATTGTCTGGGGGATCCTGGGCACCGCGAAGATCAACGACAAGGTTGTCATGCCCATGCACGGCGCACCGAAGTGCCGGGTGAAGGGCATCGCGTCGCGGTCTCACCAGAAGGCTCGGGAAGCCGCAGCCAGATATGGTTTGGCTGTCGCCTACGACAGTTACGAGGCGCTCCTCGCGGACCCGGAAATCGACGCGGTCTATATTCCGCTACCCAATCACATCCACGTGGAATGGACGATCAAGTCCGTCGAGGCGGGCAAGCACGTCCTGTGTGAGAAGCCGATCGGACTGGACGCCCAACAGGTTGAACGACTCATCGCTGCGCGCGACAGGACCGGCCGATACATACAGGAAGCCTTCATGGTTCGCACGCATCCGCAGTGGTTGAAGGTGCGGGCCTTGATTGACGAAGGTGTGATTGGCGAATTGCGGGCAGTGACCGGCGGCTTCACCTATAACAACACGAACCCGAGCAATATCCGCAACCACAGCGAACTGGGTGGTGGCGGTCTACTCGATATTGGTTGTTATCCCATCACAACGTCACGCTTCATTACCAGGCGTGAGCCCAAGCGAGTGGTTGCCCTGATGGAGCAGGATCCATCCTTCAAAGTGGACCGGCTTGGCTCTGTGCTGATGGACTTCGACGGTGTGCAGGCAAGTTTCTTTTACTCGACTCAGGCCCATCCTTATCAGCGGATGCAATTTCACGGTACCCAAGGGCGCATCGAGGTCGAGATTCCATTCAATGCACCAAGCGATCGACCGGCGCGTCTGTTGGTGAGTGAAAACACAAGCACCGGTGTCGCGACTGACCGCTGGCTGGAACTTCCTGTGTGCGATCAATATGGCATCGCAGCAGCCACGTTCGCGGAGGCGATATTGAGTGGAAGCCCCCAGGCAATACCGCTAGAAGATGCGCGTGCAAATATGCGAGTGATCGACGCCGTGTTCCGCTCGACTCGATCGGACGCGTGGGAGAGAATCCTCGAAAGTTGAGGTTCTACGCAGACCCCCGAGAATGCCCCGGCATGGGGACATTCCCGGAAACTGAACGTTGCGGCTTAGCGCGCCGGATTGACAGCGGACGCAGCATCGGGCCTCATCCCACGAGGAACGGGGGTCTGACGCTTGTGGTGCGAGGGCGGTGTTACCGGCGAGCCTTGCGTGAAGACATGCTGCTGCAATGTGGTTGTGTCCGTGTTACGCAGGATGATGTCGGCAAGCGTCGTGTTCGTAATCATGTTGGTGGTTGCAGAATCGAAACCCTGGTTGAGCCAGAAGAAGCGATCTCCAGCGCGCAACGCCGAAAACTGGTCGCCGATGATTCTCTGAAACGTTGGCCCGACGGTCGCGTTGGGCGCATGCGCTTCCGCGAGTCCGCCAATAAAAAGGTCGACTTGATCAATGGTGCCGTAGACGGTTTTCAACTGGGTTTGCAGCGCAGGATCGCTAGTCAGAGCGGCGAACGACCGATAAGGCGCGAGGCCTAACGCGATGCGGACCTGATTCAGGCTGCCCACTCCCAGATCGCGTTCACGTTGAATGTCGATTGCGATCAGATCGATCAGGTCGACTCCGCCGCCCACGAGGCTGGCAGCCAGCAGATTGCGCAACGTTGCGACCACGTAAACATCCGTTGCCTGCGCGAAATCCAGACTCAGCGAGCGCAGGAGGGGATTGATCCCGTTCGTAATGTCGAGTTGAGGTGAATTGAAGAACGCCTGGCTGAGCCCTTCACTGAAGGTGGTGACGCCATTGTTGTCCACGCCCTCCTGGGTATCCGAGATCTGCGAATGACCGACGCGGAACGCGGCAGCAGAAAATTCCTGCGAGATCTGCGCGTTTTGGGACGAGTCGTACCCCCCGTACGGACCCAGCACTGGGCCGATCAGCACAGGTAAATACTCGGAATACACGATGTTCTGGTACTCGGCGGTGGTGATGGCTCGCGCCATGTTGTACAGCTGGTCGCCTGACCATGCCGGTTGCTGGGTTTTCAGCTGACCTACCCAATAATTGTGCTCGCGCATGAAAAGCGTCGTGGTCGCTGTGAGCTCGGGGTTCTCCATCACCCGCGCATCGCCACTTTCAAATGCACCGGCGACAATCGGAAGCGACTGTCCGTCGGGCGACCCTTTCAAGGTGCCGTCTTCATTGCGCAGGCTATCGGCCATTGTCTGGGTCGAGCCGTACAGTTGCGACAGATCCAGATATCCGGCAACCGTGTTGATGATCGTATTGGTCGCCGGACTGCGGACCGCACGGGTCATGGAGATGACGGTGCCGGCCGTCACGTCGGGATCATTCGCGGGAATTGTGATGTTGATCGCGTCGGTCGTGAGCGGTGCAGCTTCGAGGCCCAGATCGTGATCGACGAATTGCCCCCATACATAGAGCCATGCGGAGGCAACGGGATCAGTGGTCTCGCCGTTTTGTCCCTGAGCGCTAGTGCCGCCCGAAATAACGTTCGAGATGGTCCGGGGATTCGGGCCGCCTATCAGGCCGTTGGCCGTGCCGGGCGCGAAGTTCAACGGGGCCAGTTTCAATTCCGGACTGCCCGGCGTGGCGTTGAAGTTGGGATTGGCGAGATTATTATCAGCACCACCGATTGGGCGAAATGACTGTAGTAGTGTAATTGGATTATTTGGGGAGGGAGTGCCGGGATTATCGGAATAAGCCGTTGCTGGAAGTGTGGCGACGGCGATTGTAAATGCCGAACACCCCATCCGCATATATTGATGGATATGCAATTTAATTCTCCGCGCTGTATTTAATCAGTCAAACATTGACTGTTCCGCCCGTGCTGTCTGCAGGCAGGTTACATGTCGATCGTCGTTGACGCCTTGCGGGTGGACGGCGCAAAGGCGTAAGGCACGATGCAACGAAGATGAGTGAAATTCAATAAAAAATAATATTACGATCGACGCGCTCGATTTGGTTTGACTATGCTAACTGAATCGGATGATTTGTATGATTTAACGATCGTACTGTTGTTATCCGGATCAGTGCATGTGAGGGCGAATAAACTCAATTGGTTGATACCTATTTGTTTTAATTTACCAATTGTTGTTTTGCGATAGTAATATATAAAGTCGTGTTGAATGGCGAACGGGTCATCGCCCGATAATCGATAGCACTGGAAAGAATCAATACCGAAAGACCCATGACTCGAATCACCCTCATGGCCGCTGAGCGTCGCACTTGTGCGGAGCGGGCCCGTGCGGTCATCGACGCGAGTTGAACAGCCGCAAGAGCTCCTCGCGTAGTTCCGAGATGTCCAGCACATGCTGTGCGCGCGTGACGGCCACGTAAAGCAGGCGCATCTCGTCCTCGTCCAGCATCAGGCGCCCGTCAACAGTCTTGAAGCGAAAATCGTTCGCTACCTTCACCCGTTTCCATTGCAGCCCCTTGGCGCGGTGCACGGTCGAGATCACGTAGTCGGCGTCTGCCTCGGGCGTAACGCGTCGCGCCAGTTCCCGAAGATAGGCGGTGCCACACTCGTCGACGATTCGCACGATCGGTAGCAAGTCGCGCCCGACCGCGCTCTGGGCGAACGACTGGGCGTCCTTCCAGGTTTCGAACAACGAAAATGCCGCCGGCCGGAATGCTCGCTTGCCGGCCAGCAACTGATCTGCGCCGTCTGCAAACGCTACGATTTCCGTGGGGCTCATACGGATCGCCGGTTTGTGACCCGCTTCGACGCCTGAGGCCAATTGCCAGATCGCCGTCACATTCTTGCGGCACAAAATGGCATCGACAGGCGGTGAGATAGTCGGATCCTCCACCATGATCGAACCGATGGAATCCTGGCCACGAATGGGCGTGCGCTCGCCGAGCAGTGCGAGCACACGACTGGCGAGCGCTGCGAAGGTAGGCCCGAAGCGGAAGGACTCGGTCAGCGCACACTCGGGCGCGTCGATCTGAGCCATCGCATTGACCGCGCCGCGCCATTCATAGATCTGCTGGTAGGGGTCGCCGACGTAGATGATCTGCGCGTGGCGCTGGAGGCCGAGCACCGAGAGCATGACGCCATCGCTGTCCTGCGCCTCGTCGAACAGGATGAAGTCCGCATCGATGCGCGGTTCTGTCTGCGCCCAGACTTTTAGATAGACGTCCGGCGCAATGGCGCTGCGTCCGCGCGGGTCAATGCTTTCATTCCACAGGCGCACGACGTAGGGAAGCAACGATTCGCGCAGCCAGTCGGCCGCCTTTTCATGTACCTTTTCGTCGACGGGGATGTGGCAAGCCTCCGGCCGCTGCTGCGCCGAGCGGCAGAACCTGCCCAGGCCGTCCGCAACCATCCGGCCGATTTCAAACGGCGTGACTTCGACGGTCTTTCCGGTGACGGTCGGCACCTGTATCGGTCCGAGCCCATAGCGGGCAGCCAATTCGTGCGGTGGCTCGGCCGGGACCTTCAGGCGCGCGGTCAGGGCGGGCGCGACGGATGCATACGCGAGCGAATGCACTGTGCGTGCGCTGACATTGGACGGGAAGCCACGGCGAGCGTGCTCGGCAATGTCCTTGTTGAAGGCGAGATAGCTGCCGCGGCTACCGGCGAGATGATCGGCAATCAGCCGCAGCGTCGAAGTCTTTCCCGCGCCCGCATATGCCTTGATCTTCAGGTCGCCCCCGCCAAGAACCGCGTCTACGACAGCGTGCTGTTCGGCGGTAGGCTTAAACGAATGGGGCATGGGATGTGAGGGTGAGCGCAGATGCCCGTAGTGTGCCGGAAAATTGCCGATGGGCAAGCTACGGCATACGCGTGAGGAAGTCCCCTACGCGCTTTCGCGTTCAACGATCTCGTACGGCAGATCGTTGTTGAACTGCACGCGATCCACCAACTCGTTTTCTACAGCATGCAGGGACTCGAGAATCCTGAGTGCGGCGATCCGGCCGATTTCGTAGCGCGGCGGCCGTACCGTGGTCAGTGAGGGCAGCAGCTTGTCCGAGATCGACAGGTCGCCGAACCCCATCACCGCGCAGGTGCCGGGGATGGGAATGCCCTTGTGGGCTCCATACAGCAGGGCACCGGCGGCCAGGTTATCGTTCGCAAAGATAATTGCGTCTGCAGGGTGGCGGCCGCGAGTCAACGTTTCGAACGCGTCCCTGCCTGCGTCGAGCGGCGTCGTGAGGGGCGAGCGGAATTCGGCGGGAGTGAGGCCGTATTCTTCCATCGTCGCGGTGTAACCCTTTGCCCGATCGTTCGCACCGAGATCTTCCTTGAATGTCGGATGCACGAACACGATGCGGCGATAGCCGCGACTATGGAGATACGTCACACAGTCCCGGCCGACATTGATGTTCGAGAACCCGACATTGATCTGCTTTGCCTTGGGCTTGTCGCTCCATGTGTGCACGATCGGTACACCGGCGGTAGCCAGCATTTCGAGGGTTTTGCGTGAATGCTTCGAGCTATTCGTGAGGACAATTGCAGCGGGCGCCCAGCCGAGGAACGCACGCACCGCGGCCTCTTCTTCTTCCATCGAGTAGTTGCTGGTTGCGAGCAGCAATTGATAGTTGTTGGCTCGCAGCGTATCCGAAACGCCCTGGACCGTCTCGGCATACACGCCGCCGGAGATATGCGGGATCACCATGCCGATCGACTTGCCGCGTGCGGAAGCGAGCGAGCCCGCAAACACGTTGCGCACGTAGCCTGTTTTCTCGATGGCTGAAGCAATGCGTTTTTGCAGGTCCAATCCCACCGTTTCGCGGCTATTGAAATAGCGTGAAACCGTCATCGCAGACACGCCTGCCAGCGCGGCAACATCGTGTAGCTTCGTGCGTCCCGCGCTACGCCGTTTGCGGGGTGACTGTGTCATGAAGGGTCATTCCATAGAGAGTATTCACTGACCTGGGTACCTGGGTAGAGCGCTAATACGTACTATAGCAAAATAGCGCTAACATCGGCTAGCCTCCACCGCCGCGGTGCGCTGTACGAATCATGGAGCGGCCAATGAATTGGCGTTGAATGAACAGTGCGGCTCACACGTTCATATCCATGTCGAGTCTTACTGCATCCCCACGATAGATCACGTCCGCGTAATAGACGATAACGCCATTCGCATCGTTGAACACGCGCTGCACGCGTGCCACAGGCGAATCGACAGGGACGCGCAGGAGGTGCGCGGTCTCCGCATCCGCGCTGCCGATAGTCAGCGTCTGTCGCGCGCGCTGCATGGGTCTCGGCTTCATCTCCATCAGGATGGGAATGACAGTTTCCTTGCGAAAACGCGCGCGCGCCCGCGAAAACAGCCGTTCTTCCAGATAGAGCCCGATCACGCAATACGGCTCGCCCGACGTCGAGTGCACCCGCTTCATGTAGGTGTAGGCGCGCGCCAGCGTGCCGTCGCTGTCGCGCACGGGGGGCATGCGGCTGTTCTCGTCGATAGTGAGCAGTTCGGGCGTGGTGGCGCGATACGTGTCGGCCAACGCGTTGAGACTGGTCACCACATGCACCGCGCGATGCGATGCAACCGGCGCTCTGACGAACGTGCCGCGGCCGCGCATTGGCGCGAGCGTGCCCTCGGCCGTCAGCAGTTGCACCGCCTGGCGCGCGGTGACACGCGCCACCCCGAACTCCGCGGCAATCTGCTCGAGCGTGGGGATCAGTTCACCATCGCCCCACACGCCGCGCGCAATGCGGTCTCGCATCGCATCGGCGATTTGCAGGTAGAGCGGAATCGGATTGGACGTGGGTGACCGCATGATGGGGCAGTAAACGGGCGAGACGGAATCTTACGCTGTTCTTCGTGATTAAAGATTGAACTTCGGGCGTCACATAAAGTACTATAAACCATACTTTAGTAATTTACCGGCAACGAACCGGCCATCAGCGAGACAAGCGTCCATGACTTACCCCCCGCAGGATCATCATCTGTCTGCAGCCACCATCGAACGGGTCGAAGCCCATGTGCTGCGCTGTCCGATCGACACGCCCGTGCGGACCTCGTTCGGCGTCATGCATGACCGCCCGGCCGTGTTCATCCGGGTGATCGATCGCGACGGCGCGTCGGGCTGGGGCGAAGTCTGGTGCAACTTTCCCTCGTGCGGCGCGGAGCATCGCGCGGCGCTTGTGCAAACCGTCTTCGCGCCGCTTGTCGAAGGCCAGCGCGTCACGCATCCCGCCGTGCTGTTCGATCAATTGAGCGCGCGCACTGCCGTACTCGCGCTGCAATCGGGCGAACACGGGCCAATCGCGCAAGTGATCGCGGGCATCGACCTGGCCGTGTGGGATTTGCAGGCTCGCCGGGCGCGGCTGCCGCTCTGGCGCCTGCTTGGTGGCGAGCGCGATGAGATTGGCGTATACGCGAGCGGCCTGAATCCGGTGGGCGCCGAGCCTATCGTGTCCGAACGTCTCGCGCGCGGCTTCGACGCGTTCAAGCTGAAGCTTGGCTTCGGGCGCGAGCGCGATGCGGCTAACCTGAAGAGGCTGCGCGGGCTGATCGGTCCGCATCGGCGTCTGATGGTCGATGCAAACCAGGCGTGGGATCTGGAAACGGCGCTTGAGATCTGCGACATCCTGGAAGGGCAGCAACTCGGATGGCTCGAAGAGCCGCTTCGCTGCGATCGTCCATTGAACGAATGGCGGACGCTGAGTGCACGCTGTCCGGTTCCGCTCGCGGCGGGTGAGAACCTTGCGAACGCGCTGGCGTTCGAGGAAGGCATCGTCTCCGGCGCGCTCAAAGTGATACAGCCTGATGCCGCGAAATGGGGCGGCATTTCTGGCAACTGGCCTGTCACGCAGGCCATACAGGCAGCGGGTCTCGTCTATTGTCCGCACTACCTGGGCGGGGGCATCGGACTGCTTGCGTCGGCGCATCTGCTCGCCGCCGCAGGCGATAGCGGCGGGCGCGGCCTGCTCGAAGTCGATGCGAACCCGAACCCGCTGCGTTCGCTGTTGTCCGGCTCCATCGAAATGCCCATCGAAGGCCGAGTGCGACTAGGCGAGGCGCCAGGAATCGGCATCGAACCCGATATCGCCGAGCTTCGCCGCGCGATCGCCTGATCGGCATGACGCGCCTCGTCCCCGTCTTATCAACTTTCATTTTTTCGGATCACGAATGAGCACATCGCTTCCCGCTTACCCGGACACGCTTCTGTTCATCGACAACGTGTGGCGCGCCACGTCGCGCACGTCACCCGTGAACAATCCTGCAACCGAGATCACCATTGGACAGGTGTCGATGGCGGAGGCTCAGGATCTCGCCGACGCCGTGACAGCCGCGCAGCGCGGCTTTCACATCTGGCGCAAGACGTCTGCATTCGAACGCGGCAAGCTGATGCGGCGTGCGGCGCATCTTTTGCGCGAGCGCGCCGAAGACATCGCCTTCACAATGACGATGGAGCAGGGCAAGCCGCTCACCGAGTCGCGCATGGAAACGCTGGCTTCCGCCGATGTGATCGAATGGTTCGCGGATGAGGCGCGGCGCACGTATGGTCGTGTTATCCCGTCCCGCGCCGACCTGGTGAGGCAGATCGTCATGCGGGAACCCGTCGGTCCCGTGGCGGCGTTCACGCCGTGGAATTTCCCGATCAATCAGGCTGTGCGCAAGATCTCGGCGGCGCTGGCAGCGGGCTGTGCTGTCGTGCTGAAAGGCCCGGAAGAAACGCCCGCTAGCTGTGCCGCGCTGGTACGCGCGTTTGCAGATGCCGGTCTGCCTGCAGGCGTGTTGAACCTCGTATTCGGCATGCCCGCCGAGATATCCGACTACCTGATCGCGCATCCCGCCATCCGCAAGATTTCGTTCACGGGCTCGACGTCTGTGGGCAAGCTGCTCGCTGCGAAAGCGGGTCAACACATGAAGCGCGCCACCATGGAACTCGGCGGCCACGCGCCTGCGCTGGTCTTCGCGGACAGCGACGTGCCGCGTGCCGCGCGGCTGCTCGCTGCCGCGAAGTTCCGCAACGCGGGTCAGGTCTGCATTGCGCCGACGCGCTTCATCGTCGAAGAGACGGTTCATGATGAGTTCGTGCGGCATTTCGTTGCCGCGGCGCAAGCGCTGCGCGTCGGCAACGGCCTCGACGACGGCGTGCAGATGGGCGCGCTCGCCAACGAGCGCCGCCTGCACACGATGGAGCAGCTGGTCGCGGACGCCGTCGAGCGAGGCGCGACCATCGCGACGGGCGGCAAGCGTCTCGGTCGTGAAGGCTACTTTTTCGAGCCGACCGTCTTGACCGATGTGCCGCAATCAGCGCGCATCATGAACGAAGAGCCGTTTGGTCCCGTCGCCGCAGTCTCCACGTTCCGCACTTACGACGAAGCGATCGAAGAAGCGAACCGTCTGCCATACGGGCTTGCCGCATACGCGTACGCGCGTTCAGCTGCGACGCTCGCGGCACTTGGAGACGATATCGAAAGCGGCATGCTATCGCTCAACCATCACGGTCTGGGACTGCCCGAAGCGCCGTTCGGCGGCATCAAGGATTCGGGTTATGGATCGGAGGGCGGCACGGAAGCGCTCGAAGCCTATCTGAACACGAAGTTCGTTTCCGAGCACCGCTAACAGTGTGCACGGAGGGTCTGCGCGAGAGTCGTGCCGAATGGGAGGCCGCATGTTGCAATCGTTCGAATGTGTACTGCCCGCCGCCGCCGGGCTAGGCGAATGTCCGCGCTGGGACGAGCGGCGCGGAAAACTGTGGTGGGTCGATATAGCGGCGCCTGCGTTGCACTGCTTCGATCCGAAGACGGGGCAGGACAGCGCGATTACGATGCCCGAGAACATCGCGTGTTTTTCGCTGACCGGGGACGATGGCTTCATCGCGGGCATGCGCACGGGCATCTTCCTGCTCGATGCGAAAGGGCAGGTGGTGCGAAAGCTGTGCGCGAACCCCGAGAACCCAGCGACCAGCCGCTTCAACGACGGCCGTTGCGACGCGCGCGGCCGCTTCTGGCTCGGCACGCTCGACGAACCCAAGGCAAGAAATGCTGCGTCGCTGTATCGCTATGCGAATGACGAACTTGCCAAGATCGACATGGGTCTGCTGACGTCGAATGGCATGGCGTTCAGCCCGGACTATCGCTGGTGCTATCACTCGGATACACCGCGCTTCACGATTTACCGGCATTCGTACGATATCGACAGCGGCGAAGTCGGGCCGCGCGAGGACTGGGTGAAGTTCGAGCCGACGCCGACGGATCGCGGGCGTCCCGATGGCGCATCCGTGGATAGCGAAGGCTATTACTGGTCTGCGCTCTATGAAGGCGGACGCATCGCGCGCATTTCGCCCGAGGGCAAGATTGTCGAGGAGCATTCGCTGCCCGCGCGTTGCCCGACGATGTGCGCGTTCGGCGGCGACGATCTGCGCACGGTCTATGTGACCACCGCACGCCAAAGCCGCCCCGCGGAAGAAATCGAACAGTATCCGCAATCGGGCGGCGTGTTTGCGATGCGTGTGTCCGTGCCGGGGCTGATCGAACGGCGTAGCGCGATCCGCCTGCCGATGGCATGAACCCATCCATCACCAGGGCAAATCCTTAACGAAGCGCGGTTGACTCAATGTTAGCGCTAATGAATACTGTCGAAAAGTAGCGCTAACATCATTTCAACCCAACCCGTTGCAAAATTCGCCGGGTCTAGTCAATGGAAGCAGGACACGTGAATAAAGAGCGAAAGCGTCTCGAAGATCTTCGCAGCCAGCGCTGGCTTGCGCCCGACAACACGCGTTCGTTCGCGCACCGGCAGCGCTTGCAGCAGATGGGGCTGCGGCGCGAAGAGTTCATGTCGCGCCCCGTCATTGCGATCGTCAATACGTGGAGCGACCTTTCGCCGTGCCATGCGCATCTGCGCGAACGCGCGGAAGCCGTCAAGCGCGGCATCCTGCAGGCGGGCGGCATGCCGTTCGAGCTGCCGGCCATGTCGCTTGGCGAAGTGCTCGTGAAGCCGACCACGATGATCTATCGCAACTTCCTCGCGATGGAGGTGGAGGAACTGCTGCGCTCACTGCCCGTCGACGGCGCGGTGCTGCTCGGCGGCTGCGACAAGACGGTGCCCGGCTTGCTGATGGGTGCGCTGAGCGCGAACCTGCCGTGCATCTTCGTGCCCGCAGGGCCGATGCTCAACGACCGCTATCGCGGCCAGAAAGTCGGCGCAGGTACGCACACGCGCAAGTTCTGGGACGAGCGTCAGTCGGGCCATCTGAGCGGCCGGGAATGGATCGCGCTCGAATCGCACATGGCGCGCACGCCCGGCACCTGCAACACGATGGGCACCGCCAGCACGATGACGCTGATCGCTGAAGCGATGGGCTTCACGCTGCCCAATGCGGCCAGCATCCCCGCGATGGATTCTGCGCACACGCGCATGGCGTCGGCGAGTGGCGCGCGCATCGTCGAGATGGTGTGGGAAGACCTGAAACCCTCGGCGTTCTTCAACGAGAAGTCGGTTGCCAACGGCATCGCGGCTTATATGGCGATAGGCGGCTCGACGAACGCGGCGATCCATCTGATCGCGATGGCGGGCCGCGGCAACGTGCCGCTCACGCTCGACGATATCCAGCGTCTGGGTGAAGGCGTGCCGGTGCTGGCCAATATCCTGCCCTCGGGCACGAGCCTGATGGAGGACTTCTACTATGCGGGCGGCCTGCTGGCGCTGCTGCAGCGCATTCACGAGCACTTGTCGCTCGATTGCATGACGGTGAACGGGCGCACGCTCGGCGAGAATCTCAAAGGCGCGCAATGTGAGGACGACGAAGTGGTGCGGCCGCTCTCGCAGCCGGTCAGCGAAGCGCGCGCGCTCGCCGTGCTGCGTGGCAACCTCGCGCCGTCCGGCGCCGTGATTAAGCCGAGTGCCGCGAGCGAGCACTTTCTGAAGCATATTGGCCGTGCGCTGGTCTTCGATTCGATGGCGGACCTGAACGCGCGCATCGACGACCCCGCTCTCGACGTCGACGAGAACACGGTGCTCGTGCTGCGCAACGGCGGTCCGCTCGGCGCACCGGGCATGCCCGAGTGGGGCAATCTGCCGATTCCGAAGAAGCTGCTGGAAAAGGGCGTGCGCGACATGGTGCGCGTTTCCGATTCACGCATGAGCGGCACGCATTACGGCACCTGCGTGCTGCACGTGGCGCCCGAAGCCGCCGCAGGCGGCCCGCTCGCGCTGATCCGCAGCGGCGACGTGATCGAGCTGGACGTGGCCGCAGGCCGGCTCGACGTGCGTCTTTCCGACGAGGAACTCGCGGCACGCCGCGCACAGTGGCAACCCGCTGTGCAGATGCCGCCGCGCGGCTACACGAAGATCTTTCTCGAACACGTCACGCAAGCCAACGAGGGGTGTGACTTCGATTTTCTCGCCGGCTGGCACGAACCGGTCGAACCGTCGATTTACTGATAGAGGTTACGCGATGAGCAAGCAACATCCCGAAGTCAACGCGTTTCGCGCGTTACTGGAGCGACAGGCGTCACCGCTCGGCACCTGGTTGATGGCGGGCACGGCGAGCAATGCGGAGGCGCTCGGCCATGCCGGATTCGACTGGCTGCTGATCGACATGGAGCATGGGCCGATCGATTTCCGCGACACATGGCAGATGCTGCAGGCCGTCGACTGCACGCCCGCCACGCCCATTGTGCGGGTGGCGAGCAGCGACGATCCCGCGCTCGTCAAGCGCGCCCTCGATCTTGGCGCGCGCACCTTGATGTTTCCGTATGTGCAGAGCGCGGAGCAGGCGCGCCGCATCGTGACGTCGGCGAAATACCCGCCGCTCGGCCAGCGCGGTTTCGCGGGCATCCATCGTGCGAGCCGTTACGGCGCATTCAGCGACTACGGCAAGCTCGCCAACGATCTGACCACGTGCATTGTGCAACTGGAAACGCCCGAGGCGATCGAACGTCTCGAAGAGATCGCCGCCGTGGAGGGCGTCGATGCGCTCTTCATCGGCCCAGGCGATCTGTCGGCGGCCTTGGGCTGTATCGGCAATCTGCAGGACGAGCGCGTCCAGGCACTGATGCGCTCCGCGGCGCAGCGCGCCCGCGCGGCGGGTATTCCGGTTGGGACGCTCGGTCCTAACCCTGAGATGGTCAAGGGGTTCGTCGAGATGGGATTCGACTATGTCGCCGTCGGTTCTGATCTCGTGTTCATGCTGCAGCAGGCCAAATCGGTGCTTGCTCGCATGAAGGGCCAGACTGACCACGCACCGATGAAGGTGGCCTACTGATGGGCGCGCGCTACACCTCGCTCGAGAACACGGTGGTGTTCGTGTCGGGCGGCGCGTCGGGAATCGGCGCGGCGCTGGTCGATGCGTTCGTCGGGCAGCGTGCCCGCGTGGCTTTCTGCGACCTCGATGAATCCGCCGGCCTCGCGTTGTGCGAGCGTTATGCCGGCACATCGCGTCCATGGTTTGCGCGCTGCGATATTCGCGACGTCGAAGCGTACCGGCAAACGCTCGACGCGGCCGCCGCCGCGCTCGGCCCGATCCGCGTGCTCGTCAACAACGCGGGCCGCGACGACCGCTGCACGTTGCAGGAGCTGACGCCGGAGCGCTGGGACGACATGATCCGCACGAATCTCACGCATCACGTGTTCGCGGCGCAGCGCGTCACGCCGTCGATGGCGCGCGCGGGCGGCGGCTCGATCATCAACATGGGCTCGATCTCCTGGCTACGCGGGCGTCCCAATCTCATTGCCTACACGGCGGCCAAGGCCGCCATCAGTGGCATTTCGCGCACGCTCGCGCGCGAGCTGGGCGGCGACAACATCCGCGTCAATGCGGTGCTGCCAGGGCCGGTATTGACCGAGCGGCAGCAGGCGCTGTGGTTCGATTCTGCCGATGCGAAGCGTTTTATCGAATTGCAGTGCCTGAAGTTTCCCGTCGAGGCGAAGCATATCGCCGACATGGTGCTGTTCCTTGCTTCGGATCAGTCGGCGGCCGTCACCGGTCAGAACATGATCGTCGATGCCGGGTTGGCGCAGGTGTCCGTGGTGGGGTAGGGGCGTGCTGCGAACGGGAGGGCGCGGTTGTCCCGTCCGTATTTTTTTCGGAGGAGACCTTAGAGGCGTGGACTGCGCCTGACAGCGAAGGAAAAACCGCAACGACAGCGCAAATATGTGCGCATTTTCTGATAGTGCGAAACCAGCGGACGGCATAGGCTTCGGACGAAACAGGCGCGCACCGCGTTGCGGGCAACAAGTATCAGGGCGATAAGCCCGCCAACAACATGTGAGCGAGACAACAGATGGATACCGAAACGCTGGCCTATTTTCCGACGCGTTCGCGCAGTCGCGCGCGCATCACCTATCTATTCGGCGCCTTGGGTGGCATTCTCTTCGGCTACGACAGCGGCGTGATCGCGGGCGCCTTGCTGTTCATCCGCAAGGACATGGTGCTCAATGCCCAGTTGCAGGGCATGGTGGTGGGCGGATTGCTGCTTGGCGCGATGATCGGTGCGTTCGGCACAGGACAGATCGCGGATCGTTTCGGTTCGCGCAAGATGCTGATCGGCGCGGGCGTGATGTTCATCGTGACGTCGGTGCTGTCGGCGCTGGCGCCCGATCCGCTGACGCTGATCGCCGCGCGCGTGCTGATCGGCATCACGATCGGCGTATCCACGGTGCAGGTGCCGTTGTATCTCTCCGAGATTGCGCCCAAGCACATACGCGGCGGTCTCGCGTCGATGAACCAGCTGGCGGTCGCGACGGGCATCCTGCTTTCGTATGTGCTGTGCTATCTGCTTGCCGGGCATGGACAATGGCGCTGGATGCTGGGTCTCGCGGCCGTGCCTTCGGTGTTTTTGACCATCGGCATGATCTTTCAGCCGGACTCGCCACGTTGGCTCGTGCGGCAGGGCCGTGTCGACGAGGCGCGCCGCGTGCTGGAGATCACCAACACGCCGGAAGACGCAGCCGAATCGCTGCGCGAGATTCGAGAGGCTAACCAGACGTCGAACAGCGTGCGTGTGATCGACGTGCTGAGGTCGCGGGCGCTGCGTCCGATCGTCATCAGCGTGTTCGGGCTTGCGGTGCTTCAGCAGGCTTTAGGGATCAACACGATCGTCTACTATGCGCCGACCATTCTCCGTGCGGCGGGCTTCGGGGAATCGGCAGCGCTGCTCAACAGCGTCGGGCTCGGCGTGCTGTCGATCATCATGACGATCTTTGCAGCGCGCGTCGTCGACAGGGTAGGGCGCCGTCCGCTGCTGATCGGTGGCGCACTGGTCATGGCCGCGAGTATGGCGACGCTTGGCTGCGTGTTTCATTTCGGCGGTCCGGCGACGGCGCACGGCAGCGTGATTGCTGTGGCTGCGCTGGCGGTCTTCAAGGCTGCGTTCTCGTTCAGCTGGGGACCCGTCGTCTGGGTGATGATGCCTGAACTGCTGCCGATGCGAATCCGCGCACGAACCATGTCTGCCGCTGCGCTGGCTATGTTCCTGATGAACTTCATCGTTGCCTCGACCTTTCCCGCCCTGCTCGAAATGGGCGCGGCGTCCGCGTTTGGCGCATTCTCCGCCTGCTGCCTGATCGCCTTCCTGTTCGCGATCTATCGGATTCGGGAGACGGCGGGACTGAGCCTGGAAGAAATCGAAAAAGACGCCGTCTGAAAACTCACGCTTTACTCACAACCGCACGTGCAACACCCCGATACACGCGTTTTTCCGTCGTATTTTGTTAGCGCTAACTCAGAGTGTCCGCACACAGCGAAATAAACACGGGCCGGCACGGGTGCCGGCGCGACCATAGGTTCTCAGGAGACTGCAGTGAAAGTGAAGATCAAACTGTTCGCAGGGGTATCGGCTTTGTGTGTCACCGCGTTGCCGGGTGTGGCGCAGGCGCAGAGCACGATCACGCTCTACGGCGTGATGGACGAGGCGATTGCCTATTCGAACAGCCAGACGGCGCTCGGTTCGACGAGCGGCGGCAAACACAACATCCAGATGGCGCCGGGCACGTGGGATGGCAGCAAGTTCGGCATGCGTGGCAAGGAAGATCTCGGCGATGGGTTTGCCGCCGTGTTCAACCTGATGTCGCGCTTCAATTCGGCCAACGGCAATGCGCAGTTCGCGAATGCGATGTTCGGCCAGCAGGCGTATGTCGGCCTGACGCACCCGGCATACGGGAGCCTGACGTTGGGACGTCAGTTGACGTCATACTACTGGATGATCGCGCCGTATTCGCCGACTAACTGGTTGACGGGCTTTTCGGGCGCGCATCCGGGCGATCTCGACAACTTCGATACGATCTACAAGACGAGCAACACGGTCGAGTACACCACGCCGACCTTCTACGGACTGACGGCGAGCGGCTCTTACGCGCTTGGCGGCGTGCCCGGCAGCCTCGACGCGGGGTCGAGCTGGAGCACGGGTCTTCAGTACAAGATGGGCGCGTTCGGCATCGGCGCGGGCATCGAGCGCTTCAACAACGCGACACCCAGCGGCGGGGCGTGGGATCCAAATTCCGCCGCTTCTTCTGCGGGTGAACAGGGAATCTCGGGTGTCACTTATGGCTATCGAACCTCGGCGGCGCAACAGCGCGTGGCGGTGACCGGTGGCTACGCGTTCACGCAAAATCTTGACCTTTCCTTTTCATATTCGAACGTGCAGTACATTCCTGGGATCGGCTCGTCGTTCAAACACACGGCCATCTGGAACACGTTCGGCGGCGTGCTGCACTTCCGCGTGGCGACTGTGTGGGACTTCGCGGCCGGGTACAGCTATACGCGAGCAAGCGAGGCGAACGGCATTTCGAGTGGCGCGCAATATCAGCAGGCCTCGCTCGCGGAGTACTACAGCCTGTCGAAGAGCACGGGCCTGTACATGCTGCAGGCGTATCAGCGTGCCGGCGGCGACACGCTAGGCGCGAACGGCGTATCGATCATTCCCGCAACGGCTACGATCGGCGATGGCTTCAATTCGTCGCCGTCGTCTTCGCGAAGCATGATGACGGTTGCAGCAGGCATGATTCATCGGTTCTGACACGCCGCTTGTGGGCGGAGTAACATGCCGTTTGTCGGGTGAGGATACGGAAGACACATTCAACGAAGGAGGTGGCATGGGTGTGGAAGACAAGGAAAAGCAGGGGATGTCGTGTGGACGGCTGGAACGGATCGAGCGTTTCGTCGACGACAACTACATTGCCACCGGCAAGTTGGCAGGTGCCCTCACCCAGGTATGGCGGCGTGGCGGACTTGCGTTGAACTCGGTACTTGGTCTCGCCGACCGGGAACGGCAGGTGCCGCTAGCCGGGGATTCGATCTTCCGTATCTACTCGATGACCAAGCCCATCACGTCTGTGGCGGTCATGATGTTGGTCGAGGAGTGCAAGATCGCTCTGGACGACCCCGTCAGCAAGTACATCCCGGCGTGGGAAAAGCTCGGCGTTCACGCGGGGGGCTTCATGGAAAGCTTCCAGACGCGTCCGGCCGCTCGGCCCATGCTCGTGGTCGACCTGCTGCGCCATACCTCCGGCTTGACCTACGGCTTTCAGCAGAACACCAATGTCGACGCGGCATATCGCAAGCTGAAGATCGGCGATCTTGCGACCGAGGGCACGCTGGAGGAGATGATCGAGAAGCTGGCCACGCTGCCGCTCGAGTTTTCGCCGGGCGAAGCGTGGAACTATTCCGTTTCCACTGACGTGCTCGGTTATATCGTGGGCAAGGTCAGCGGATTGTCGTTCGAGGGCTTTCTGAAAGAACGGATCTTCGATCCATTGGGTATGGTCGACACGGCCTTCTACGTACCGGAAGAGAAGGTGTCCCGTTTCTGCGCGTGCTACGCCATCGGTGCGCTCGGCTCGAAGACCACATCCACGCAAGGCCCGACGCTGCAGGATGATTCCCGCACCAGCGCTTATCTCAAGCCACCCACTTTTGTTTCCGGCGGTGGTGGACTCGTGTCCACCGCGACCGACTACATGCGGTTTGCGCGCATGCTGCTCCAGGGTGGCGAGCTGGATGGCGTGCGTCTGCTGGGTCCCAAGACACTGGCACTGATGACCGCCAACCATCTGCCGGGCGGTCTTGATCTGCCTCGCCTGTCGCGCTCGATGTTCAGCGAGGCCACCTACGAAGGGGTCGGTTTTGGACTTGGCTTTGCCACCACTATCACGCCTGCGAGCACCCTGATTCCGGGCAGCGCGGGTGATTTTTTCTGGGGCGGTGCGGCCAGTACGTTCTTCTGGGTCGATCCGGCCGAAGACCTGATCGTGCTGTTCCTTACCCAACTCCTGCCGTCGAGCGCGCACCCGGTGCGTCGACAGTTGCGCACGCTGGTCTACAGCGCGATCACGGAGTCCGGACCCTGAGGTTTGCACCTTTGGCAGTAGTGGTGGATTGCCTCGCACCTGCGGGGCAATCGGTCATTGCCCTGACCCTACGATGTCAGTGGTAACTACGGGTGTCGCGGCCAGCGTGCACGCCCTTCATTTGGGGCTGACCGAGTCGCATGCACTTTGCACGGCGGCGTCATACGCGCTGCTCGAATGATCAGCGACGAGGTAACTCACCACCTTTTCATCGCGGATGAAAACCTCGGTGAGCAGGTTGCCAACATTGCCGTTGTAGCTGTTTTTCGCATTGACTATCAGGCACACGCGATAACCGAACACAGTTCCGGCTGCGGCTTGCGTCCATCCCGACGATGGTTCATTCAGATATTGCACCACGGCGCTCGAAGGCTCTTTTAGCGTTGTCTGCTGATAGGCATCGATCAGGGCCTTGTATTCGTTAGGGTATGTGCCGTAGGTCGTTGCCACCGGCGGTTTTTTGTCAGGCACATTGGCGCAACCAGTGAGCACGCCTGCGATCAATACCGCTGCACTCGCGGCGCTTAGCTTCGTTTTCATCAATTCACCTGCGCGGACGGGTTGTTCATACGGCTTCGTATCTCCTGTCTGTACTTTTTGTGGCGACAGTATAGCCAGAGCAAAGCGCTTTTTGGGCTGATGGACACCGATAGCATTGCGCCCCTGACCCGCAGAATTTCCACATGCAGCGGATCGGCACACAGGCAGCAGGCTGATCGTCAGGGTTATTCTTTTTCTGTCTTCGGTTGTTGGGGTTGTGGCTGCGGGTCAGATCCGCGTTGCGTGGGCTCCCTCGTACATGCGTCCGGGGGCGTTACATAGGGTACGTCGTCGCAGCAGCACGCATAAACCGGAAACCCGTACGCGTTGGTGCGGAGGATGGTCGTTGGCCCGTGCAGCGGGCACACCGCGTTCATGGCGCCTCCTGGACTCATGGTCAGCTGGTTATATGGTACAACCGGCTTGTTAGTTCCAGGACTCGAACCAGCCGTGCATCATGTGTATATCTTGGGTTTTCCCGAGTTCACCGGTCGTCGTTACCCTCAGTTTCAGCACACCAATTAAAGCAGCATGGATGTGTCAAAGGGCAGTGCCACGGCAACTACTTGAAGGAGAGAAGCATCCTCCGTGAAAACTATGACTAGCGGCGTCAATCTGGCCAAAGGTGTTTCTGCTATGCATGACTTTGAGGAGCGGGACAGGCCTCGTGCGGAAGAAGGGGGCAGAACGAAGCCGAATCAAATGCACCGGCACGCAAAACCCCGCCGCGTGCTTTCCTTGCTTTGGATAAGGCGGGAAGCGGACAGGGGTGAACGAGAAAGGCTATCTTCTACCCGACAGGAGGCTTACCTTACGGGATGGTGCTTCGCTAGCGCAATCACGACGATAGGACTTTCGGTTTTGATCGGTGCGAGTGCCTTTGGGCTTGCGCTGATTTTGGCGATGATCGTGAGATGGCAGTTAGCGCATTCGCCTTGGCGACTGCCCGAGCGGTCTTGGTGGTATTGCTGGATAGTGTTGATGTTGGTCGGCATTGGACTTGCGGTCTATGATGCTCATCTGCCGTGAGGTTCTTCGGCGCTACATTCTGCTCGCGGTGGCCCATGGCGACGTGTGTCGTCTGCCGACATTTAGCGTGGCACCTTGAGTCGAATCTGCAGCCGCGCTTTCCAATATTTACGGTGTGTGTAGGCGGAGGCATACAGCGCCAATGTTAAGCCAAGTCGCCCATCACGCCAGTTTCCACGACGGAAATACCATTTTCCGAATGCCCCGACCGGACTCGACCACTGCTTAAGCCAAAGCAAACCACCCCATTTCCCGCTATTGACCAGATCGACCGCAGCCAGGTCGGTGTATAGATCAAGTTTGCGCATCAGCTCGGATTGGCTCTCAAACGTATGGTGGACCAATGAAGATTCGATGCGCCCAACGCTGTCATGGCCGAGAGGCGTTTCATGGACCCTGTGTTCCGTAAAGTCAGTTTTGTCCCGGTGATAGATTCGAACCGGGTAATCAGGGCAACCAACGGGCATGAGAGCGTGGACGACCTTGCCTCTTACTACCCAATCGCGACGGACAACGTAGGCGTCGTGGGAAAACCCAGATTCTTTTAGCGCCAGGATCTCATCAATCAGTGCGTCGCTGGCGATCTCGTCGCTATCGAAAAACATCACGGCCTCGTGCAAACACTGGCTGTTGGCAAAGAGGCGCTGTGCGCGAAAATTATCAAAGGGCCGGTGCACTATTCTTGCGCCGTATCTGGCAGCAATTTCCAGTGTTGAGTCTTTGCTACCGCTGTCTACAACCAGTAGATCATCCGCCGCGCGCTTCCCGGCTGCCAGCACCTTGCCTAAGTATCGCTCACTGTTGTACGTGAGAATATATATCGAGAGCGGTGTCAATCTTTTATCAACCTAAGGGTCATTGGCGAGAAAGTCTTCGCAGTCTACGTCGGTACGAGTATGTTCTGCCGCCCCGGATCCACCGCTACGGCCGACCTCTAACACAGGGAGAAGTCTGGTATTACCTAAACCAGCGTCGCCCGCTGGCTCAACGGCCACTTTGGGGCAACGTATGTGTTCCTTGTGGGTCGATCACGGTCGGTCCGGAAACCGGTGACCGTGGCACTATGCCATTGGCGGAAACGCCGATCGCGCGCAGCACACGCATTGCTGTCTCGCGCCAGGAACTTTTCAATTATGAGGCAGCCCCCGCTTTGGCGCGCTCTCCTGCGTTTCTCGTTCGTCATTTGTTTTCCGGCGAACGCGCGTCATTGCGGCCTGAGCTGCAGCTCGTTGCTCACGGATTGCACCCCCGGCACGCCGCGCGTCACGGCAAGCGCCCTCTGAATCTGTACCTCCGAATCCACGTATCCCGACAACTGCGCGGTGCCTCGATACGTCGCGACGCTCATCGGCAACGATCTCAGCCCCGGGTCCGCGACGAGCGCCTGCTTCACCCGGGCGGCGAGCGCAGCGTCGTCATTGGCGATCACCCCCCGCGCGGTCACGGACGGCGTCGCCGTCGACTTACAGCCATTGGTGAACGCGAACGCGGGCAGCACTGGGGCTTTGACAATTTGACCGCATCGGCGCGGCAGCGTTGCGCAGGTCATGTCGCCGAACCTCAGTGCTTGCGGCCGAAATACGCCTGAGCGGCCTCGGCGGGAGACAGGCCGGCATCGAAGTAGCCGTGAAGACACCTTAGGGTCTCGGCGTCGGGATGATAGGGCGGACAGATAAACTTAGCCTCGAGGGCCTGGTCGTACCAGGCGCGTGTCCACTCGTCCAGATCAAGCAGGCCCCATGGGTATGAGAGCGACAGGTAGTTCGAGTCGTCAAACACGGTGATCTCCGCTAGCCTTATTGATGGATTCGCTTTTGATGGCGCCGCAGACTTGCCCTTTAAGCCGATCTCAAACAGGTCAATCGTCTCAGCCATCGGAAGTGAAAGTATCCCGCTTGATAGCCGCGCGCATCAGTGTCAATGCGATCGCGAGAATGATAAGGAAGCCAAGCATGCCGGCAAGCACGATGGTCGTCATGGTCTCCTCCAGATATCCCGGCATCCCAAATCATGCTTCAACTTGAAAATGTGTATTTCGCTATCCTATACATCGCGTAAAGAGATCACTCGCGACACGGCTGGCTCATGCCGCGAGCCGGCAAGCGCGCATCGCTGGCATTACCGCGATGGGTGGGAAGACGTTCCAGGATCCGTCATCGTGCTGGAAGAAGAAAATTGCAAGCGGGCCCGCCGGTCGCAACGCCTCGATGCGTACATAGCGCCGCTGAGTCGAAGTGGTGCGACCAAATTCGGTTACGTGAACCGGCATCGCTGGAGTCGGTGCAAACCACTTCTCGACCACCAACCGTAACGACTTCTCACTGGCGTTCATTTCCCGCTCCCTCGACCTTGTTCGCGTCCAAAAGAGGCGCACTGCAAAAGCGACTCCTCTCGCTCTCGTTACATGCATGGACCGTGCCACAACCGTCAGAATCGCGTTCCTTCCACTAAATGTTTGATTAAGCGGGTGTTTTATGTTCGCAATCTGCCTCATTCAACGCCCTGCGGTAAGCGGGGTAGCGTTCGATTTTCAAACGCCTGGTCCAGCGTGAGCGGAATTCGAACGGTAGCCTGTCGCGCCATTCGAACCGGGCGGCCCGCGATCGGCTTCCGTCCACCTTGCGGGGAGTAAGATTGGTATCAGCGAGGTCGATAGAGCATCGCGCGCAATGGTATGACGGAAGACGCCGCCTGGCGGGGCGGACTTTCAGCCGGTGGGTACCTTACCCACAAGGAGACACCATGCACGAGACGAGTACGCGGATGGATTGGCTTGCGGATCCGGATCGGGACGACAGCGTTATGTCGGCTTGGGAACGTCTGGTTCTCGACGGCAAGTCGCGGACCGGTATTCCGCGCGGCGTCGTCGATGATTCCTGGCAGAGATGCCTGGAAGGCCACGTGGACCCGGGTGTTGTGTGCGCGCCGCCACCGATGGAAGAAGGCCGGCTCTTCGACCTGCGCACAAAAAACGACCGCCTGATCCGCATCTGCGACCCGCTGATCCAGCAGACCCGAGAGCTTCTTTCGCAGACCGGGACAATTTTGCTGCTTACCGATCCAAACGGCTTGATTCTGGAATTAGCCGGGGATTCGCGCATCGTCGAACCGGCTGGCGAAGTCCGGTTAATGCCGGGTTGCAATTGGACCGAATTCAGTTGCGGCACAAATGCGATCGGCACCGCAATCGCTTCTCGGCAGCCCGTGCAGATTCACGGCTCCGAGCATTTCTGCGCCGGTATCAAGCGATGGACGTGCTCCGCCACGATAATTCGCGATCCGCTTGACGGCACGGTACTCGGCGTCCTCGACGTCTCGGGGCTCGCACGAACGTACAGCCAACATAGCCTGGCGTTTATCGTCTCGATGGCCGGGCGTATCGAGAGCCGGTTTGGCAAACTCGCGCTCGAACGTCGCCTTCGTCTGGTGGAACGTTGCATGGAGCGTTGTTTCGGACGCACGGACGGCGTGGCTGTGGTGGACGAGCTTGGGCGCCTCGTCAGAGCCAACTCTGAGGCGCCGCGAGCGTTCGCGCGTATCGGTGCGCCAGACAGGCTGGACAGTGCCTTTCCGGTTCCGGAAGTCGCAAGGATGGCAGATGGCATGGTGCCGCCGCTGTCACCCGACTGGCTGCGGCGGGTGCAAATTGAGAGCATCAAGGAAGGCAGCGACACGCTTGGCTTTCTGCTGGTCGTGCCGGCTCCCAGCCGGTGCACCGCATCCACGTTTGACTCCAGGCCCGACGCTGAGTACACGCCTGCCGCCGCGTTCTCGCGCATCGTCGGCCACAGTCCCGCGTTGCGGGCGGCCGTGCAAAAAGCGCAGCAGCTCGCCAAAGCGAAGGTTCCAGTGCTGCTCCTCGGCGAAACAGGTGTGGGCAAGGAGTTATTTGCCCGAGGCATCCATCAGGGGAGCGCGGCGGCCGACGGTCCGTTCGTCGCGCTGAACTGCGGCGGGTTATCGCGTGACCTGCTGGCAAGCGAACTGTTTGGTTATACGGAGGGAGCTTTCACGGGCGCGCGCAAAGGCGGCATCGTAGGAAAAATCGAAGCCGCCAATCGCGGCACCTTGTTCCTGGACGAAATCGGCGAAATGCCAATCGACATCCAGCCACATTTGCTGCGTGTTCTCGAAGAAGGGGAGCTATACCGATTGGGAGAGAATACCCCGCGCAAGGTCAGCTTCCGGCTGATCGCCGCCACCAATCGCGACTTGCGCGCGGACATCGCCGAGGGGAAATTTCGCGTGGACCTGTATTACAGGCTCGCCGTCACCAGCATCTCCATCCCGCCTCTACGCGAACGCAAGGCGGATCTGGCAGAGCTTATCGACCATTGGTTGCACGCATCGGTAGAGCGGCATGGTCTGGCTGATGCCGTGCTGGACGATGAGGCGTACGAACAACTGCTGAACTATGATTGGCCCGGCAATGTACGCGAGCTGCGCAATGTGATCGAGGGTGCCGTGCTGATTGCCCGCGACGGGATAATCGCAGTAGATGACCTGCCGCCTGAAATCCGGGCCGCGGCATGCGCCGACTCGCGCGGCGTTGCATCCTCCGGTGGTCATTCGCTCCCGCTCCCAAGGGTCCCTTCGTTGGAAATGGCGGAAGCGGAGGCGATCCGTTTGGCCATCCAGCAAAGCGATGGCAACCTTACCCAGGTGGCCATACAGCTTGGCATAGCAAAAAGCACGCTGTATCAGAAGATCAAGAAATACGGATTGACCCAGGACCTTGGGGCCACGCGCCATATTGACCGATGAGGCCCGGTGTTGCCGGGCCTGAACCGCAGACATATGCGTCTGCCGTTGCCGCCGGCCTATTTCAGTTTGCGCTCGCGTTTAGGAAGATCATCTCGTGTATGGTTGAAAGCTCCTGTTGCCATGCGCCGGTGTCCTTTGCGGCTTGGCCATCGTCAATTAAAGGCTTCAGCAGCGAAAGCAGATCTGTCGAAACGGACGTATTCGTTGGTGTGGTGACATTCGATACCAGCTTGCCTCCCACGTATTCCGAGTTTCGCGTGAATTGACTGGACGACTGTGCTTAGCGACACCCGAGTCAAGATGCCTTTTTCGATCGCGAACTTGAATGTGCTGATGCATCAATTGCTGATAGGGCAATTTGAATGCAAAGGGAAGGGACCAATACGATCGTAACGATAGTCATATCAGTTATCGGTCCCGCGGCCAGGCCAGCAAGCAACTGGCTGGACTTCCATGAAGATAAAGAGCGGACCTCGAAGCATGCACGTCGGCACGGTTGAAGTCGCATTATTTTGAGGGCGGCGCATGCGGTGTTTCCGCCACTTTGTACTGCATCATGTCAGGCGTGTTTGCGACCGGAATAAGATTTTTGTCGGTTTCCGGTTTTGCGTCGTTCGCTGATACCTTTGGCAGATCACTATCGCAAGGGGTCTTCGTCGAGGCCGCAGCAGCGCGGAACGAATCATCCTGACACATGATGTTGAAAGCAATGTCCTTGCGGTCCATCCGCCAGGCAACTGCAGCGTTCAGGCGGCGATTACAGTCCTGATCCTTGATCGTGGCCGCACCCGTGGCACCGACGCCGACCACCGACACAGCGGCGGACACTGAACCCCAACACGTTTCGGTCACCGATGCGGTAAGCGACGGTGCGTATACGGTCGGTGCGCTCTTCACCGTGTAGCTGCCGCTGTAGCCGATTTGCGATTGAGCCGGAACTTGCTGTGCGTTTGCGACTCCGCTAGGGTCCGCCCCGGAACCGGTGCCGACATTCACATTCACCTGGTTCGCCAGTTGCGCGTTCGATTGCGTACCGTTGGTGATGGTACCCGTCGTCTGGGCCATTGCGCCCCCGCTCAATAGCATCAAGCCAACGACAATAGCGTGTTTCATTATCAGGTCTCCGTTGTTTTGAGAGGCGGGGTCGTCCCCCGCCTTGTTTGCACAGATCAGACTACTGCTCGTGATTTACCACGGTGAACCTTGACCCGAACTCGAATTCCCCGAATTGAACGAGCCGAAGCCGCCGAAGCCAGCACCCAGTTCGCCGACGAAGCCGTCCGCGTTTGCCGTCGCACTGCCGTTCGCGGTAACCCATCCACCTTGATTGGATTGACCCCATCCCGAACCCGAAGCGCTGTAGATGCTCGAACCGAAGTCCTGGGAACCCGTGCTGCTAGCGACCGAGAATCCGCTGTTGGTGAAGTTGTTCAAGCCGCTCGACGCCGACGTCGTGTTGTTGCCGTTTCCTTCGTTTGTGTTCGCGGCATTGCTCGAATTGGTGAAGCCCGCATTCGTGCCGAAGGTGACGGATGTGTTGGCAAAGCTTTCATTGCCTGCATTGAAAGTACCCGCATTCGAGCCGGGGCCATTGAGCGATGCGGCATAGCCACCGTTCACGCTCGAAGTTGCGTTGTTGGTCACCGAGAAAACACCGAGACCGATCGCGCCGCCTGCGCCGAACGACCCGTTGGCAGAAGACGAAGACGACGTCGGAATTTGCGGCGGCGGCATTCCACCACCACCAGCAAATGCAGCGGTTGCAAACAGGGCCGACAACAACGCAGAAAGGGCAAGCTTCTTCATGATGAAAATCCCCAAAAAGTGAGCGCTGTTAATTTGTTGGAGGTCGCGCTCATACACCCCGTAGTACTCCTTTACAATGTGCGTAAGGCTGCACATGCATCTAAATAAAGTATTCGCAATTGAAGATGATGCGACGCCACTTGATCTGCCACAGGACTGCACTGGCTTGCAGTCTGTATTCATAAACGTTAAGGATTGCTTTCAATTGCTTTCGTAACTTTAAACTCAGAGGCAACAAATACAACGTACCCGTTAATATTCGATTTGGTGCACCACCTTAATTTGCCAGCATATAAAGCTTACGTTCGATGAGTAACACATCCAAATAATTAGTATAGCTATTAATATTGTGATATTTGACTACTCGACTGAAGCGCAGGCAGTGCGGTGGCAAGTCTCAATGGCAGTGCAACGCCGAAGTTCGTGACATGGCGACGCTAACGCAGGCGCCCAGGATCGGAAGCCTTCGGTCACGGCGCGCGCTAGGAGCGTCGATTGACTGTGTGCTCCTTCGTGGCATCGCCGCCGTCACCCGAACAACGGGTAAGACTGCGCACGGGGCCGCGGCCAGGACGAACCGTCGACGACGTCTCGTTGCTTAACGTAAAAATGGAAGATTGCCGTGTCCGTCGTTTGGTCAGTAGCGTTGCGGACGCTCGCGATCTTGTGGTGGCGGCTTACGTGAATGGACCAAGAGCTAAACACATCCCCGTAATACCGTGTAGCAGGCGGCCAGACGATATTGCTGGCGCCGAAGAGTGGCCGGGCCGAGACCCGTCTTTTCCCGTTGTTTTCATCTTATGTCTCCGACTTTATATTTTTTTGTAGCGTGAACGCCTCTTTAGGCGTCGGCCTTTCCTAGCAGGACGCGCGCCATCCCAATGCCGGTGAGGCTTGCGGTCGTTTTTGGGCGGATGATCCAGGCTGATTGCGCAAGCAACGTTTCAAAATTGAAACGCCGTCGCGAGAGACGGCGTTCATCCGGCGCTGTTCTGGTCAGTGGGCGAAATTAAGTGGGTATGCGCTAACCTTGTGCGCCAAGAGCACCGGGTCGCCCTTTCTTGTTTTACAGTCACGTAATCCATAAATTGCGGAGGAGTGGCGGCGAGGATGATTCATTGTTGAGCCGCGCCAGGCCGCCACGGCCCGCAACTGGGGAGTGCCACCGGTTCGGGGTTTACCCTTGGGTCAAAAATTTCCCACCCCCGCCCTTCTTGAATTTGTCACCACCCGTCCATATAATTAGCACTCGCTGCACGAGAGTGCTAACAACATCGCCGGCTGGCTCAGCCAGCCGGGTTTTCTCAGCGTTCTTCAGTCTCAATCAAGAGAGGAGTATGTATGAACCTTCGTCCTTTGCATGATCGCGTGATCGTCAAACGTCTGGATCAAGAAACCAAGACTGCGTCGGGCATCGTGATCCCCGAAGCCGCAGCAGAAAAGCCGGATCAAGGCGAAATTCTGGCAGTCGGCCCGGGCAAGCGTGACGACAAGGGCGCACAAATCGCGCTCGACGTGAAGGTTGGTGACCGCGTCCTGTTCGGCAAGTACGCAGGCCAGACCGTCAAGGTCGACGGCAACGAACTGCTCGTGATGCGCGAAGAAGACATCATGGCCGTGGTGCAGAAGTAAGCGCAAAGCGCTACTTACCCGGTTATATCCCAAGAATTCAAGGAGTTAGAAGATGGCAGCTAAAGACGTCGTATTCGGTGATTCCGCCCGTGCCAAGATGGTTGAAGGCGTGAACATCCTCGCGAACGCTGTGAAGGTCACGCTGGGCCCGAAGGGTCGCAATGTGGTCCTGGAACGCAGCTTCGGCGGCCCGACGGTCACCAAGGACGGTGTGTCGGTCGCGAAGGAAATCGAGCTGAAAGACAAGCTCCAGAACATGGGCGCACAAATGGTCAAGGAAGTCGCTTCCAAGACCAGCGACAACGCAGGTGACGGCACCACGACCGCAACGGTTCTGGCTCAGTCCATCGTCCGCGAAGGCATGAAGTACGTCGCATCGGGCATGAACCCGATGGACCTGAAGCGCGGTATCGACAAGGCTGTGACGGCCGCTATCGAAGAACTGCGCAAGATCAGCAAGCCGTGCACGACCAACAAGGAAATCGCTCAAGTCGGCGCGATCTCGGCGAACAGCGATTCGTCGATCGGCGACCGTATCGCTGAAGCGATGGACAAGGTTGGCAAGGAAGGCGTCATCACGGTTGAAGACGGCAAGTCGTTGCAAGACGAACTGGACGTGGTTGAAGGTATGCAGTTCGACCGCGGCTACCTGTCGCCGTACTTCATCAACAACCCGGACAAGCAAGTTGCTGTGCTCGAAAACCCGTTCGTGCTGCTGCACGACAAGAAGGTTTCGAACATTCGTGATCTCCTCCCGGTTCTGGAACAAGTCGCCAAGGCTGGCCGTCCGCTGCTGATCATCGCAGAAGACGTCGAAGGCGAAGCACTGGCAACGCTGGTTGTGAACAACATCCGCGGCATCCTGAAGACGGTTGCTGTCAAGGCTCCGGGCTTCGGCGATCGTCGTAAGGCCATGCTGGAAGACATCGCGATCCTGACCGGCGGTCAAGTTATCGCTGAAGAAACCGGCCTGACGCTCGAAAAGGCAACGCTGGCTGAACTGGGTCAAGCGAAGCGTATCGAAGTGGGCAAGGAAAACACGACGATCATCGACGGCGCTGGCGAAGCTGCAACCATCGAAGCGCGCGTGAAGCAAGTTCGCACGCAAATCGAAGAAGCAACGTCGGACTACGACCGTGAAAAGCTGCAAGAGCGCGTGGCCAAGCTGGCCGGCGGTGTTGCAGTGATCAAGGTCGGCGCTGCGACCGAAGTCGAAATGAAGGAAAAGAAGGCACGTGTTGAAGACGCACTGCACGCAACGCGCGCAGCTGTGGAAGAAGGCATCGTGGCTGGCGGCGGTGTTGCACTGATCCGCGCTCGCACGGCAATCGCTGGTCTGAAGGGCGCTAACGCCGATCAAGACGCAGGTATCAAGATCGTTCTGCGCGCAATGGAAGAACCGCTGCGCCAGATCGTCACGAACGGCGGCGAAGAAGCCAGCGTCGTGGTGGCAGCAGTTGCCGCAGGCAAGGGCAACTACGGCTACAACGCAGCAACCGGCGAGTACGTCGACCTGGTTGACGCAGGTGTCGTGGACCCGACGAAGGTCACGCGTACGGCACTGCAAAACGCAGCATCGGTGGCAGGTCTCCTGCTGACGACCGACGCAGCTGTTTGCGAACTGCCGAAGGAAGATGCTCCGATGGGCGGCGGTATGCCCGGCGGCATGGGCGGCATGGGCATGGACATGTAATTTCGCACGGGCCTCTCTCGTAAGGGGAGGCTTGTTCGAAACGCATGGGGAAGCGCGCTGCAAGGCGTGCTTCCCAAAAGAAAAGACCCGCAGCGATGCGGGTCTTTTCTTTTGGGGCGCCGGATCGACGCTTGCATTTCCTCGACGCACGGCAGGGCCGTCAACCGATGCCATGCGCCCGCGGCGGCCGCGCCAATCATGGCACGCCCGCGTCACGATTGGCGCTCAGGGCTTGATGAGAAACGTGTCGTGCAGGTAATCGAAGATCCCCGCCACGCTTGCCTCTTTGTTCTGATGCGTCGTATCCACGCACAGATCGGGGTTTGCGGGTGGCTCGTAGGGTGCAGACACGCCGGTAAACGACGTGATCGCGCCGGCCCGCGCCTTGGCATAGAGACCCTTGGGATCGCGCCGCGCGCAGTCATCGACGGACGCGGAAAGATAGGTCTCTACAAACCGGTCGCCACCGATGATCTCGCGAGCCATGGCGCGATCTTCTTCCATGGGCGAAATCAGCGCGGTAATCACGATCAGTCCGGCGTCGTTCATCAACTGGGCAACGTGGGCAACCCGGCGGATATTTTCATGCCGGTCTTCCTTGCTGAAACCGAGGTCGCTGGCGAGGCCGTGCCGGATGTTGTCGCCGTCCAGCACGTAGCACGGATGGCCCAACTCGATCAGCCGGCGTTCCAATTCATACGCAACCGTGGATTTGCCTGCCCCGGATAAGCCCGTGAGCCAGACCGTGACGGCCTTCTGCCTGAACATGCGCGCCCGGTCGTGGTCGCTTACCGTACCGTTGACGCGTTGCAGGAACGCTCGCGCAGTGCCGGTGGTGGCGATTGGCCGGCATTCTTCGGGAGGGGTTGGGGCGCCGGCGGGGGTATCCGGAGAGTCTGGAGTGGCGTCGTAAAGGGTGCGAGTGCGGGCGTGTGAGTTGTCCACTTTAACGATTCCCGCTGAGGTCGATGCCGGTTGAGGGAACGAGACTCTCTAGCTCAATCTTGAGGCAGCGGGAACAGGTCACGCGTGCTCGAGCACATTTCGGCGGATGAGACGACAGGGTTCGTAGAGGCATGAAGTGCAGCCTTCGATATTACAGTTCGTAAATTCTACTGTGAGATAAGCATTCCATCTGTAACACTTAATTACTTTAGTAATACGAACGTGACGATTTTGTAGGAACCAAGGGCGGCCCGGGCGGCGCTGTGATCGTTCGTAACACGAGGTCCATGTGCCCCGCGGGCGAATGAACCACCCGGGAAGTCAGGCGCGGCTATCCGGCCGAGTGACGAGGATCGGCAAGCCTGATCACGATTCGGAAACGTTTGCGGCTGGAAGATAGGGCAAAGCTTTGCGGCGGACGCGAAGGCAACGCGATGGCAGATGCTCTGCAACTGTGAGTTAAGCCGGGCGAGCCGACCTACGCAACCGAATCCGCCCCATCCTCAGTGCCGTGCCTCTCCCGGCGGCGCATCCTTGGCGCTGCCCAGCGGCGTTTCTTCTTCGCTGCTGCGCGCCCAGAAAAACCGGTCCGGCAGATACGCGCCCATTCCCGGACGAAACGCGTTGCGCATCGCCTGGAACAGATACTCCTGCGCTTCACGCACGGCCTCGGCCGGTTCCTGCCCATTGGCGAGCAATGCAGCGATCGCCGCGCCCAGCGTATCAGTCAGCCCCATGATGCGGTGCGGGCCGCGGTCCCACATGTCCTGGCGCAACTGACCGTCGTCGCTGAAGAGCGTATTGACGAGCCGGTGCGTGCCGGTTTCCGTGGACAGAATGTATTCGCAGCCCTGCGACAGCAGATGCGAGATCGCCGCGTCGAGGCTCGGCGCTTCAGCATCGCCGTCCGGCTGGGCGAGCGCGAGCAGGGTGGCGTGGTCGGCGACCAGCAAGGTGGTTTGCGGCGCGAGAAGGTCGGCAATCGCTTCGCGCAGTTCATCGGCGGCGAGTACGTGCTCGTCGTCGAGCGTGAAGTCGGGGGCGAGGATCAGCGGGATGTCGTCGTAGTCGGCTACGACTTCGGCGATCGCGCTCACCACTTCCGCTCGCGTCGCCGCGCCTACCTTGAAGGCGGCAATGGGCATGTCTTCGAGCAGCATGCGTGCCTGGGTCGCGACGACTTCCGGGTCTAGCCCGGTCACTTCGTCACAGCTTGCCGAGTCGCGCACGGTGTAGCCCGTCAGCACACTGACACCGTGGCAGCCCATGCTGGCCAGTGTCATCAAGTCGGCTTGCAGGCCGGAGGCGCCCGTCGGGTCGGAGAGGCCGAAGGTGAGAACGATCGGAGGAGTGTCGCTGGGCATGAAGATGGTTGGCAGGAAATGAGCATTTGTAAGCGCGCACCGGGCACGCAGTCGGCTCAATTATGCGGCCTAAAGCGTAACCGGGGCGTTTTTTCGCATCCGCGAGGGGCTTCTCGCACGGAACCAGGGCATGGCGTCGCGCCTTATGCGCATTGGCGGGCAGCGCTTTTGCAACGCGGTACCATGGCGACTTTGGATTGCTAGGCATTAGGGCGGCAACACGGTACCATCATGGCTCTCGTTTGAACGCCCTTTTTGACGCGACACAAGAATGGAATATAGAAGCTGGATGTGCCTGATCTGCGGCTGGATCTACGACGAAGAAGCCGGTTTGCCGGATGAAGGGATCGCGCCGGGCACGCGTTGGGAAGATGTTCCCATTAACTGGACCTGCCCTGAATGCGGCGCGCGCAAGGAAGACTTCGAGATGGTCCAGATCTGACCATCCGGCGTTTGCGCGTCCCGGCGGGCGGCGTAAGCGCATCTGCCGGCCGCGCGGCGTGGCAGCGTGGGACATCCATTTTCACGTTCTGTCGCAAGGGTAGTTCGTCATCGTACTGTCGCGGGCTCGCGCGCTTGTTGGCGTGCACGGCCGTGCGCCGGCCTGTCAGTGTTCATGCCGCTTGCCCATGACTTCTGGATCCGCATCCCCCGGCTCATTCGAGGCACTACCGAACCCGCGCGGCGGATCGGTGCGTGCCGCGGAACTCGCGCTCGCCGAAGCGCAGCTAGCCTTCGAGCAGCGCGGCGACACGGCCGGTTCGCTGTTGCGTGCGGTTCAGGCCTTGCGCGAAGCGGGCTGGCTCGCGGCGCAGCGACTCGCGGATGCGCTGGTACTGGTGTCGCCGCTGACGGCCGCTGAGCTCACCGAAGAACCTGACGCGCGCCAATTGTTCGCCGTGGCACTGCACGATTTCCGGGCAGCGATTGGCCGCCACAACCTGCGCGAGCTTGCTTGCTCGCCGACCCTCTTCGCGCACTATCACGCGCTCAGCGCGCTGATTTCCCGGCGCACGCCCGGTTTTACGGTCACGTACGAAGATCTCGCTCTCGCCGCCAGGCCGTTGCCGCCCGTGTCATTCAGCAAGCAGCCGGCTGAGCGGCTCGCGCACTTGCGGGCGCGCTACGAGCGTGCGCTGCTGCCGGTCTTGCGGGCGCATTCGAGCGATGGCCTGGCCAGCGCTGCGGCAGCCGCCCTGACGCGCGCCGCGCTCGATGAACTCGATGCCTGTCTTACCGAACTCGCCGCCCCTGATCCCTACGACTTCTGGCGTCTCGCGTCAGCATGCGCACGCTCGTTGCGCGTGAGCGGTCACCTGGTGGGTGACGCAGACGCACGGCGCTTTTATGCCCGCTGCAATCTGGCGCTTGCCGATCACGCACGCGGTTTGCCGCTCGCGCCGCGCGCGATGGTGCGCACCACGCTATCGCTGTTGTGGCGCGATTACGCGTTGTTCGGCGCCGCAGCCGAGGACGCCGAGCATGTCGAGTTGTTACGCGACTATGGTTTGACGGTGGACTGGCACGTGGCCGGCACGCAGGAGTCGGAGGCGTTGTGGGAGGCTGGCGCGGCTGAAGCCCAAGGAATCGGTTCCGGCTTGCACGAAGCGCGCACGCGCGAACTGGGCGTACTCACGGTCAACGCCCATGCCTATGAAGATTTCCTGCAGACGGCGGACGCGGCGATTGCCGCGCTCGCCGAGCATGCCCGCGCCGCCGGTCAGCCCGAGAAGGCCGATCCGAGCGAAGCGCTGCAGGCCGGCGACGCCGCCTACCGGCTTGGCGCGGCCGCTAGCGCGCTGGGGCTGGGTCACGTCGCCCTGCTGGCGGATGCGCTTGGGCTCGCCTGGCGGCGCCGCGCGCACGCCGGCGTGTCGACGCCCGCGGTGCGCGCGCATGTGGTCGTTGAAGCGCCCGGCGCGCGGGCGCTCGAGCAGGGCGCCGAAGGGCTGCGTGCCATGCTGCACACCATCGCGGCGGGCGTCGCGCCGCCGGGCGGCAGTTCTGTGCTGGCTGCGCTGACCCGCGCCATCGAGCAGGGCGGCGGCGCCTGACCGGCTACCAGACGCAGCTAACGGACCGTGGCTGCAGCGCTGTCCGGGCCGTCGCCACGCGGGTTTAAACGCCTTGCGCCACCTTACCTGTCACTCACGCGGATGCGCACCCGAATACGCTGCGTTGGCAACGTGTAAGCGCGTGATAGAGTGACACCATGATCCGCTGTTTATGGATCGCGGCGAACCTTGTCGGTCCACGCTCAAAGCCCGCCATTCCGCATCGTCTTTGCTAAAATCCGAACTATGTCCAAGAGTACCGATCGCATCAATCTGACCAACCAGTTCCTGATCGCCATGCCAAACATGGCGGACCCCACGTTTTCAGGAACGGTGGTCTACCTTTGCGATCATAGTGAGCGCGGTGCGCTCGGTCTCGTGATCAACCGGCCGACCGACATCGATCTGGAAGCGCTCTTCAGTCGCATCGATCTGAAGCTGGAGATCGAACCCCTGCTGCATGTCCCTGTGTACTTCGGCGGCCCGGTGCAAACCGAGCGCGGCTTCGTGCTGCATTATCCGAAGGACGGGAGCCCCTATACGTCGTCGATGTCGGTGCCCGGCGGTCTGGAGATGACCACCTCCAAGGATGTGCTCGAGGCCGTGGCAAGCGGCACCGGCCCGGAACGTTTTCTGCTCACACTCGGCCACGCCGGCTGGGGCGCAGGCCAGCTCGAAGATGAGATTTCCAAGAACGGCTGGCTCACGGTAGAAGCCGATCCGAAGATCGTGTTCGATACGCCGGCTGAAGAACGTCTCGAAGCCGCGCTGGCGCTGCTCGGCATCTCCCTCTCCATGCTCTCCGGCGAAGCAGGCCACGCATGAGTAGTCCGGCCGGGCGGCCGGCAACGCTGCTGGCGTTCGACTATGGTGAAAAACGCATTGGCGTGGCGGTCGGCAACTCGCTGACCAAAAGCGCACGGCCGCTCGTGGTGGTGCAAAACCGCAATCGCGAGTATCGCTTCGAGGCGGTGGGCAAGCTGATCGCCGAATGGAAGCCGGATGCGCTGGTGGTGGGCTTGCCCATGCATCCCGATGGTGCGCCCCACGAAATGACCCAACTCGCGAAACGCTTCGGCAACCAGCTCAACGGGCGCTTCAATTTGCCGGTGACGTGGGTCGACGAACGTTATTCGTCGGTCGAAGCGAAAGCCGAGATCCACGCCGGTAACGGCCGCGCGGACATGCTCGACGCCGAAGCCGCCTGCATCATCCTCCAGCAATATCTAGACGGACTATCTGACGACCATGAGTTCCATTGACGCCGAGGCGCTGTATCGCTCCGTCCTCGAACAGATTCGTGCGGCTTGTGGCGATGCGCTTGGCGGCACAGACGGCGCCGTGCTGGCTGGTATCTACAGCGGTGGGGCGTGGCTGGTGGAGCGTCTGGCGCGTGATTTGAAGGTCGACATCTTTGGTGTCGTCAACGTTGCGCTGCATCGGGACGACTACGCGAAGAAAGGGCTGCACGCGCAAGCGAGCCCAACTTCGCTGCCGTTCGACGTCAACAAGCGCCGCATCGTGCTGGTCGATGACGTGTTGTACACCGGCCGCACCGTGCGCGCGGCGCTGAACGAGCTGTACGACTTCGGGCGGCCTGCCTCCGTCGAACTGGCGGTGCTCGCCGATCGCGGTGGCCGTGAGTTGCCGGTGGGGGCGCGCTTTGTCGGCGGCGTGGTTGAGGTGCCGGCCAACGCGACGCTCGTGCTCGCGCGCGAGAACAACGGCGACGCCGAGCGTTTCACCTTTCACACCGAAGCACGCGCTGATTGAGCGCAAGGTGCGCCACACGCCTCACGCTGCACGTTACCCGCGGCTCGACTCGCAACACGTTTGATTCAGGTATCTTCATGACCACCGGCACCCAAGGCTCCCAGGACACTACCGGCCAGACGTCGTCGCCGGACCGCTTTCGACACGGTTTCCTGAAGGGCAACCCGCAGCTCACCAAGAACGGAGAGCTCAAGCATCTGTTGACGATCGAAGGCTTGCCGCGTGCGATCGTCAATCACATCCTCGATACCGCCGAGCAGTTCGTCAGCGTGACGGACCGCGAGGTGAAGAAGGTGCCGCTGTTGCGCGGCAAGTCGGTGTTCAATCTGTTCTTCGAGAACTCGACGCGCACCCGCACCACCTTCGAGATCGCCGCTAAGCGACTGTCGGCGGACGTGATCAATCTGAACATCAACGCGTCGTCGACCAGCAAGGGCGAGTCGCTGCTGGACACCATCAACAACCTGTCCGCGATGCACGCCGACATGTTCGTGATGCGCCATGCATCGAGCGGCGCGCCGTACCTGATCGCCGAGCACTGCGCGCCGCATGTGCACGTGATCAACGCCGGCGATGGCCGTCATGCGCACCCGACGCAGGGGCTGCTCGACATGTACACGATTCGTCACTACAAGAAGGACTTCACGAATCTGCGTGTGGCAATCGTGGGCGACATTCTGCATTCGCGGGTGGCGCGTTCAGACATCCATGGATTGACCACGCTCGGTGTGCCCGAAGTGCGCGCCATCGGTCCGCGCACCTTGCTGCCGGGAGGGCTCGAGCAGATGGGTGTGCGGGTGTTCCACAATCTCGACGAAGGCCTGAAGGACGTCGACGTGATCATCATGCTGCGTCTGCAGAACGAACGGATGAGTGGTGCGCTGCTGCCGTCGGCGCAGGAGTACTTCAAGAGCTGGGGGCTGACGCCCGAGCGTCTCGCGCTGGCGAAGCCCGATGCGATCGTGATGCACCCGGGCCCGATGAACCGCGGCGTCGAGATCGACTCGCAGGTGGCGGACGGTCCGCAATCGGTGATCCTGAACCAGGTGACGTTCGGCATTGCCGTGCGGATGGCGGTGATGGGGATCGTCGCGGGCAACCACGACTAAGCGACGATTGAGCAACGATTGAGCACCTTAGGCAACACAGAAAAAGGCAGCGCATGAGTATTCACATTCAAGGCGGCACGCTGATCGACCCGACAGCGGGCACCGAACAGAAGCAGGACATATTTATCGCGGCCGGCAAGATCGTCGCGCTCGGCACTGCACCCGCAGATTTCCAGGCAGAGAAGACCATCGACGCCACCGGGCTGTCGATCGCGCCAGGCCTGGTCGATCTCGCCGCGCGGCTACGCGAACCGGGCTATGAACACAAGGCCACGCTCGAATCGGAAATGGCCGCCGCACTCGCGGGCGGCGTGACGAGCCTCGTCTGTCTGCCCGATACCGATCCGGTGCTCGACGAGCCGGGTCTTGTCGAAATGCTCAAGTTCCGCGCGCGCAATCTGAACCAGGCGAACGTGTTTCCGCTGGGCGCGCTGACGGTAGGTCTCAAAGGCCAGGTCATCACGGAGATGGTCGAGCTGACCGAAGCGGGCTGCATTGGCTTTTCGCAGGCCGATGTGCCGGTGGTGGATACGCAGGTGCTGCTGCGCGCGCTGCAGTACGCGAACACCTACGGCTACACCGTGTGGCTGCGTCCCGTGGATGCGTATCTGGGCAAGGGCGGCGTCGCTGCCAGTGGGCCGCTGGCGTCGCGGCTGGGGCTTTCGGGCGTGCCGGTTTCGGCTGAGACCATCGCGCTGCATACGATCTTCGAACTGGTCCGTGTGACTGGCGCGCGGGTGCACCTGTCGCATCTGTCCTCGGCGGCGGGCATCGATCTGATGCGCGCGGCGAAAGCCGAAGGCTTGCCCGTGACGTGCGACGTGACGGTGAACCACATCCACCTGATCGATCTGGATATTGGCTACTTCGATGCGCAATTCCGCCTCGATCCGCCGTTGCGTTCGCAGCGCGATCGCGAAGCGATCCGCGCGGGACTCGCGGACGGCACGATCGACGCGATCTGCTCCGATCACACCCCCGTAGACGACGATGAAAAGCTGCTGCCGTTCGCCGAGGCCACGCCGGGCGCGACCGGGCTCGAGCTGTTACTTTCGCTGACGGTGAAGTGGGCGGAGGAAGCGCGCATGCCGCTCGCGAAGGCGCTCAATCGCATTACCGCAGCGCCGGCCGGCGTGCTCAAGCTGGACGCGGGACGGATCGCAGTCGGCGCGAACGCGGATCTGTGCATCTTCGATCGCAATACGTACTGGCGGGTCGAGCCGCGTGCGCTGAAAAGCCAGGGACACAACACGCCGTTCCTCGGCTACGAGCTGCCGGCGCGTGTAAGGACGACGATCGTCTCCGGACACGTGGCGTTCGAACAGCGCTGATTCGCGAAGTCAAAACTGCCGATCAATACTGACCCATAGCGACCGACACGGAACCAACCATGAAGCTCGCATTTCGCAAGGCCAGGCTCGTTGCTCATCTGCTGCACGGCATGTGGACGGTCGCGACGCGATTTCCGCGTGCCACCGCTGATCAAAAGGAAGCGCTCAATCGCGCGTGGTCGCTGAAGATGCTGCGGCTGTGCGGCATGCGCCTCGTGGTCCACAACGACAGCGCGCGGCTCGATGCCGGCGCGCTGGTGGTGGCCAATCACATCTCGTGGATCGATATCTATGTGATCAATGCGTGGCGGCCGACGCCGTTCGTCTCCAAGGCCGAGATCCGTCAGTGGCCGGTGGTGGGCTGGCTCGCGCAGCAACTCGGCACGGTGTTCATCCAGAGAGAGAAGCGCAGCGATGCGAAGCGAATCATGCATGAACTGTCCGACCGGCTAAGCGCTGGCGAACTGATGTGCGTGTTTCCGGAAGGCACCACCTCCGACGGCCTCAAGCTGCTGCCGTTTCACGCGAATATGTTTCAGGCGGCGGTCTCGGCGTCGAGCGCGGTGCAGCCGCTCTGCATAATGTACGAGGATGCGCAGGGCCGGCAATCGACCGCGCCGGCGTATATCGACGAGGTCTCGCTGGCCGAGTCGCTTGATGCGCTGCTGCGCGGCGGTCCGCTGACGGCGCATGTCTACGTCGGTGAAGCGCTGGCGCCAGGTGCCGACCGGCGCTCGCTGGCGGCGCAGGCGGAGCAGACGATTGGCGCCGCCTTACGCACGCTTCAAGACAACCTTCGGGGCAGCCCGAAAGGCGCCCGTGCAACGGCGCTCGAAAGCGTGCCGGTGATTGCCCGAGTGGGCGCGGCGAGTGCCACAGCAGGTGGCTTGAGCTCGCATGAAGGGACGCTGATCGACGACGTCGATCAGCACGGCCGTTCAGCCTAATCGGCGGAGGCGCGGCAGCCCTCGCACTCGACCTGGGTGAGCGTGCGATCGGCCGGGTTGGCCGCGAGTCGCACGGCGGACAACTTTTCGCCCCAGACGCAACCCGAATCGAGGCCGATCAGGTTGTCGCGCATTAACAGGCCCAGCGCGGCCCAGTGACCGAACACCACGGTGATGTCGGCCGTCTTGCGCGACGGCAAGTCGAACCATGGCATGAAGCCCGGCGGCGCGGAATTGAGGCCGCCACTCGTGCTGAAATCCATCGCACCGTCCAGATTGCAAAAGCGCATGCGCGTGAGTGCGGTGCACGTGAGCCGCAGACGGTCGATGCCCTTCAGACCAGGCTTCCAGCGATTCGGCTCATTGCCGTACAGACCCGCCAGCGTTTCCTTCCAGTTGGGCGCCCGCAGCGCGCGCTGCAGTTCATCGGCGAGTTCGAGCGTGAGCGTCACATCCCATTGCGGCAACACGCCCGCGTGCACGAGCAGCATGCCGTTTTCGAAGTGTGCCAGCGGCCGGTGGCGGACCCAGTGCAGCAGGTCTTGCGCATCCGGTGCCGCGAGAATCGCGTCGATCGTATCGCCTTTCTTCGATTTGCGAATGCCCGCGGATACCGACAGCAAATGCAAGTCGTGATTGCCCAGCACCGGCTTTGCGCGTTCGCCTAACGCAACGATGTCGCGCAGCGTGGCGAGAGACTCGTCGCCACGATTGATGAGGTCGCCGGCGAACCACAGCGGCGTCTCGGCAGAAGGCGCGGCCTTCGCGAGCAGTTGCTGATACTGGGTGCGGCAACCTTGCAGGTCACCGAAGGCAAGGGGGATGGAATTCGGCAGGCTGGAAACGGTCATCTGGGGCGGAATCAGGGATGCGCAGGCGGAGGATGCTACACGTTTGCGTGACATAATAGCCCGATTGGTGCAGCGCGATGACGACGTTCATGCGACGTTGTTGCGATGTTGTCGCGACGCACCAGATAGCGGGAGCAACACGCAGCAAACAGGAAGCAAGCAGCTAGCAAACAGGAGAATCTGGGTGAGCGGAGAAACGACGAAACCAGCATCGCATGCTGAACGCCTGACACGAACACTCGTTACTGGAGGCAGTGGATTTACCGGCGCCTGGCTAATCGGCAATCTGCTCGCGAGCGGCCACGCGGTCACGGAGACCGTGGCGGGGCAGGGTTCGCCAGAGACGCCTTCACGGCGCCGGCTCGATATCACTTCGCTCGAGGAGTGCCGGCGCGTGATCGACGCAGTGCGGCCCGATTACATCGTGCATCTGGCGGCCATCAGCTTTGTCGGGCATGACGATTCACTCGATTTCTACCGCGTCAACGTGCTGGGCACGCTGAATCTGCTGCAGGCCTGTGCGGATGTGGGGCATACGCCGCGCAAGGTGCTGATTGCGAGCAGTGCGAATGTCTATGGCAACGTGACCAGCGACGCGATTGACGAGAGCTTTCCGGTGGCGCCCGTCAATCACTATGCGGCGAGCAAGGCGGCGATGGAGTCGATGGCGCGCACGTGGTTCGACCGGCTGCCCATTCTGATTGCGCGGCCGTTCAATTACACCGGCCGGGGCCAGACGTCGAACTTCCTTGTGCCGAAGATCGTCGAGCATTTCGCCCGGCGTGAGTCTGAGATCTCGCTGGGGAATATCGACGTGGCGCGCGACTTTTCGGACGTGCGCTATGTGGTGCGGGCTTACGAGGCGCTGCTCGATTCCGCTGCGGTGGGCGAGACCGTCAACGTGTGTACCGGGCAGCCTTATACGCTTAGGGAAATCCTGGCGATGGCGAGCGAAATCACCGGCCATGAGCTGGAGATTCGGGTCAATCCGGCGTTCGTGCGGCAGACCGATGTGAAGGTGCTGGTTGGGTCGCCGGCCAAGCTGCGCCAGCTGGTGCCGGAGGTGGGGGCGATCGGGTTTCGGGAGACGTTGAAGTGGATGCTGGCGGCGTAGCGCGTTGTCGCGATGCAACATTCGCGGCTTTCAACGCTGTAAACATCGATCTTCAGACCCTTCGACCGCCAGCCAGCTGCTTTCTTCTGATCATTCGCCCCGCGACTGACCCGGATCGTCTTTGTTAAGTTCAGGCGAGATTTGCTTTTTTCGCTGCCATTCGGGAATGAACTTTGTCAAGCTGTTTCAAGTTGTTAGGTCTCTAGTTTTTGTTCGCTGCCGCTTTATAATCTGGGCTTCATAAAATAGCGGTTGCTGAGGCCTTTTTACATATAGGCGTAAGCGTAAGGCGGTAAAAATCGCCATATAAGACCACAAAGAGGGCGACCAGATCATCAAGTCCGGTTGCATCGGCCACGAACATCTAGAAGGGAATTTCATGATCCTGGTAACGGGCGGCGCCGGCTTTATCGGCGCCAATTTCGTGCTTGACTGGTTGAACGCCTCGGATGAGTCGGTCCTGAATGTGGACAAGCTGACGTACGCAGGGAACCTGCGCACGCTCAAGTCCCAGCAGGACAATCCGCGCCATGTCTTTGTACGAGCCGATATCTGTGACCAGGCAGCGCTCGCCGCGCTCTTTGCGGAGCACAAGCCGCGTGCCGTACTGCACTTCGCGGCCGAAAGCCACGTCGACCGCTCGATTCATGGCCCAGCTGATTTCGTGCAAACCAATGTGGTGGGCACGTTCACGCTGCTGGAAGCCACCCGTTCCTACTGGAACACGCTGAGCGAAGCCGACAAGGCCGCTTTCCGCTTCCTGCACGTTTCGACCGACGAAGTATTTGGTTCGCTGTCCGCAACCGATCCGCAGTTTTCGGAAACTACGCCGTACGCCCCGAACAGCCCGTATTCGGCCACCAAGGCTGGTTCCGACCATCTGGTCCGTGCGTATCACCATACTTACGGCTTGCCGACGCTGACAACGAACTGCTCGAATAACTACGGTCCGTACCAGTTCCCCGAGAAGCTGATTCCGCTGATGATCGCCAACGCGCTGGCTGGCAAACCACTGCCGGTGTACGGCGACGGTCAGAACGTGCGCGACTGGCTGTATGTGGGCGACCATTGCAGCGCAATCCGCGAAGTCCTCGCGCGCGGCGTGCCGGGCGAGACGTACAACGTGGGCGGCTGGAACGAGAAGAAGAACCTCGAAGTCGTGCATACCCTGTGCGATCTGCTCGACGAAGCGCGTCCGAAGGCGGCAGGCTCGTACCGCGAGCAGATCACGTATGTGACGGATCGTCCGGGTCACGACCGTCGTTATGCGATCGACGCCCGCAAGCTGGAGCGCGAGCTGGGCTGGAAGCCGGCTGAAACGTTCGAGACGGGCATGGCGAAGACCGTACGCTGGTACCTCGATAGCCAGGAGTGGGTCGACGAAGTGGCTTCGGGTGAATACCGCAAGTGGGTTGAGACCAACTACGCGCAGCGCGCGTAAGGGTACCGTCATGGCGCGCAAGGGCATTATTCTCGCAGGCGGATCGGGTACGCGACTGTATCCGATCACCCACGTCGTATCGAAGCAGCTGCTGCCGGTCTATGACAAGCCGATGATCTACTATCCGCTATCCACGCTGATGGTGGCGGGCATTCGTGACGTTCTGATTATCTCCACGCCGCAAGACACGCCGCGCTTCGAGACGATGCTCGGCGACGGCAGCCAGTGGGGCATGAATATCCAGTACGCGGTTCAGCCGTCGCCGGATGGTCTGGCTCAGGCCTTCATTATTGGCCGCGATTTCGTGGGCAATGATCCGTCGGCGCTGATTTTGGGCGACAACATTTTCTACGGACACGACCTCGCCAAGCAGCTTGAGCGCGCGAACCAGCAGGAAGACGGCGCAACCGTGTTCGCGTATCACGTGCAAGATCCTGAGCGATATGGCGTGGTGGAGTTCGACAAGCAGTTCCGCGCCCTCTCGATTGAAGAGAAGCCGGCGAAACCGCGCTCGAACTACGCGGTCACGGGCTTGTACTTCTACGACAATCGGGTGTGCGATATCGCTGCAGATATCAAGCCGTCGCCGCGCGGCGAGCTTGAGATTACCGATGTCAATTCGCGGTATCTCGCCAATGCTGCATTGAACGTCGAGATCATGGGGCGCGGTTACGCGTGGCTCGATACGGGCACGCACGATTCGTTGATTGAAGCGGCCACCTTCATTGCGACGCTGCAAAAGCGCCAGGGGCTCGTCGTTGCGTGTCCGGAAGAGATCGCTTACCGGCAGCAGTGGATTGATGGCGAGCAGCTCTCGGCACTCGCTAAACCGCTCGCGAAGAACGCGTACGGCAAGTATCTGCAAAACCTTCTTACGGACCACGTCGCATGGCCATCCAAGTAACTGCTACGGCGCTGCCTGAAGTCAAGATCATCGAGCCGAAGGTGTTCGGCGATGCGCGTGGCTTCTTCTACGAAAGCTTCAACGGGCGTGAGTTCGCCGAACATGTCGAGGCTGGCGTCGAGTTTGTGCAAGATAACCATTCGCGTTCAGCGAAGGGCGTACTGCGCGGTCTGCATTATCAGATCGCGCATGCGCAGGGCAAGCTGGTGCGCGTCGTGGAAGGCGAAGTGTTCGACGTTGCGGTCGACATTCGCAAGAGCTCGCCGAACTTCGGCAAGTGGGTTGGTGTCGTTCTGTCGGAAGAGAATCATCGCCAATTGTGGGTGCCGCCAGGCTTTGCACATGGGTTCGTCGTGCTGTCCGAGTCTGCGCAGTTCCTCTACAAGACCACGGATTACTGGTTCCCCCAGCACGAGCGCAGCATTGTCTGGAACGACCCCGAGATCGGGATCGAATGGCCGATCGATTTCGAGCCATTGCTGGCTGCGAAGGATGCGGCGGGTAAGCGCCTCGCGGAAGCGGAAGTATTCAAATGACGGGTCGTGCGATGAGTGATTTCCAGAACTCCGGTCCAATTTTGGTCACTGGCGTCAATGGCCAGGTCGGCTTCGAACTGGCTCGCACCCTGCAAGGGTTGGGTCATGTGGTCGCGGCAGATCGCGAGATGCTCGACTTGTCGAATCTGGATCAGATCCGTACGGTGGTGCGCGCAGTGCGACCGGCGATGATTGTCAATCCCGCTGCCTACACGGCGGTCGATAAGGCAGAAAGCGAACTTGATCTCGCGATGCGAATCAACGGTGAGGCGCCGGGCGTGCTCGCCGAAGAGGCGAGGAAACTGGGCGCGCCGTTGATCCACTATTCGACGGACTATGTCTTCAACGGCGAGAAGGATAGTCCCTACGTCGAAACAGACACGACTGACCCTCAGAACGCCTACGGCCGAACGAAGCTGGCAGGTGAGCATGCGATTGTGGAAAGTGGTGTGGAACACCTGATCTTGCGTACTAGTTGGGTTTATGGCGCACGTGGTAAGAACTTCCTGTTGACCATGCTGCGCCTCGGTGCGGAGCGGTCGGAATTGAAAGTCGTGGCCGATCAGATTGGGGCGCCAACGTGGAGTAACACCATTGCGACGCTGACCGCTCATGTGGTCGCGCAGGCCAAAGCCGCGTCAGATCCCGCGCAATGGTGGCACGAACGCTCTGGCATCTATCACTTGACGGCGAGTGGTGCGACGTCATGGCATGGTTTTGCATCGGCAATTTTCGAGTTGGCAAAACTCGACAGGTCGCCGAGCGTTCTGCCAATTCCGGCGAGCGAATATCCGACGCCGGCAAAGCGTCCGACAAACTCGCAAATGTCCGGCGACAGGCTCAGAGAGGTGTTCGGGATCAGCGCACCTGACTGGAAGGATGCGCTGAGTCTGTGTCTCGGTTCACGTTGATGGACAAAGGCTAACGCGCGTTGCTGCGCTCGCGAAGTTTGCCAGCGCGGCCGCGGATGCCGTCGGCGATGCCTTTAAGCATCATTCGCACGTCGTCTACGCGATGCCTCGAAAACAGCGCAAATATCCAGAACTTCACTGACAGCCGCAAGACTTCGTGAAGTTTCCAACTGACCGGTATGTAGTTGCGACGACAGAGCAACAACGCATTGCGGTAGTAGTAGTACCTGCGAATCGGCTTGTGCATTGCCAGTCGCACCGTGGCGAGTTTCAAGGCCTTTTCGCCGATTGCGTGCTGCATCCTGACATCGAACACGCCGTAGCTTTGAAGTCCGGCGGCCTTCGCGCGAAGACCCCATTCGATGTCGACGTAGTCGATGAAGAGCGATTCATCCAGCAAGCCGACCCGGTCTATTGCACTTAGTGGGACAAGTGCTCCGGACGTGATGAGGTAATCCGCCGTCGTCCAGCTTCCTGTTTCAGGAGAATGTTTGCGGCGCGGGAAGCCTGCTGCAAACTCGATGAAAGGTAAGTAGTGGCCGCGGTTTTTCTCGAAGAAGTACGGGCCGATCTGCGCCACGGGTCCTCGACCGATTAGTTCGTCGTGATAGCATTCGAGCCGGCTGACCATCCCGTCGGAAGGTGCGCTGTCCTGATCAAATAGTGCGACGAACTCGGCCGAACCTCGCTGTCGCACTGCGGCGAATCCGGCGTTAAGGGCGGTGGCAATGCCATTGTTCGAGCCTTGTTCGACCAGGTGGACGGCTTCGCTCGGCAACTGATGTCGCCAACTCGACAAGTTTGCGGATCCATTGTCGACAACCACGATCTTGTCGACCTGTGGCGCGAGGGCGGAGATGAGGCTCAGCAGCGTGCCTATTTCGGGTTCGTACGTGACGACGACTGCGTCGGAGCGGTGCGACAAGATTTGGACTGCCCTGTGGTGAATTAGACGACTATCAGGACGCTAGGAGGAAGAGAGCCATGGTGGGCACACGTTGTCGCAGCGTGCCGGTTCGGGTCCTGGAAGCAGCGTACGCGCTGGTTCCCTAGCGTGCGATAATTATACATTTATGGCCGCGCACTTTTGCCAAGCCGTTTGCAAGGTTCAATGAACGCGATTCAGTTCACGGATATGACGATTACCCCGGTAGTTCTTTGCGGTGGCTCAGGCACTCGCATGTGGCCTCTGTCGCGCAGCGGCTACCCGAAGCAGTTCCTGGCGCTGCATGGCGAAGAAACATTGCTCCAGCAGACCGTGGGCCGGCTCAGCGGTGTGTCGGCGATCGAAGCGCCGATGGTGATCACCAACGACGAGCAGCGCTTCCTTGTGGCAGAGCAGTTGCGGCAGATCAACGTGAAGGGTGCTCGACTCGTGTTGGAGCCCGTCGGCCGCAATACCGGTCCTGCGATCGCGGCGGCCGCGCTCATCGCTGCCAAAGACGATCCTGAGGCTGTGCTGCTGGTTCTGCCAGCCGATCACGTCATTGAGAACACCGCGCTGTTTCAGCAGGTGGTCGAGCGGGCGCTACCTCATGCGGCCGCCGGCAAGCTTGTCACGTTCGGCATTGAGCCAACCGAGCCTCACACCGGCTATGGTTATATTCGCCGGGATGCTGCTCAAGATTGCGGGGGTGGGGCTTATCAAGTTGCGGAATTCGTAGAAAAGCCCAATGCTGCGCGTGCCAAGGACTTCCTCGTTAGCGGTGAGTACTACTGGAACAGCGGCATGTTTTTGTTCCGCGCTGATGCCTATCTGCGGGAACTGGCGCTGTTTGCGCCTGATGTTCTCGAGCACGTCCGGAACGCGGTCGACCTCGCCCAGCAAGACCTGGACTTCCTGCGTTTGAATCGCGAGGCGTTTTCTGCAAGCCGGTCCGACTCCATCGATTACATGGTGATGGAGCATACCGGTGACGCGGTCGTGCTGGCTGCCGCCGGTTTGGGTTGGAGCGACGTCGGTACATGGAGTGCTCTCGCAGCGATTAGCGCTCTTGACGACGACGGCAACACATTCACCGGCGACGTTGTTTCCCATGGCACATCGAATAGCTTTGTGCGTAGCGAACATCGCATGGTGGCAGTCCTTGGCGTCGACAATCTGGTCGTTGTCGAGACGGCCGATGCGGTGTTAGTGGCGAGCAAAGAGAACGCGCAAGATGTCAAAAAGATCGTTGACATTCTGAATGCTCAAGGTCGCATAGAGTCCGAAACTCATCGCAGGGTTTTCCGGCCTTGGGGTAGCTACGAGGGTGTGGACAGCGGCGAGCGGTTTCAGGTCAAGCGGATCGTCGTCAATCCGGGCGCGTCGTTGTCGCTGCAGATGCACTATCACCGCGCTGAACATTGGATCGTCGTAAGCGGTACGGCGCGCGTGGTGAATGGCGACACCACCATTCTCCTTTCCGAAAACCAGTCGACTTATATCCCCTTGGGTACGCTGCATCGACTCGAGAATCCGGGCAAGGTGCCTTTGGAGATGATCGAAGTGCAGTCAGGGTCGTATCTTGGCGAGGACGACATCGTCCGCTTTGAGGATAACTATGGCCGTATTCAAAACCAATAACGTCGCGCAGGGTTCGTTACCGTCCGTGTATCAAGTTACTTCCTTATCGATGGCCTCGATTTTTTAGGCAATATGCTGCGTTTATTTACCTCTCCAAGAAGGATGGTGGGCTCTCTGATCGAGCACCGCAATTTGATCGTTGCTCTTACAGTGCGGGAAGTGTTGGGTCGCTACAGGGGCTCCGTGCTCGGTCTGTTCTGGTCGGTGTTTCAGCCAATTCTGATGCTTGCCGTCTACACCTTCGTGTTCGGCCTGATCTTCCGCTCGCGCTGGCCTGGTGGTAGTGGTTCAAGATCAGAGTTCGCTCTGGTGCTGTTCTCTGGATTGCTCGTGTTCAACATGTTCGCGGAGTGTCTCAACCGCGCGCCTACAATCATTTTGTCAAACACGAACTACGTCAAGCGGGTGGTTTTCCCTCTTGAAGTGTTGCCATGCGTGACCGTCGCGGTCGCGTTGTTCCACCTGTTTGTGAGTTTCATTGTCTGGCTGGTGTTTTACCTGATCGCGATCGGCATTCCGTCTCCCACGGTATTGCTTTTCCCGATCGCGCTGATCCCGCTTATCTTCTTCTCGCTGGGAATTGCCTGGTTCTTTTCGGCGTTGGGCGTCTTTGTGCGGGACACCGCGCAGATCACCGGCTTGGTAACTACCGTGTTGATGTTCATGACCCCGATTTTTTACCCGGCGGAGGCCATTCCCGTCAGGTTCCGTGCAATCGCCGGGCTGAATCCGTTGGTGCCGATTATTGAACAGGTTCGCAGGGTTCTAATGTGGCACAACGGTATTGCGCTTGGCGCGTATTTGCCCGTGTTGGTTGCTTCACTAGTCGTTCTTTGGATTGGTTACTCGTGGTTTGAGAAAACCCGAAAAGGGTTTGCAGATGTCCTCTGATTTCGCTATCAAAATCGAAAATCTGAGCAAGTGCTATCACATCTATGACAGACCGGTAGATCGTTTGCTTCAGATGGTGTTTCGCGGCAAGCGCCGGTACTTCCGTGAGTTCTGGGCCGTGCACGGTGTCTCGTTTACGGTGGAAAAGGGCAAAACGGTCGCGATCATCGGCCGCAACGGCGCAGGCAAGTCGACGCTGTTGCAGATGATTTGCGGTACGTTGAATCCGACAGAAGGGCGCATCACCGTCAATGGCAAGGTTGCCGCCCTCCTCGAACTGGGCGCGGGCTTCAACCCAGAGTTTACCGGCCGTGAGAATGTGTATCTTTCCGCATCGTTACACGGCCTCACGCGCGAGCAGGTCGACGCGCGGTACGAAGCGATCACCACCTTCGCGGGTATCGGCGACTACGTTGATCAGCCGGTCAAGACATACTCGAGCGGCATGTTCGTCCGGCTCGCTTTTGCCGTTATTGCTCACGTGGACGCCGACATCCTGATCGTCGACGAAGCGTTGAGCGTGGGCGACGCCTTCTTTCAGCAGAAGTGCATGCGTTTTCTGCTCGACTTCAAGTCGAATGGTGGCACGCTGCTTTTTGTGAGCCACGATATGGGGGCGGTGAACGCGTTGTGCGAATCCGCAGTCCTGCTTCGGCGCGAGGGGTCCGAGTATCTGTATCAGACCGGTACGCCGAAGGACATTGCGATGGTGTACCTGCGCGATCTATATTCGGAGAAAGCGGCGGGGCACTCGGAGGCAATTGAGTCCGTCCCATCAGTCGAGGCGGATGGACCGTCGACAACCGAGGTGGCTAATGGTCGCGGCGGACGCAGACGTCAGTACTCGCTCGACAGCGTCCCGCCGGTTGGCTATCACGCGTCGTCGTTCCGTCGCGAAGCCGACAGTTTTGGGCTCGGCGGCGCGAATATCACTTCGGCGTTTTTCCGCGACGTGCATGGAAACGCGGTGAGCCAATTTAAGTCCGAGGACGAAATCAGCCTCGTTATCCGCGCAAGCGTTAACAAGGATATGACCTTTCCGGCCATCGGTTTTGTGCTGAAGGACAAAACCGGCCAAACGCTGATCGGAGAGAGCACCGATAGCTACCTGCGCGATCAAGCGATCGTCGCGGAATCGGGCACTGAAGTCGAGGCTGCGTTCAAGATGACTTTTCCGGCGCTGATCAGAGGCGAGTACACGATCGACGTGGCATTCGCGGAGGGGCCGGGTAGCGAGCATGTCCAGCATCACCTGATGCACGATGTCATCGTACTGACAGCACTTGGCACGAATCTCGTGCACGGAAAATTCGGTGCCCCGTCACTGTCCGTAACGTTCGACATCAATTGACGGAGAAGCTCTGGGCAATGGCGCAACTGCAATGCAAATACGGTTATATTGAAACGGCTCCGGGTGATTTGATCGTCTCGGAGGCGTTGCGGCTTTACGGCGAATGGGCGGAGCGCCAACTCTGCGTCATGCGGCGTTTCATCGAGCCTGAAAGCGTGGTGGCGGACCTCGGCGCATCCATTGGAACGCGCACGGTCGCGTTCGCGCGTTGGGTCGATCACGGCGGCCACGTGCATGCGTATGAGTTCCGCACAGAAGCACTGCCAGTTCTGGAAAGAAATATCGCATCGAATCACCTGGCTGGCACGATCACGCTTCACGGAGCGGGATCCGGCGCGTCGATGGAGGCGCTTGATACGTCGAATTTACCGCGGCTCGATTTCGTCCATATCGATGTTCCCGGCGCCGCAGCCGAGGTTCTCCGCACAGCCGCAGACACGGTTGCGCGATGCCGTCCTGTCATTACGCTAGGCGGCGACGCTGTGAGCGACGCGGACGATATTCTCGCGTGGGGCAGTAGTCGGGACTACCTTATATTCGGCCATGTCGACTACGCGTTTAACCCGGAAAATTACCGGCACTGCAGGGACAACCTGTTTGGCGACTTGCAGGAAGCGCTTCTGATCCTCGTGCCCGCAGAGAAGGCTGGAAGTCTCGACCTGCGGGATTTGCGGCCTGTGCGCAGCGCTGATGAGGCGCGCAACCTGGTCCCACTGGCGGCGGAAGCCGGGAGCCGCGACGGCACCGCTTCACTTCGTGGTGCGGCTGGGAAGAACGCTACAGAAACGTTGCGTGAGGCGCTAATTGTCCCGGATGCCGAATCGTTACCGGACACTGGCTTTCAGCGCTGCGTGGGTGACGCTGTTCACATCGTGGTGCCGTTCTACAAGAAGGAAGAACTGGTCGCCCAGATATTCAGGTCGCTTAATGAAATCGCCGGAGAGATTAGCGAGATCGGCGGCAAGGTCTTCTTCTACAACGACAGCCCCGACTACGCTCCGCTTCAGGAAGCGCTCGAAAATTGCAGGTTCGACGACAGTGCCGTTCAGTTCCAGGTGGTGCGTAATGCTGCCAACCTGGGATTCATTGGTACCTGCAACGCGGCCTTCGCCCATGCGAAGGGCGAGCGTGCGGATGTCATTCTGCTGAATTCCGACACGATCGTCTTCCCGGGCGCTTTACGAGAGATTCTTGAGGTCGCCCAGTGCGACCCGATGATCGGTTTCGTTTCGCCCCGCAGCAATAACGCGACGCTTGCCACGCTGCCGCATTCCTCGTTGGACTGCGATGTGACGCCGGCGGATGGATATACCGCTTTCGTAAAAAATTCTGCCAGTCTGCCGCGCTTCTCGTTTGTGCCGACGGCGGTGGGATTCTGTCTCTACGTCAAATGGTCGGTCTACAGCGAGTTGGGCGCACTGGACCCGATCTATGGGAAGGGCTACAACGAAGAGAACGATCTGATTCTTCGCGCCAACCGCTGCGGCTACCGCGCCGTACTTGCGAATCGTGCGTTCGTATGGCATCAGGGTGAGCAGTCCTTCGCCGAGTCTGCACAGTCTAAAGCTTCGCGCGAGGCGAAGAACGCACCCGTACTGCACTCCAGGTATCCGGAATATCTGTCGCTGATCTATCAGTATTTCAATTCGCCGGAATACCTTGCCGAAGACCTCCTCGAATATGTCGACGCGGATGCGGGCCGACTGACCTTCGCATTCGACTTTTCGAACTTTGCGGCCCACTTCAACGGAACCTTCGAGTCCGGTATCAAGCTGCTTGAGGCGGCTGTACGCACTTGGCCAAAGTACTGCCATATCGCGGTTTACATGGACCAGACCGCGTGGAACTTCCATGGTCTGAGCCGGCTCCCCGGTGTCCGACGCCTGGACGTCCAGGATGCCTCCGCGAAAGTGACGGCTATTGTTCGTGTGGGTCAACCTTTTGATGTCAAGGCTGTCTCGCGCATCGTCAGGCGTGCGCCCGTAATTGGCATCTTCATGCTCGACACGATTTCGTACGACTGTGGGTATTTGTCGCTCACGTTCGATGCCAAGATCTGGCGTTATGTGTTCGAGCAGATCGACGTCCTGTTCACGAACTCCCGTTTTACACTCGATCGTATCGCTACCCGTTTCAGGCTGGGAGCCAGAGTTTTGCAGCGGGTTTCGCGCCACTCGCTCGACGTGTCGGAGTACGCACTTCCACGAGAGCGCACCGCAGGGGCAAAACCGCACCTCTTTGTCATTGGCAATCACTTTAGCCACAAGTTTGTCCGTCCGACCGTGGATGCCATTGCTGCGGCATTCGCGGACCGCAAGGTCGTTGCAGTCGGTTATGGCGAGGAGCCCTCGCCGTACAGCAACGTCGAGGCTTACGAGAGCGGCAACCTCCCGAATGAGACTTTCGAGAAATTCTATTCTGATGCGGAAGCGGTGGTTTTCCCGAGCCACTATGAGGGCTTCGGTTTTCCGATCCTGCATTCGCTGGCACGCAAACGGCCGATCTATGTTAGAGATTCGGCGTTGTACAGGGAGTTGGCCAGTAATATCCAGGGCGCTGAGAATATTCACTACTTTTGCACGCTGGACGAACTGGTGGCCGACCTGCGTGAGAACGGTGTGAACTGGGTCGCCCCCGGAAATCTCGGTGAGCAAAACGGTTGGGACCGTTCGGCTGTCGAGGTTTTTCACGCGCTGGAACAGGCGCGGCGTACGGTCTCTTATGGTGCGCTGGTGGACCGGTTGCGCCAGCTCGACCAGCTCCTTCTCGCCTCCGAAGCTTCGACGGTGATCCCTACGGTGGCGAAGCGAATTGGCCTGAAGGTCGAGAGGACTGTAGACAAGGTGCTCAAAACCCCGGGCGTGAAGCCTCTGGCCCTGCGCAGCTGGAGACTGATCCGGCGTCTGCGCACGAAGAAGCGCTAATGAATTGTCGATTTTTCGCCCAGCAAACCACGCGAGGCATGCAAATTGGGTTCCTGGGCGGTTCGGCGAACGTACCGAACCGGTCCCTTATAATGCTGCATCTGGCGCGGCCGAGGCGCCTGGTTTGGTGCCTGGTTAAGGCGCTGAGGCATAGCATGCGTATAGAGCCGCATACCCAACGTTCGCGCGTGAAATTCTCAAAGGTGTATGAGACGTTCAGGCAGTTGGGCTGCCACGTGTCTGGCCCGGCCGTTTAACCATTCGCTTTCCATCCGTTTCCATGATTCATTTTCAAGATACAGAGGCGCACAGCGGTGCTGGCGAGAAGCCAATGTCGGCAGTGCCGCTCGCCAGATTGGCGGCTGGCCGGGTGCTGGTCGTGGGGGACGTCATGCTGGACCGTTACTGGTTTGGTGACGTGAACCGTATATCCCCGGAGGCGCCGGTCCCGGTTGTGCATGTGCAGCGCACTGAGGATCGCCTCGGCGGTGCCGCGAACGTGGCGCGCAATGTGGCTGCGCTGGGTGCGCAGGCCGGATTGCTGTGTGTAGTCGGCGCGGATGAGCCGGGCGAGCGCATCATCGAACTGCTGCAGGAGAGCCGCGTGAACGCGCACCTGGAGCGCGATATCGACTTGCCCACCACCATCAAGCTTCGAGTGCTGTCGCGGCAACAGCAGTTACTGCGGGTCGATTTCGAGAAGTGGCCGGCACACGAGGTGCTGCTCGCGGGCCTCGCGAGGTTCGAAGCGCTATTGCCCGCGCACGATATCGTGCTGTTTTCCGACTACGCGAAAGGCGGTCTGACGCACGTAACGAAGATGATCGCGGCCGCCCGGACAGCTGGCAAGACTGTGCTAATCGATCCCAAGGGCGACGACTGGGAGCGTTACCGCGGTGCGACATTGATTACGCCGAATCGCGCCGAGCTGCGAGATGTGGTCGGCCAGTGGAAATCGGAAGATGACTTGCTTGCGCGTGTGACCGAGTTGCGTGCGTCGCTTGAACTGGAGGCGTTACTGCTGACCCGCTCAGAGGAGGGCATGACGCTCTTCACCGACGCGGGCGTGATGCATGAATCGGCCGTTGCACGCGAAGTGTATGATGTCTCGGGCGCCGGCGATACCGTCATTGCCACGCTCGCGGCCATGCTGGGCGCGGGTTTGCCGCTCACAGAGGCTGTGGGCATTGCCAATCGGGCAGCCGGTATCGTGGTGGGCAAGCTGGGCACTGCGACCGTCGACTACACAGAACTTTTCCCCGACATGTCCGCGAGTGGGCACGGCGGCGTTCCTGGATACCCCTCATGACTATCATCGTCACCGGCGCGGCCGGCTTTATCGGCAGCAACCTCGTGAAAGCGCTCAACGAGCGCGGTGAACAACGCATCATCGCCGTCGACAATCTCACGCGTGCCGACAAGTTCAAGAATCTCGTCGATTGCGAGATTGACGACTATCTCGACAAGACTGAATTTGTTGAACGCTTTGCGCGCGGCGATTTCGGTAAGGTGCGCGCGGTGTTCCACGAAGGCGCCTGTTCGGACACGATGGAAACCGACGGCCGCTACATGATGGACAACAATTTCC